>NZ_BAABNJ010000005.1:0-328694 GCF_040362265.1 Candidatus Pelagadaptatus aseana
GCTACGATGATGGTGTGATCCATGGCGCCGTGCTCTTCCAGCTTACGTACAACGGAAGCGATAGAAGAGGCCTTCTGGCCAACAGCTACGTAGATACACTTAATGCCAGTGCCTTTCTGGTTGATGATGGCATCAACGGCAATAGCGGTTTTACCGGTCTGACGGTCACCAATGATCAGCTCACGCTGGCCACGACCTACAGGTACCATGGAGTCAACGGCTTTCAGACCAAACTGAACAGGCTCATCAACTGACTGACGATCAATTACGCCCGGGGCGATTTTTTCGATTGCGTCAGTTTTGCTGTTACCGATTGGGCCTTTACCATCGATTGGGTTACCAAGTGCGTCAACAACGCGACCCAGCAGTTCATCACCCACAGGTACTTCAAGAATACGACCTGTACACTTACAAGTTTGACCTTCGGCAATGCCTTTGTAGTCACCCAGGATAACAGCACCAACGCTGTCACGCTCCAGGTTCAACGCCATGCCGTATACGCCGCCGTCAAACTCGATCATTTCACCGTACATCACGTCTTCGAGACCGTGAATACGAATAATACCGTCGGTTACGGAAACCACGGTGCCCTCATTCTGGGCTTTAGCAGTTACATCGAGACCATCGATGCGCTGCTTGATAATGTCACTGATTTCAGAAGGATTCAGTTGCTGCATGCTCTGTTCCTCAATTTCCTGATCCGCACGGATCAGGAGTTCATTGCTTCGGCAAGTTTGGTCAAGCGACCGCGTACCGAACCGTCAATTACTGTGTCACCCGCTCGAACCAGGGCGCCACCCAGCAGACTTGCGTCTACGTCAGTGGTGAGATTCACTTCACGGTCCAGCTTGGCACTTAAAGATTTCGCCAGTTTGTCTTGCAATTCACCGGTTAGCTCAAAGGCTGTAGTCACAACCACATCAACAGATTTTTCGCGCTGCGCTTTGTGCAGTTCGAACAACTGTTGAATCTGAGGCAACAATGGCAGGCGACCATTGGTGGCCAGGGAACCAATCAGATTGGCAACCTTGGCGTCAATTTCTTCGCCACACACACCCACAAAAGCTTCCGCTTTTTGCTCGGTGGTCAAGGATGGGGAACCCATTACCTTGGTCATTGCTTCCTGCTGTGATACAGCGGCAGCCAGTTTCAGCATTTGAGACCACTGCGCCAGAGCGCCAGCCGCGTCGGCCGCTTCAAAAGCAGCTTTGGCGTAAGGTCTTGCGAGAGTTGTAAGTTCGGCCATTGGTATTACCTCACTTACAATTCAGCTGCTAACTGGTTTACCAACTCGCTGTTAGCTTTTTCATCGATGGACGCAGCCAGTACTTTTTCAGCACCTGCCAACGCCAGGGCAGCAACCTTGCCACGCAGTTCTTCTTTAGCGCGGTTCATTTCCTGCTCAATCTCAGCTTCAGCTGCGGCTTTCAGTCGATCGCCTTCAGCCTTGGCTGAATCTTTGGCTTCCTCAACAATCTGGCCAGCGCGCTTGTTAGCTTGCTCGATGATTGCTGCGGCTTCTTCTTTCGCTTCACGAAGTTGTTGAGTGGCTTTTTTCTGAGCCAGCTCAAGATCTTTGTCTGCGCGATCCGCGGCTTCCAGACCATCGGCGATTTTCTTTTCGCGCTCTTCCATTACGGAAGTCAGCGCAGGCCATACGAACTTCATGCAGAACCACACGAAGAACGCAAACGAAATCGTTTGGCCGATCAAAGTCAAATTAATGTTCACACCGACACCTCATTCATCTTTGTTAAAAAGTTACAAAAGGGATGGGGTGTAATTAACCTACCAGGCCAGGTGCAACAACAAAGATCAGGTACATGCCGATACCAACACCGATCATTGGAACCGCATCCAACAGACCAGCCATCAGGAACATTTTACCTTGCAGAGCAGGACCTTGCTCAGGCTGACGGGCAGAACCTTCCAGCAGCTTGCCGCCCAGCAGGCCGAAACCTACAGCAGTACCCAGGGCGCCCAGGCCAATCAACAGTGCGCTCGCGATGTATACCAAACCAAGTGCTTCCATTAGTTTTCTCCAGTTTTTAAGTTGAAAAGTTAAAGTTAAAGGTTGAAATCGTTATTAATGGTGTTCGTCTACGTCGTGCGCCATCGCCATATATACGGTGGTCAACACCATAAACACGAAGGCTTGAAGAGTAATAACCAGAATGTGGAATACTGCCCATGCCCACTGCAGAACACCGCCGAATACGCCAAACACCAGGCCAGCAGAGTAGAGCAGAGCAATCAGGATAAAGATCATCTCACCGGCATAGAGGTTTCCGAACAGTCGCAATCCAAGTGAAATTGGCTTGGCGATCAGACCAACCAGCTCCAGGAACAGGTTGAACGGAATCATTACCGGGTGATTAAACGGGTGCAGGGCCAATTCTTTGGCAAAGCCACCGATACCTTTGTTCTTGATACTGAAGAAAATCATCAGCAGGAATACACCAATCGCCATACCAAGGGTGGCATTGGGGTCAGTGGTTGGTACCACTTTAAAGAACAAGTGAGGATCGCCAGAAACAGTAGCAGCGGTCAGCGGCAGCCAGTCAATGGGCACCAGATCCATCAGGTTCATCAGGAACACCCAAACAAAAATGGTCAGCGCCATCGGAGCAACCAGCTTATTGGAGTGATGAAACGTATCTTTTACGGTGTTATCGATGAACTCGACAACCAGCTCAACAAAGCTCTGCATACCACGTGGTACATCAGTAGTTGCTCGCTTGGCCGCCTTAAAGAATACAAAACTGAACAGGAAACCCAGAACCAGAGACCAACCAATGGTATCCAGGTGAATCGCCCAAAAACCCATATCCGCCGCTTCCTGAGAAGTGTGCGCCAGAGTCCAGGTGGCGTTTTCTAAGACATGTACATTGCCTTCCGCATCCACACGCTCATAACCCGCCGGCAATTTGCCGTAAGCCATGTTTTGCAAGTGGTGTTGAATGTACCCCGTTTGAGTCAAACCTTCGCTTGCCATAATTTTCTCAAGCACCCTTAATTTAAAATGTTATAAAAAAACTCTGACACCAAAGCGCTTTTAAAACATCTCAGCTTATCAGTTAGCTGCCCTGATAGCGGTTGATTACTTTCGCTGTCAACCACCATTGCAACAGCAGCATAAACAAGTAACCACCAAACAGCGCGATCATATCGACATCTTTTACCTGCAAAAACACCAGAGCGAACCCCACCAGAGTCAGCAGGTATTTACCAAGCTCACCTTTGTAAAAAGAGCGGGTGATATCTCTGGCTGCTCGCGCACCCATATAACGAAAGGCATAAATCGAAAAGTAGAGATGTGGTATGACCGCAATCAACCCACCGATCAGGTAGGAAACAGGATCCAGTTTGTCATCACGGGACAGCGCAACGGCACTCAACCCCAATACCACGGCCTGTACAGCAGGCACGATTAAAACTGGCGGTTTTTTTATGCTGGTCAAGGCTTCCTCTCAGGCTCTGTTTTGTAAGCCAATCAGGCAACGTCCGGAACCAACAGGTCTCACTCTCTACCTCGATCAAACCTCGACAATACGGGGCTTTATCACAGGCGCCGCGAATTATAGAGGTAAGGTTGCTGGCTATCAACAAAAAGCACCAGAAAAGGCTGAAGTTATAGACTAAAGCACCATATTGACGCACAGAGACACCAGAGCTGGCGTCCCGGGAATGATCTACTTAAATCAAAAATCAGGATTCATAGCCAAGATGGGCGAGGATCCCATCCAGTTCATCCAGATTATTGTAACTGAAGGTTAGTTTGCCCTTACCCTTGGCGCCATGATTGATGTGGACAGGAACACCCACTTTTTCCGACAGGCCAGTCTCGAGCTTCTCAATATCCGAATTGGCTTGCTGGGACGGCTTCTCGGACTTGGTATCGCCTTGCTGAATCTTGCGAACCAATGCCTCGGTCTGGCGTACCGATAAACCTTTGGCCACCACCTGACGCGCCACTTCCCGCTGATCACTGGCATCCAGTGACAGCAGGGATCGGGCATGCCCCATTTCCAGATCGCCATGCTCCAGCATCTTTTTGACATCATCGGTCAGGGAAATGAGTCGCAACAAATTGGTTACCGTAGTGCGCGATTTGCCGACAGCCTGAGCCACTTCCTGGTGAGTCAGCTCAAATTCATCCTGTAGGCACTTGAGGGCCATGGCCTCTTCCATGGGATTTAGATCTTCCCGCTGAATGTTTTCAATCAGCGCCATGGCAATAGCGGCTTCGTCCGCCACTTCGCGGATCACACAGGGGATTTTTTCCAGACTGGCCAATTGCGAGGCCCGCCAGCGGCGTTCACCGGCGATAATTTCGTATTTGTCGGTGCCAATAGGGCGCACGACAATGGGTTGCATAACACCCTGAGCCTTAATGGATTCAGCCAGTTCCTCCAGTGCTTCGGGGTGCATATCACGACGCGGCTGGTATTTGCCGCGCTGCAGAAACTCTATGGGTAATTCCGCCAACTTGCCATCGAGTACGTCAGTCTGGGCTGCTTCATTGCTTGTTGCGGCTGAAACTCCAACCTCTGACGCCGATGGGGTCACCGCAGCACCACCCAACAACGCCTCCAGGCCACGCCCTAATCCTTTCTTCTTCGATGCCATCTCTGTCTGTACCTTAACTGTGTCGCTCGATTTAAGCTTCTTCTTGTAATGCTTCGTTGGTAGTCGCACCGCTCTCATGACGCCGCAACATTTCACCGGCCAGCGCCAGATAGGCAACAGCACCTCTGGATTGGCGATCATAAATCAGGGCTGGCTGACCGAAACTCGGCGCCTCTGCTAGGCGAATATTGCGAGGGATGCAGGTGCGATATAGCTGGTCACCAAAATATTCCATCAATTGAGCACTGACGTCTTTGGTGAGGCTGCTGCGTGGGTCGTACATGGTGCGTAAAATACCCTCGACAATCAGCTGCGGATTAACCGTCTGTTGAATCTGGTTGATGGTATTGAGCAGGGCTGACAGCCCCTCCAGGGCGTAGTATTCACACTGCATGGGAATCAATACGCCATTACAGGCTGCCAAAGCATTGAGTGTCAGCATATTGAGCGATGGAGGGCAGTCAATAATGATGTAATCGAACTGATCACGAATACCTTCCAGCGCAATCTTGAGACGCTGATCCTTGCTGTCCAGACTGAGCATTTCCACTTCAGCGGCAGTCAGGTCGCTGTTGGAGGGCAGAACCTGAAACTTGCCACTGGGCGATTCAATGATCGCATCCTCGGCTTTGCAGGCGCCGACCAAAACCTCATATACAGTGATATCAACATCGTTCTTATCAATACCACTACCCATGGTGGCATTGCCCTGAGGATCAAGATCCACCAGCAACACTTTCTTCTTGGTTGCCACCAGGGACGCGGCCAGATTCACACAGGTGGTGGTCTTGCCAACACCGCCTTTCTGGTTGGTTACCGCAAAAATTCTGGTCAATGTTCTGTCCTTGCAGATTATTATTCTGCCGCAATGATCAACAGGTGCCGCTCGCCTTCTTCACCGGAAACCTGTAGTGGGTAAGAGGCAGAAACCTTATAGTTTTTTGCCAATTCACTCAACTCGTCTTGCGGGTAAATACCCTTCATGGCGAGGAAGTTACCACCCGATTTCAACAGGTGGTGGCAGCCATCGGTCATATCTTTCAGACTTGCAAACGCCCGGCTGATCACACCATCAAACAACTCGGGTGGCTGATACTGTTCCACCCGACCGTTGTGCACCGAGACATTGGTCAGATTCAATTCAGTCACAGCCTGAAATTGAAAACGGGACTTCTTGCCGTTGCTGTCGAGCAGGGTAAATGTCTTTTCAGGGAACATAATGGCCAGAGGAATGCCAGGCAATCCGCCCCCGGTTCCAACATCGATGTAATTATCCGCATCGATATAGGGCACCACACTCAAACTGTCGAGTATGTGTCGTGACAGCATCTGCTCGATATCGCGCACTGCCGACAGGTTGTAGGCCTTGTTCCACTTTTCAAACAGCAATAAGTAGGCCACTAATTGCTCGGCCTGCTGTTGCGATACGGAAATCCCCTGCTGTAAGGCACCCTGCAGCAATTTTTGTTGCAACTGATCCGCTGTCATCATCAGGATGCCACGCTCTTTTTCAGCAAGCCGTGTTTTTTCAGATAGATTAACAACAGGGAAACGGCGGCCTGGGTAACCCCTGGTATTCTCGAGGCCCGAGCCAGCGTAACAGGTTTGGCTTCCATCAACTTCTGTTTCACTTCATTAGAGAGGCCTTCGACACTCTGGTAATCGAAATTTTCCGGTATAGCGGTATTTTCATGTTGTTTCAGGCGATTGATATCATCCTGTTGACGGTCGATATAACCGGCGTATTTGGTCTCAATTTCAACCTGTTCACGCACCTGCTCGTCAATCTCTAGGTCGCCCTTGAGTGATGCGACGTCGTCATACCCCAGCTCCGGACGCTTTAACAGGTCATGCAAACTGAATTCTCGAGTCAGGGGGGACTTTAATTTGTCTTTGAGTTGTTCCGCTTCAGCGCTGCCAGCCTGAATCCAGGTTTCTTTGAGTCGCTGCTGTTCAAGGGCAATGGCCTCGCGTTTGTCACAGAACGCCTGCCAGCGGGCATCGCCCACCAACCCCAGTTCGCGCCCCTTTTCGGTCAGGCGCAGGTCGGCATTATCCTCTCGCAACAACAAACGATATTCGGCGCGACTGGTAAACATGCGGTAGGGCTCACGGGTGCCCATGGTAATCAGGTCATCCACCAGCACACCGATATAGGCCTCATCCCGACGCGGGCACCAGCTGTCTTGCCCCTTGGCGCGGAGTGCGGCATTGGCACCGGCCAGCAGGCCCTGAGCACCGGCTTCTTCGTAACCGGTGGTGCCATTGATCTGGCCAGCAAAAAACAACCCCTCTATACACTTGTTTTCCAGGTTGTACTGCAAATCCTGCGGATTAAAGAAATCGTACTCAATGGCATAGCCGGGACGAGTGATATGGGCATTTTCAAAACCTTTGATTGAGTGCACCAGATTTAACTGCACATCAAAAGGCAGACTGGTGGAAATGCCATTGGGGTAGAGCTCATGGGTGTTCAGCCCCTCGGGCTCGATAAAGACCTGATGGGAATCCTTGTCGGCAAAGCGATGCACCTTGTCCTCAATGGAAGGGCAGTAACGCGGACCAACACCTTCGATCACTCCAGTGTACATCGGAGAGCGATCCAGCCCCCCCATAATGATGTCGTGGGTATTCTGGTTGGTGTGAGTAATCCAGCAACACACCTGGCGAGGATGATCGGCTCTGGAGCCCATGTAGGACATCACCGGAGTGGGAGTATCGCCATACTGCTCCTCCAGCCCCGCAAAATTGACACTGCGGGCATCGATTCGGGGGGGGGTTCCGGTTTTCAGTCGATCAACCCGCAACGGCAATTCCCGCAGACGGTGTGCCAGAGCAATAGATGGTGGGTCGCCTGCCCGACCACCGGAGTGGTTATCCAGGCCGATGTGGATCACTCCACCCAGAAAAGTACCAACAGTAAGCACAACGGTCGGGGCGTAAAACTTTACCCCCATCTGGGTGACAACCCCTGCTACGCGATCACCCTCAACAATCAGGTCATCAGCTGCCTGTTGAAAAATATCCAGATTGGGCTGATTTTCCAGAATGTCGCGAATGGCGGCCTTATACAGGGCCCGATCGGCCTGAGCCCGAGTTGCCCTTACTGCTGGCCCCTTGCGTGAGTTCAATACCCGAAACTGGATCCCGCCTTTATCGGTCGCCAACGCCATGGCCCCACCCAGAGCGTCGATTTCCTTAACCAGATGACTTTTGCCAATGCCACCAATGGCCGGGTTACAGGACATTTGGCCCAGGGTTTCTATGTTATGCGTCAACAACAGTGTTTGACATCCCATCCGGGCAGCTGCCAGACAGGCTTCAGTACCAGCGTGACCACCGCCTATCACTATTACGTCATAACGCTTGGGGTAATCCATAAAACTCTCTCGATGATCGGGCCAAATAAAAAAAGGGCGCACATTATATGTTGGTCATTGGCTTTGATCAAAATTTAATCGAAAGAATTTCTATTATTTATAAATAATGAAATAGAAAAGATATATATGAATATATATAGGATTATTGTAGTTATTATATATAGTGCGTTAGATATCTGTGTATAAGCCAATATTATTCAATAAAATCATATGGTTAGGTCAATGAAAAACTCGGTATCAAAGCGGTAAAATCTGGTAATTCCACGGTATTTTTCTGTGTATGAAACAGCGACTTTCCCACAGGCAAAATGAATCGGCCATTTATCCCCAATTTAATGCAGAGCTTATTGGTCTGTTTCACCAAATTTTTTTCACAGGTTTGTCTTTTAACTTTAATAAAACCATCAAAAAGCTATATTTTTCATTAAGTTAGGGGATAAACCTGTGAGTAATTGTGGATAACCTATGTAAGTTAGGTGGATTCTTATCCACATCCCGTTTTTCGTCCTATTCCAGCGGTTACAAATAGCCTATACTTGCGCGCTGCCCCGAAGTGTCTTTTTTGAAGATGATGTACAGGGCAATAACCACTAATAACAATAATCCGAATTAAAGAATCAGATGTCTGCCCATGGGTGAAGTGGCTTTAATTACCGAAGATCAAAGGGATTGCCTGCAAGAGGTAACCAATATCGCAATGGGCCAGGCTGCAGATAATCTGGCCAGGTTGCTCGATGCTTTTGTTATCTTGCCCATTCCTCACGTTGAAGTGCTGGCGCCGACCGACATTGTGATGGCGCTGCAATCGCTTGAAGATTCCAATTCCGTATCCGGTGTATGTCAGGGCTTTATTGGCGGCGGTATCTCCGGCGAGGCCATGCTGATATTCAATGATGCCAGCTTCAGCGATCTGGCGGACCTATTGAATTACGAGGGTGAAATCGACACTCAGGCCGAGTATGAGTTGCTGATGGACACTGCCAACGTATTGAACGGAGCCTGCCTTAAAGGAATCGCGGAGCAACTGGATTGCGATTTCAGCTTCGGCCCTCCCATGTTACTGGGGCAGCATTGTCGAATTACGGATCTGCTTCAGAACAATGCCCTGTCCTGGAAGCAGGCACTGGTGGTCGAGATTAATTACAAAATCGAAAACCGCGACGTCAATTGTGATCTGCTGTTGGTCATGGCTGAAGACTCCATCGATCAGTTATTAAAGAAGCTCGATATTCTGTTGGATTAGCCACTCTTTAATTCAACCCTATTTCTATCAATCAATGTAACCAGGCAACTCCATGAGCAATAAAAAGCAGGTATTTGAAGATGTCCATTGGCTGATGGATGCGCTTCAGGGAATCGATGTGGGGCTTGTGGTGATGGATCAGAATTTCAATATTCAGGTCTGGAACCGGTTTATGCAAAACCACAGTGCCAAAACCCCCTCTGAGGTTATGGGGCAGAATATTTTTGAACTGTTTCCCGAATTACCTGAAAGCTGGTTTAAGCGCAAAGTGCAATCGGTGTTTGTGTTGCGCAATACGGCCTTCACTACCTGGGAACAGCGACCCTATTTATTCCGCTTCAAACACTATCGCCCGATTACCGGTACCTCAGAGCACATGTACCAGAACAGCACCATCATGCCGCTCATGAACTCCCATGGAGAGGTGGAGCAAATCTGTCTGGTGATCTATGACGTGACTGATACGGCGGTCAGTAAGTTAGCTCTGCAGGATGCCAATCAGGCACTGGAGAGACTGAGTCAGACCGATGCTTTGACCGGTCTCTACAATCGCGGGCACTGGGAAAAGAACCTGCAACAGGAGTTCAACCGCTTCACCCGCTATAAGAACGCCACCAGCCTGATCATGTTCGATATCGATCACTTTAAACGTGTCAACGATGAGTATGGTCACCCAACCGGGGATGCGGTCATTCGCGAAACGGCCGAGGAGGTTCTCCGTCAAGTAAGGGATCTGGATATTGCCGGGCGCTATGGAGGCGAAGAGTTCGGCATCATTTTGACCGAAACCGATGCCGATGGTGCGGTAAAACTGGCGGAGCGTCTGAGGGCCTCGATAGAACAACTAGTGGTTGAACACGAAGACTACCGTGTGCGCTTTACCATCAGTTTGGGGGTTGTCGAATTAAACGAAAGCTATGGCAATTACAAAGCCTGGCTCGAAAAAACCGATCAGGCTCTCTATGAGTCTAAAAAGCAGGGGCGCAACACGGTCACCTTGCTGTAAAGGTCAATCCAGTGAGGCGCAAGCGGGATTATTTTCCGATACAGAAACTGGAAAAAATTCTTCCCAGTAGGGCATCCGGGGTAAATTCTCCGGTAATTTCACTCAGGCAGTTTTGAGCTTGACGCAGATCCTCTGCCAACAATTCTCCGGCCGCCAAGGTTTGCAGTTGTTGCTGACCAACCAATAGCAGGTCACAGGCTCTATCCAGCGCATCCAGATGACGTCGACGGGCGGTAAAACCGCCTTCGGTGGTTCCGGTATAGCCCATACAGGTTTTCAGGTGGTCTTTGAGCTGTGATACCCCATCACCGGTTTTGGCCGACAGGGTAATCACTGGCACATCGGAGTCATCCCTCTGATCGATGGCAAGCTGGGACAGATCGCACTTGTTTTTTACCAGTGTCAGGTGGCGGGTGTCTTTTAAGGCCGCTACAAATTCAGGCCAAATATCGGCTGGGGCATTACCTTCCGAGGTGGTGGAGTCGACCACCATCAGAATCCGATCGGCTTTGTGAATTTCATCCCAGGCGCGAGCAATGCCAATTTGTTCGACCTCATCGGGGCTTTCGCGCAAACCAGCGGTATCGATGATGTGCAGTGGCATGCCATCGATGTGGATATGCTCGCGCAAAACATCGCGCGTAGTGCCTTCAATGTGGGTGACAATGGCGCTGTCCCGGCCAGACAGAGCATTGAGCAGGCTTGATTTTCCGGCATTGGGTTTGCCGGCAATCACCACGTGCATGCCCTCTCTGATCAGAGTGCCCTGGCGGGCCTGACGACGAACAGACTCGACTTGGTCGATGATGACCTGCAAGTCGTTGGCGACCTTGCCATCGGTTAGAAAATCGATCTCTTCTTCGGGGAAATCAATGGCCGCTTCCACGTAAATGCGCAGCTGTATCAAAGCTTCCACAAGGTCGTGAATCTGACTGGAAAATGCGCCCTGCAATGAATGGATGGCGTTGCGGGCTGCCTGTTCTGAAGAGGCATCAATCAGATCCGCAATGGCCTCGGCCTGAGTCAGATCCATTTTGTCATTGAGAAAAGCGCGCTCGGAGAATTCTCCAGGATTGGCCAGTCTCGCTCCCAGGTCCATGACCCGTTTCAGCAGACAATCGAGGATGATGGGGCCGCCATGCCCCTGCAATTCCAGAACGTCTTCGCCGGTAAACGAGTTGGGGCCGGGAAAGAACAGGGCAATGCCCTGATCCAACACTTCAGTGTCCGATTCATAGAAACCACCATAGTGAGCCAGCCGGGGCTCTGGTGTTTTCTGTAAAACAGCTTGGGCAATCCCCAGAGCCTTCGGCCCTGAGATGCGGATGATACCGACACCACCTTTACCCGGTGGTGTTGCTATGGCGGCAATGGTGTCGGTAGATGAGACCATAAACAGATTAAGCGTTTTCGCCTGCCTCAATCTGGCGAGTGATGACATATTGCTGGGCGATGGACAGGGTGTTGTTGACTACCCAGTACAGTACCAGACCAGCTGGGAACCACAGGAACATAAACGTAAATACGATCGGCATCATCTGCATAATGCGCGCCTGAGTTGGATCCGGTGGTGTTGGATTGAGCTTCTGTTGAATCCACATGGTCAGGCCCATGATCAAAGGCAGGATAAACAGTGGGTCTTTCACCGACAGGTCGTCAATCCAGCCCAGGAATGGGGTGTGACGCAGCTCAACGCTTTCCATCAATACCCAATAGAGGGCGATAAACACCGGCATCTGCACCAGAATCGGAAGACAGCCACCCAGAGGGTTGATCTTCTCTTTCTTGTACATCTTCATCATTTCCTGTTGCATGCGCTGGCGATCATCTCCGTAGAGATCTTTCATACGCTGCATTTCAGGGGCGAACTTGCGCATTTTGGCCATGGAGCGGTAGCTGGTGGCAGACAGTTTGAAGAACACCAGTTTGATCAGGATGGTCAGTGCGATAATCGACCAGCCCCAGCTGCCCAGCAGACCATAGATAAAGTTCAGTACATGAAACAGCGGCTTGGCTACCCACCACAACCAACCATAATCTACGGTCAGGTCAAGGTAGGGGGAAATTTCTTCGAGCCGGTAAATGTCTTTCGGTCCGGCATAAAAGCTGGCACTGATAACGCCCTGTGAGTTGGCCGCTACCGTGACTTGCGGACTGGTAAAGCCCATCAGGTAAATATCGCCACGGCTTTTGCGCAGGCTGAAGTTGTTCATGGTTTCCTGGTTGGGAATCCAGGCACTCAGAAAATAGTGCTGAACCATGGCAACCCAGCCACCCTGAATACCGGTTTTGAAGCCGCCTTTGCGCACCAGATCTTCATCGGCCAGATCGGCAAAATCCAATTTTTTGTAATTTTCTTCGGTGGTGGTCAAAGCTGCCCCCAGATAGGGCTGCATACCCAGCGCGGTGGTTTCAACCGGATTGTGGCTGTCGCGTTTAATCTGGCCAAACAGGCCGGCGGTCCAGTTATTATCGCTGCGGTTATCGATCAGGTACTGCAGTTGCACCAGATTGTCGCCACGGGTGAAGACAAAACGTTTGGTGATTGACACGTCACCTTGCTGGAATTGCAGATCGACATTCAGGCTGTCTTCCCCTTCGGCCATCTGATAGCTGGCTTGTTGGGTCACAAATTGTGGACGACCTTCGGCGGTATCGGTGGCATTGGCACCGATCAGACCACTTTGAGCAATATAGGTGGTGTATTCCGTGCGGTTGAGCAGGATAAAGGGATCGTTTGGCGTATCCAGACTCGACAGATGCTTGGGCAGAGCGACTTTGACGATATCGCCACCAAGGGTATCGATCAGTACTTCAAGGCTGTCGGTTTTAACGGAAATCAGCTGCTGCTGATTGCCTGTTGTTAATATCGGGTCAATGGCCTGTTCGTTGCCAACTGTGGCCGCGGGAATATCCGCTGTACCTTCAGAGACAGTGCTATCGGAAACGACTGGCAGGGTTTGATTTGCCAGAGTGGTTTCCTGTGACACAGCAGGGCGGTTGCGATCCTGAAAATCCCCCCACTCGTTAATCAATAAGACGGAGACTACAGCGATTGCTGCCAGGAAGAAGGTACGTTGCCAATCCATTTGTTATTACTACCGTTGCGATGAGTGATGATGAGTGTGTTTTTCCGGCACTGGATCCATACCGCCTTCGTGCCAGGGGTGGCATTTTAACAGGCGGTGCAGTGTCAGATAAGCGCCTTTAAAGAATCCGAAGCGTTCAATGGCTTCCTCTGCATAGTGCGAGCAGGTTGGATAGAAGCGGCACTGATTACCAACCCAGGGACTGAGTAAATAGCGGTACAGGTGAATCAGTTTGATCGCGATAAAGCGCATGACTTGTTCCGGTGATTTATGCTGACTTGGAATCCAGTTGGGCCTTTCTCTTTAACAACCGTTGCCACTGTTTACTGACAAGCTTCTGCAGTTGCTGATTATCGAGTCCGTCCAACCCCCGCCTTGCCAGAATAACCACATCGAGACCGGCCAGTTGGTGTTGATTCAAACGAAAGGACTCGCGCAGTATACGCTTGATTCGATTGCGTTGAACGGCCAGACGCACATTTTTTTTGGCAATGACCAAACCGAGTCGAGGGTAAGAAAGATTGTTGGGCTTTGAGAGTATCAGCAGATGCTGATGGGAGGCGCGAACAGGAGCGTCATCAAAGACAGCTCCATAGTCTCTGGCGTTGAGCAGGCGGAGAGTTTTACCAAATGCCTCGCTCGGCACGCCAGAACCTATAGAAGAACGTAAATCTGGGCTGGATTATGCAGCCAGTACTTTACGGCCTTTGGCACGACGACGAGCCAAAACTTTCTGGCCGTTTTTGGTAGCCATGCGAGAACGGAAACCGTGGGTACGCTTACGCTTCAAAACACTGGGTTGAAAAGTTCTTTTCATGGGACTGTATCCTAGTGATTTAAGTCATCTATTAAAGGTTGAATTCTTGGCGGTTCAAGTGGCCAACCTGATCTTATATAAAGAAGCTTATATAAGAAGCAAGACAGCTGAACCAAAAGAGGCGCGAATTCTATTGGATAGTCTCATTAAAATCAATGATTAATTGCCCGTTTTTTGTACGAAGCGGGGCTTTTTCGGCGATTTTATTGAAAAATAATTGCGGATAGATTTTTGCTCAGCTTACCAATAGTTTTTGCACAGGTTTATCCACAGGTTGATCTGGGTGCTTGATCCGGTTGATTCCCTATGAGTTCTGTAACTGTCTGATTTTTAATATTTTTTGAAATATTATCGGGAACAGATAAGTTTTTTGTGGATAACATAAGGGGCTTTTTAGTAAAATAATCCACTGCGTTTTGCCCCACTATAATCGCTATAAAGACAAGGGGGCGATGGTTTGTTTTTTTGATGGTTTTGGGGGCGGTTTTGCCGGAAACAATTTGGAATTACTGTTTGGACAGTTTGCAGAATGAGCTGCCGGTTCAACAGTTCAATACCTGGATTAAACCGTTACAGGTTAGCCCTGAATCACAGGAAGGTTATCTGAAATTGATAGCCCCCAATCGATTTATTGTCGATTGGGTCAATGACAAGTTCATTGATCGTATTCGCGAGTTGGCCAACGAAAGTGCCCAGCAGATAAATTTTAATGTGGAGCTGGCTGTTCTGGCTACGGCAGCGCCTGCCCGTTTTGAGAGACGCAGTTCTCCGCCGGCTCAACCCCAGATGGTGTCAGCACCCGTCGCTGCACCGGAGCCCAAATTTTCAGTACCCGATCCAATCGCTGTATCTTCTGAGTCTGTGGAACCGCCAAAGCCGATTGCTCAAGCGCGCAACAGCAATCAGGTTAATGTTGAGGGTGGGATTAAGCACAGTTCCAATTTGAATCGCGATTTTACATTTGAAAGTTTTGTCCAGGGTAAGTCCAATCAGTTGGGTCTTGCTGCTGCCCGACAGGTGGCTGAGAATCCAGGGGGCTCTTACAACCCACTGTTTATATATGGCGGCGTTGGTTTGGGTAAAACCCATCTGATGCATGCCGTGGGTAATGCTTTGTTGGAAAAAAATCCCAACGCTAAAATCGTGTATCTGCACTCTGAGCGTTTTGTTGCGGATATGGTTAAGGCGCTGCAGTTGAACGCCATTAACGATTTTAAGCGTTATTACCGCTCAGTTGATGCGCTGCTGATTGATGACATCCAATTTTTTGCCGGTAAAGAGCGCTCACAGGAGGAATTCTTCCATACGTTTAATGCTCTGCTTGAGGGTGGGCAGCAGATTATTCTTACCTGTGATCGTTACCCAAAAGAAATCCATGGTCTGGAAGAGCGATTGAAGTCACGTTTTGGTTGGGGATTGACCGTTGCTGTTGAGCCACCGGAATTGGAGACTCGGGTTGCCATTCTGATGCGTAAGGCAATGCAGGCCAACATAGAACTGCCACACGATGCGGCCTTCTTTATTGCTCAGCGGATTCGCTCCAATGTGCGTGAGCTCGAAGGAGCTCTCAAGCGGGTGATAGCCAATGCCCATTTCACAGGCCGGGATATCGACACCGGTTTTGTTCGCGAAGCGCTGAAAGATTTGCTGGCACTGCAGGATAAGCAGGTTAGTATCGATAATATTCAGCGGGTGGTGGCGGAATACTACAAGATTAAAGTCAGTGATTTATTATCCAAGCGTCGCAGTCGCTCGGTTGCCCGACCAAGGCAAGTCGCTATGTCGTTGGCGAAAGAATTAACCAATCACAGTTTGCCGGAGATTGGGGAAGCGTTTGGTGGCCGAGATCATACTACTGTGTTGCATGCTTGTCGGAAAATTCAGGAGCTTCGCGAGGAGGATGTGGATATTCGCGAAGACTGGAAAAACCTGCAGCGCTCGCTGACAACCTGATATTGATCGCATTTTTAAAATAACAGAGACAAAGAGAAACAATTCATGAAATTTACCGTATCACGAGAAGCTTTACTAAAGCCCCTACAGTTGGTTGCTGGTGTTGTAGAGCGCCGTCAGACCTTGCCGGTACTGGCTAATGTTTTGTTGGTTCTGGAAGAAGATCGCTTGTCGCTGACGGGTACTGATCTGGAAGTTGAAATTGTGGCACGTGTGCAATTGGCTCAACCAGGTCAAAGTGGTGAGTTGACAGTGCCCGCCAAGAAACTGGTGGATATCTGCCGCTCTTTGCCTGATGACGCTGAGCTGAACTTTGCCGAAGAAGATCAGCGAGTGATCCTGAAATCGGGTCGCAGCCGCTTTACCTTGTCGACTCTGCCAGCCAATGACTTTCCCAATGTGGAACAGTCACAGGGTGATCTGCAGTTCACCTGTGAGCAGCAGGATATTAAGCGTTTGATTGACCGCACCAGCTTTGCCATGGCGCAGCAGGACGTGCGCTATTATCTCAATGGTATGTTGTGGGAGGTTCAGCAGGGGCAGGTTAGGGCGGTTGCTACTGACGGACATCGTTTGGCGATGTGCACCCGCGCCGCATCAGTGTCTACAGATGATGTGGTACAGGCTATTTTGCCACGTAAGGGGGTTATTGAGTTGTCCCGCTTGCTGGATGGCGAGGATTCCGCAGAGATTATTCTGGGAGGTAATCATATCCGTGTTGTCACAGAAGAATACACCTTCACCTCCAAGCTGGTGGACGGCAAGTTCCCCGACTATGAACGAGTATTGCCAAAAGGGGGCGACAAGCTGGTATTTGGTGATCGCAACGAATTGCGTCAGGCGTTTGCTCGCACGGCAATTCTGTCCAATGAAAAGTATCGTGGTGTACGCCTGTTGTTGAGTGATGGTTTGCTGACTATTGTGGCTAATAACCCGGAGCAGGAAGAAGCTGAGGAGCAGGTTGTTGTCGATTACGCTGGTGATTCCCTCGAAATTGGTTTCAATGTCAGTTATTTGCAGGATGTGACAGGGGTGCTGAGCTCCGACACTATTAAAATGACTTTGGCTGATACTAACAGCAGCGCCCTGTTAGAAGAGCCAGATGGTGGCGATTCGGTTTACGTTGTGATGCCAATGCGCCTCTGATCATAGTCAGCCAAAGCCACTGTGCTGAGACGGCTATGTCTCTTAGACAATTAACCGTTACAGATTTCCGTAATCTGAAAACCATAAACATTGAGCCGGGCGATCGGCTCAATGTTTTTTTTGGTGATAATGGCAGCGGTAAAACCTCTCTGCTTGAATCCATTAATACCCTCTCCCTGGCCAGATCCTTTCGCACCCATAAGCAAAAAAATCTAATTAATCATGGCTCTCAGTCCTATACCGTATTCGGGAAGGTTGAGAATGATTCCAGCAGTCTTTTCTCCGTGGGTATTCAGCGCTCTAAGAACGGAGAGGGTGCGATTCGAGTTAATCAAAAGAATCTAACATCTGCGGCCGAATTGGCAGAGTTGCTTCCGGTCCGGGTGATCAACACCAGTTCTTTCTTGATACTCGACGGTCCTCCGCTGGAGCGTCGTTCAATGTTGGATTGGCTGATGTTTCACGTGGAACATGAGTTTTATGGGGTGTGGAAACAACATGAAAAGTGCGTAAAGCAGCGCAATAGTCTGCTTCGGCATGATAAAATAGATCCCTTGCAGCTCGATATTTGGGATGATGAATTGGCCCCATTGGTCAGGCGTCTGGACACAATCAGAAGTCGCGGTTTCGCCTTGCTGAAAGAAGAATTTTACAGTTTGATTAAGGATATCGAGGGTCTACCTGGGCAGCTAAAACTGCATTACAGCCGGGGTTGGGATAAAGAGTCAGACATTTGTGTTTATCTTAAACAGCACAGAGAAAGAGATATCGGCTTAGGCTATACCCGCCATGGTGCGCATCGGGCCGATATTAGGGTAACTGTTGGCGGCTTGTTGGCTTCAGAGGTTTTATCACGGGGACAGCAAAAGATCGTTATCTGTGCCCTGCTGCTGGCGCAGGGGATGGCTTTTACGCGATATACACAACGCCGTTGTGTGTACCTCATAGATGATCTGCCTGCTGAATTGGATCTTATCTATCGCAAACAACTCTGCAGTTGGCTTGAGGAGTTGGGTTCACAAGTATTTGTGACCGGGGTTCAATCCAATGAGTTGCTTGAGTCTTGGCCTGAGACAACAGAATACAAATTGTTCCACGTGAAACATGGAACAGTAGCTGAGGTAACATGTTCCACGTGAAACATGGATGACTTAGCGTTAAATAAATAAAAACGACATCATCACTATGGAGTGAGGAAATGACAGAAGAAACATCTTACGATTCGTCCAGTATCAAGGTACTGAAGGGATTAGACGCTGTCCGTAAGAGACCGGGCATGTACATCGGTGATACAGATGACGGCACCGGTTTGCATCACATGGTGTTTGAGATTGTCGATAACTCCATTGATGAGGCCCTGGCGGGTCACTGCTCTGAAATCAAGGTGATAATCCACCCGGATGAATCTGTCTCTGTCAGTGATAACGGTCGTGGGATTCCAACTGAGATCCATGAAGAAGAGGGGGTCTCAGCAGCCGAAGTGATCATGACTGTACTGCATGCCGGTGGCAAGTTTGACGATAACACCTATAAGGTATCCGGCGGCTTGCACGGTGTGGGTGTCTCGGTGGTAAATGCCTTATCAGAAACCCTGAAGTTAACCATCCGCCGTGGTGGCAAGGTTCACGAGCAGATTTATCGCCATGGTGTACCCGATGCCCCTCTGACCGTAGTAGGGGATACCGATATCACCGGTACCGAAGTTCATTTTCATCCGTCCGCTGAAACCTTTACCAATATTGAATTTCACTTTGATCACCTTGCCAAGCGGTTAAGGGAGTTGTCTTTCCTCAACTCCGGTGTCCGTATTGTTTTGAAGGACGAGCGTTCTGGTAAGGAAGAAGTCTATGAATACGAAGGTGGTTTGAGAGCCTTTGTTGAACACATCAATCAGAATAAAAATCCCATCAATCAGGTTATGCATTTTAATACCCAGCGCGAAGAAGATGGCGTAGGTGTTGAAGTGGCCCTGCAGTGGAACGACAGCTTTCAGGAAAATATCTTCTGCTACACCAATAACATTCCCCAGCGCGATGGTGGTACTCATCTGGCCGGCTTCCGTGCGGCACTGACTCGTGGTTTGAATGGTTATATTGAGCGTGAAGGCTTAGGCAAGAAGGACAAAGTTAATACCACTGGAGATGACGCTCGTGAAGGTTTGACGGCAATCATTTCGGTCAAGGTACCGGATCCCAAGTTCTCCTCCCAGACCAAAGACAAGCTGGTTTCTTCTGAGGTCAAGTCCGCGGTAGAACAGGAAATGGGCGCGGCTTTCAGTGATTATCTGATGGAAAACCCAGCCGAAGCCAAAGCGGTTGTCGGTAAAATGATTGAAGCGGCCAAGGCTCGGGAAGCGGCGCGCAAGGCCCGGGAAATGACCCGACGCAAAGGCGCCCTGGATATTGCCGGTTTACCCGGCAAGCTGGCTGACTGTCAGGAGAAAGATCCAGCCTTGTCGGAACTGTACCTGGTGGAGGGGGACTCAGCCGGTGGTTCTGCCAAGCAAGGCCGCGCCCGTAAAACCCAGGCGATTCTGCCCCTGAAAGGTAAAATCCTTAACGTCGAAAAAGCCCGCTTTGACAAAATGCTATCCAGTGCTGAAGTTGGCACTCTGATCACGGCTCTGGGTTGCGGTATTGGCAATCAGGAGTTTGATCCCGATAAGCTTCGCTACCACAGCATTATTATCATGACGGATGCTGATGTGGACGGCTCCCACATTCGTACTCTGTTGCTGACCTTCTTCTTCCGTCAGATGCGTGAATTGGTAGAGCGTGGCCATATCTATATCGCTCAGCCGCCTCTGTATAAAATCAGTAAGGGTAAGCAGGAACAATACCTGAAAGACGATGACGCCCTGACCGGGTTCTTGACTCAGGCGGCATTAGAGAATTCCTCACTGCACGTAAATGAAGACGCTCCAGCCATCAGTGGCGAAGCCCTGCAGGCGCTGGTAGAAGAATACCGCACGGTTATGGCCACAATTGATCGACTGTCGCGCCTCTATCCGGCGGATGTTCTGGAGCAGATGATCTACCTGCCGGCGCTGTCGTCGGAGAGTCTGGGTGATCAGGATGCTGTTACCCAGTGGGGTGATCAGTTACTGGCACGTATTACGTTGAACAACAACAGCGGCAGTCATCGCTATCAGGTGTTGATCAAGGAGGACCAGGAGCGTCACCTGTTCTATCCCGTGGTAGAGATTACGGCTCACGGTGTGCCTACAGAATTTGCCTTTAATCAGGACTTCTTTATGTCCGGCGAGTACGCCTCTATGGTTAAACTGGGCGGAAACTTGGAGACCCTGATAGAAGAGGGTTCCTATATTTCCCGCGGTGAACGCCGTCGCGAGATAGAGAGTTTCAAAGAAGGTCTGGAATGGCTGATGACGGAATCACGTCGTGGCTACAATATCCAGCGCTATAAGGGCCTGGGTGAAATGAACCCAGAACAATTGTGGGAAACCACTATGGATCCGGAAACTCGGCGTATGCTGCAAGTAACCATTGAAGATGCCATAGCCGCCGATCAGATGTTTACCTGCCTGATGGGTGATCAGGTAGAGCCTCGCCGTGACTTTATTGAAACGAATGCACTGGCGGTGGCTAATCTGGACGTATGATGAGCCCAAAATATTAATGTAACTTATTGATATATAAGAAAAAAGCCCGCTCACTCAGCGGGCTTTTTCTTGGTAGTAATTACTTACAACCAGTGCAGTCAGGATTGCAGCTCTTCATCCTGAATTGGTAGATAGACCGCAAAGGTGCTTCCCTGTCCGGGTTGGCTGTGGCACTTGATCTGACCATTGTGCAGCCGCACCATTTCATAGCTCAACGCCAGACCGAGGCCACTGCCAGCCCCGATCTTTTTCTGGGTTTCCGGATCGAACTGTTCAAAGCGTTTAAACAACAGCGCTTGCTGCTCTTCGGAAATGCCCATGCCATTGTCCTGCACCGCTAGCCGGCAATACAGTTTGCCATGAATTTTACGCCTGTCGACAAACACTCGAATCTGTCCGTTTTCAGGGGTGTATTTGATGGCATTACTGAGCAGATTCAACAAAATCTGGGTAAGGCGCACCGGGTCAGCCATAACAATTTTAATGGGGTAGTGCGTTGGCAAAGAAAGCCTGTGATGCTTTTCCTTGATTTGGTGTGTCAGTGTGGCAGCAGCTTCTTCGATAAGCTCTTGCAGAAGACAGGGCTTGAGGAACAGCTCAAACTTACCTGAATCGATTTTGGCCAGATCCAAAATGTCGTTGATCAGATTCAGAAGGTGCAGACCATTGCGCTTGATGGTTTCCATTGAATAGAGAGCACGGTCATCCCAATCGGAGGAGTATTTTTTCAACAGGCGTTCGCTGTAGCCAATGATGGAGTTCAATGGTGTGCGGAGCTCATGGGACATGGAAGCCAGAAATTCGGTTTTGGCGTTATTGGCCTTTTCCAGTTCCCTTGTGCGTTGACTGACTTTGAAGGCCAGACTGCGATTGATGGCTATGGTGAGACCGAGTAGCAGAGCTGTTACCAAAATAGCCAGTGCTAGAAAGTGAAACCAGGTTTTATAAGGGCCTGAGTCACCAAACATGTATCCGGAGTAATAAAAACCTTCATCCAGCTCCGATTCGAGAGGCGCCAGCTGCTTTTGTTTGTAGATGTCAGCAATTCGCTGCAGACGATTGGCATTCATTTCACCCAGTGGAATGACCTCGGGGTTGATCATACGCCGGATGATTTTGACTTCTTCCATAAACAGATTTTGGGGTTTCTGTTCCCGATGGTTGACGTATTTACTGGTGAGCCAGCGATAGACTTCAAGTGGGTGGTTTAATGCGTAGTTCCAACCCTTCAGAGTCGCCCGGCGAAAGGCCATTACCTGTTCCGGTTGGGTGCGGATAAGGGATTCACTGGTGAAAAAGTTATCACCATAAAAGTCGATGCCATAACTTGCCGGATCAATGACATTAATCTTGTACCCCAGCGCCCGATAAATAAGAGGTTGATCCGACAGGTAGGCGCTCATGGCATCGATACCATCTTCGATCAGGGCCATATCATTGAAGTTGTGACTGACATGGACGAAATCACCCCAGCCGAGACCTACTTCGTTAAAGGCAGCTTCGATACTGACGTTGTCGGTATTTTTTTGAAACATGACCTTTTTACCCGCCAAATCCAGCGGGCTGGTATAACCATTTTCTGCGAGACTGATCAAAACCAGGGGGGATCTCTGCATAATCACGCCCAGAATGACAACCGGTTTGTTGTTGAGGCGCTCGAGTATGAGTCCGGATTCACCCACACCAAAATCTGCGTGGCCATTAAGAACATCGTCAACCGGCGTTGAGCTGGCTTGGCGTTCACGCAGAATCACAGTCAAACCTTCTTCCTGGTAATAGCCCTTTTCAATGGCAGCGTAATATCCCGCAAATTGAAAACTGTGGAACCATTTTAGCTGGACAAGATAAGGGCGTGAGGCGTTGGTGTCTTGCGGCTCTGATGCCATAGCCTGAAAAGACATCTTCAAGAGAAGTAACAGCAGTGTCAAAACGAAACGGTTTATTACCATAGGCCGAGGTTCAGAAAGGGCTGATAAGCCACTTTAGTATAGAAGTCGAAGACCAGCTTGTCCGAGTTTTAGTAGTGGTCGATGATATAACCTGAGGCCGCTTGCAGGTCATCAAATACCTGAACTTCGGCGTTCAGTTGCTCAAGCTTGGGGAGAGTTCGCAGCCCTTTACCGGTTCGTACCAGAATCGGATCGCAGCCTCTCGCTAAACCGGCTTCAAGATCCCGCAGCGAATCACCAACCATAGGCCAGCCTTTGGCGCTGATAGCAAAATGATTTTCGATTGCTTCTATCAACCCCGGAAGGGGTTTGCGACAGTTGCAGCCATCATCAGGGCCATGGGGACAATAGAATATGGCGTCAATCTTGCCGCCAGCGTCTGCAACGGCGGAGGCCAACTTTGCGTGCATGGCCTCGAGATCTTCCTGTTTGAAAAGCTCCCGGGCCAAGCCTGATTGGTTGGTTGCTATGGCGACGGTAAATCCATGGCGATTGAGCTTGGCAATGGCCTCAACGCTGCCATCAAGAAGCTGGAATTCATCGACGCTTTTGATGTAATCATCTGAGTCACGATTGATCACACCGTCGCGATCGAGAATTACCAGCTTCATCGATCGTGCCCTTACTGTTTGGCCGGTGCCAACAGGGAAATATCCGCGACTTCCAAAAACAGGTTGCGCAGTGTAGCCAGTAGAGCAATCCGATTGTTCTTCAGGGCTTCGTCATCGGCCATCACCATCACATCGTCAAAGAAGGTGTCGATGGGCTGGCGCAGAGCTGCCAGTTGCGCGAGACCTGCCGAGTAATCGCGGGAGGCAAACAGTGGCTCAACCACTTTGGCGATATCGTTAATAGCATTGGCCAAAGCCTGTTCAGCCGGTTCTTGCAGCAGACCCTGATTGATCTCTGTTGCGGGTTCGCTGTCCAGTTTCGCCAGAATATTGGAAACGCGCTTGTTGGCTGCTGCCAGTGCTTCGGCTTCCGCGAGCTGGGTAAAACTGTTTACAGCGTGAACCCGCTTATTGATATCCAGTGGCTGGGACAGATTCTTGGCTTGTACTGCCTGGAATACCGCACCATTGATGGATTCTTCTTCGTACCAGGCACGGAAGCGCTCGACCATATAGTTAAAGGCCGTCTCAACGGTTTCTTCAACATCCTTGATGTTACTGCCATGCTGTTGGGCCGCAACGGTTAACAGCTCTCGCAAGTCCAGGGCCAGCTCTTTCTCTACCAACAGGCGCAGCACACCCAGACTGGCGCGGCGCAGGGCAAAGGGGTCTTTGGAGCCGGTAGGCTTCTGACCAATACCGAAGATACCACTGAGGGTATCGATGCGATCAGCCAGAGCAATGATGGTACCGGTTTCGGTTTCCGGCAGTTTGTCGCCTGCGAACTTTGGCAGATACTGCTCGTACATGGCCTTGGCTACAGACTCGTCTTCGCCATCGTTAAGCGCATAGTAGTATCCGGCCAGACCCTGCATTTTGTCGAACTCGCCCACCATGTCCGACACCAGATCGGATTTGCACAGCTCTGCCGCTCGCTGCGCTTTGGTGCTATCGGCGCCGGTTTGTTCGGCAATATAAGCGGCCAAAGATTTAACCCGTTCGGTTTTGTCGAAGATGGAACCCAGTTGAGCCTGGAAGACAATCGGCTTTAAGCGTTCACGGAACTGCGACAGGCTGGTCTTCTTATCGGTTTCAAAGAAAAATGCGGCGTCAGCCAGACGGGGACGGATCACCCGCTCGTTACCGTCGATCACCTGTTGTGGGTCGGTGCTGACGATATTGGCAACGGTAATAAAGTAGGGCATCAGCTTGCCGTCACTGGCGACTACATGGAAGTACTTCTGGTGCTCTTTCATGGAAGAAATCAGGGCTTCTGCCGGCACTTCCAGGAAGCGATCTTCAAAGCGACCGGTCAGAGCAACGGGCCATTCCACCAGTGCCGTTACCTCATCGAGCAGATCGTCGCCAATCACGGCAACGCCGCCAACTTTTTCGGCTTCGGTACTCACCTGTTCGCGAATCAACTGCTGGCGTTTGGTGAAGTCCACCTCTACGTAGGCGATTTCCGGTAACTTCTTCAGGTAGTCGTCGGCATTTTCAACTTCCAATACCTGGTTGTAGTGAAAGCGATGGCCGCGGGTTTCGCGCGAAGCGGTCAAACCCAGAATACTGGCGTCAACAATTTCATTGCCGTAGAGCATGACCAGCCAGTGTACCGGGCGAACAAATTCGGTGCGGCTGGCACCCCAACGCATGCGCTTGGGAATGGGCAGGGCATTCAACGAGGCTTCAACAATATTGGGAAGTAAACTGATCGCACGTTCCCCACCGGTTTCTACACGGCACACCAGTTTGTCGGCTTTGCCATCGTTTTCGGTAGCGAGATCACTGACGCTGAGTCCGTTCTTTTTGGCAAAGGCTTCGGCAGCTTTGCTGGGGTTGCCATCGCCGTCAAAGGCGATTTTCGCCGGCGGGCCCCAAACGGTTTGTTGCTTGCGCGGAGTCTCGGCTTCCAGTGCGCGAATCACCGCAGTGAGGCGGCGTGGACTGGCATAGGCTTCTACAGCGGCAAAGGCCAGACCGGATTTCTGACAACCGTCCTTGATGCCATTGGCGAAGGCATTCATCAAGGTTTTGAGAGCTTTTGGTGGCAGTTCTTCGGTGCCTAATTCAACTAGAAAATCTGCAGCCATGGTTTACTTCTCACTCTCAAGTTGTTGTAACACCTGATCGCGCAGCTCGGCCTCGGCCAGCGGGAAGTTCAGGTTTTTACGGGCATCAAAATAGGCCTGGGCAACGGCTCGGGCCAGAGTACGCACGCGCAGGATATAGCGTTGGCGCTCAGTCACAGAAATGGCGTGGCGAGCATCCAGCAGGTTAAATGCATGGGAGGCTTTCATCACCATTTCGTAGGCGGGCAGCGGCAAATTCTTTTCGATCAGACGCTGGCTTTCTGATTCGCAGGTATCAAACGTCTTGAACAGAAAATCAACATCGGCTTCTTCAAAGTTGAAGTGGGACATCTCCACTTCGTTTTGCAGGAATACGTCGCCGTAGGTGACTTTGTTCCCATCGGGGCCAATGGTCCAGACCAGATCGTAGATGGAATCCACACCCTGCAGGTACATGGCGATGCGCTCCAGACCGTAGGTGATTTCGCCGGTTACAGGGAAGCATTCAAGACCGCCAACCTGTTGGAAATAGGTAAACTGGGTCACTTCCATGCCGTTGAGCCAGACTTCCCAGCCCAGGCCCCAAGCACCCAGAGTGGGTGATTCCCAATTGTCTTCCACAAAGCGAATGTCGTGAATGGTTGGATCAATACCCAGCTCTTTCAGCGAGCCAAGGTAGAGTTCCTGAATATTGGACGGCGAAGGTTTCAGCACCACCTGATACTGGTAGTAGTGTTGCAGGCGGTTGGGGTTTTCACCGTAACGGCCATCGGTAGGGCGACGACAGGGCTGTACGTAGGCACTGTTCCAGGTCTCCGGGCCAATAGCGCGCAAAAAGGTGGCCGGGTGAAAGGTGCCGGCGCCCACTTCCATATCCAGTGGTTGCAGAATGACGCAACCCTGACGCGCCCAGTATTGCTGCAGGGCCAGAATCAGACCCTGAAAAGTACTTACATCGGCATTGTGGTTGGCACTGTCGATGGCTTGCGATGTGCTGACTTCAGACACGTTTGTCCGCCCCTTAAAAATCAAAAACAAAATAGGTCGCAGATTATAGCGTCAGCATCAGGCTGCACCAAGGGACAGGCACGTAAAAGCCCGGTGAATAGGCAATAAAACCGCTATTTTGAAAAAATCAGGAGAAAATAGTCGGGTCTGGCGAGTAGCTGTTCAGATATTCGATCAGCTCGTTGGCGAACAGGGGCTTGGAGAAATAGAAGCCCTGATAATAATCACAACCTAGAGTGCTCAAGATCGCCAGTTGGCGCTTGTTCTCAATACCTTCGGCAACGGTTTTGATGCCCAGAGCCTGACTCATGGCGATAATGGATTTGATCAGGGAGCGGGCTTCGATGCTGTCGGCCATGTTGTTGACAAAGGAGCGGTCGATTTTAAGAAAATCGATGGGGAAGCTGTGCAGATAGCTCAGTGAAGAATAACCGGTGCCAAAGTCATCCAGCAGTATCGGGCAGTTGGCGTTTTTGAGTTGATGCAGCGCTTCGCGTAAACGATCCTGCTCGCTTGCCAGTAGGCTTTCGGTGATCTCAAAACTGATTTGTTCGTTGTCGATGCGGGCGTGCTCAATAATTTCCAGCCAGCTGGAAATGTCGTGATTGAGTTCCTTGAATTCAGCGATTGAGCGGTTCACCGAAATACTCAGCTGGTGGCCCTGACTGTTGAGAGTCTCCAACATGGTGCAGCTTTGCTGCAAAATCAAATTGCCCAGCAGGTGACAGAGACCAAAATCCTCGGCAATGGGAACAAACTCAGCCGGTGACACCAAGCCATCGGGCGAATTCCACCGCGCCAGTGCTTCCAGTTTGGTGATCTGACCGGTTCGGGCACAGATGATCGGTTGAAAAGCCGCTTCCAGTTCCCGTTGATCCAGTGCTTCGGCTAACTGCTTTTTTAATTTCAGCCGTTGGGTGTTGGCTTGCTGAATGTGCGACGTGAAAAACTCGTAGCGATCTTTGCCCTTGGATTTGGCGTGTTGCATGGCTTGATCGGCTTTGGCCAGCAACTGCTCGGCGTTGGTGCAATCCTCAGGGTAGAGGGAAATACCAATGGTGCCGCTGATGGTGATCGGGTCATCAAATTCGGTAAAAGGCTGGCGCAGTAATTCCAGCAGTTCTTCGGCCAGAGGCTGGGCACCAAGGTTGTCGTCCAGGCCACTGAGTGCCAGCACGAATTCATCACTGCCAAGGTGTCCGATCAGATCGGTGGAACGGTATTGATTCTGCAGACGCCGGGCCAGCAGTTGTAACAATTGATTGCCGGTGTTGTGACCCTGAATGCTGTTGATGCCCTGATAGCCATCGAGATCGATCAGCATGACAGCGCAGCGATGATGACTGCGGTTTTCCTGCTTAATCAATTGATCCAACCGATCGAGAAACAGTTGGCGATTGGGCAGATGGGTCAGGTTGTCGAAATTTTTATTGAAGAAGGCTTCTTCTCTGGCCTGATTCAGGTCAGTGATATCCTTGTGGATGGCCAGATAAAAGATATTGTTACTGACCGGTTCGGTGATGCGCTGTACCCGCATGTATTCCGGGTAGAGCTCACCGCTTTTCTTGCGATTGTATATTTCACCTTCCCAGTGACCGTGCTCGTTGATGGCCGACCAGAAGCGCTGATAGAAATTGTCGTCCTGTTGGCCGGATTTCAGCAGATTGGTTTTCTGCCCCTGAGCTTCTTCGGCGGTGTAGCCGGTCAAATCGGTAAAGGCCTTATTGCAAGAGACGATTTCGTATTGGTCGTTGGTGATGACCACCGCCTCTTCCATTTCCGAGATAATGGCCTGTGACAGGTTGAGTGATTGTTGTTTTTCACGGCGTTCGATATCGCCAGCGATTAAGCCCGAGAACAGAGTAAACAGGGAGCAGACGGCCTCTTCGTTATCAATCTTGCCCTCGTAGAGTGCGACAATAATACCAAACACATTGCCATGGGAGTCGTGCAGCGGTGTCCCGACATAGCTGTTGATGCGCATATCGATCAGCATTTGATCGTCAGGGAAGCACGCCTGAACATTGCCGTTGTGGCAGCAAACCCGGTTGTCGGTCACTATGGCGCAGGGTGTGTGCTCAAGGTCGTAACTGAAATTGTCAGCGCGTTTGCCTTTCTGGAAGTAGGCCTCGGTGGTCGCCAGAGTGCGGTTGGCATTGATGCGGGCGATAAAGGTGTGGTCGGCATCCACGACTTCGGCCAGTGCCGAAGTGATATTGTCCAGCAGGTTGCCTCCCCGGCGCCGGGAAAGTCTGGAAACTACCGAGACAACATTTTCATCAATAACCATTTAACCCATCTTATTATTATCAGCGACGCCAAAACATCGGGGACAATAATACTAGCAGGGTAAATACTTCGAGGCGACCCAGAAGCATGGCAAAACACAAAATCCACTTGGAAGGATCATTGATATTGCCATAGTGAGCGGCCACTTCGCCCAGACCCGGACCCAGGTTATTGATGCAGGCACCCACCGCGAAAAACGCGGTGATCACATCGAGTCCCGTGCCCAGCAGGATCAGAAACATGATCATAAAAGCCAGCACGTAGACGGAGAAGAACCCCCATACCGCGTCAATCACCCGATCGGGTACCACGGTGTTGCCCACTTTAACGGGGATGACCGCATTGGGGTGAATCAGTCGGTGGATCTCACGGGTACCCTGTTTGATAACCAGTAACACCCGGATCACCTTACTGCCACCGGCCGTGGAGCCGGCACAGCCCCCCATAAAGGAAAAGTACAACAGCATAAATGGCAGCATATTGGGCCAGCTGCTGAAATCCGTGGTGGCAAAGCCGGTGGTGGTGAGCATCGAAACCAACTGGAAAACGCCATGACTGATGCTGTATTCCAGATCAAAGATGCCATACCAGTAGAGCATGGCCACCGTAATCATGCTGCCGCCGATAATGGCACTGGCGTAGAGTTGGAATTCTGGATCGGCAAAATAGTGCAGAATACTTTTGTTGCGCCAGCTGAAAAAGTGCAGGGCAAAGTTGACTCCGGACACCATCATAAACAGGGTGCAGATGGCCATAATCAGTTCACTGTCGAAGTAACCGATACTGGCGTCGTGGGTGGAAAAGCCGCCGATGGCAACGGTGGAGAAGGCGTGGCAGATGGCATCAAAAAATGACATGCCCGCAAACCAATAGGCAAGGGTGCACAGCGCGGTCAGGCCGACGTAAATAAAGAACAGCGCCTTGGCGGTTTCGGTAATTCGCGGTGTCAGTTTGCTGTCCTTCACCGGCCCCGGAGTCTCGGCCCGGTACAACTGCATACCACCAATGCCCAGCATGGGCAGAATCGCTACCGCGATAACCACAATACCGATACCGCCCAACCACTGCAGTTGCTGGCGGTAGTAGAGGATGGATTTGGGTAGTTGGTCGAGTCCGGTAATAACCGTGGCACCGGTGGTGGTTAGCCCGGACATGGATTCAAACAGGGCGTCGGTAAAGCTGAGCTCCAGACCCTGGGAAAACATCAATGGCAGTGACCCAAAGATACCCAGCACTGTCCAGAACAGGGCGGTGATCAGAAAGCCATCGCGGGTGCGCAGGTCCTGACGCACCCGGTGCACCGGAAACCAGGCCAGCAGGCCCGTGGTGAATGTGATTGCGAAGGCGATGGCAAAAGCGGTGTGGTTATTGTCCTTGAACAGGATCGACACCATCATCGGCGGAAACAGGGTCAGGCTGAACAGCATCAGCAACAGGCCAAGAACCTTGAAGATAACCGTAAAATGCATAGGTATTCGCTTACTCGATTGCCGTGGCCATAAACCTTAAAAGAATGAAAACCCAACCTGAAACAGTTGTTCAATGTCGGGGGTGTGCTTCTTGTCGACCAGAAACACGATCAGGTGATCGCCGGTTTCTACTACGATGTCATCGTGGGCGATCAGCACTTCATTGCCTTTTTCCGTTTCCCGGACAATGGCACCAATGGTAGCGCCATGGGGCAGATCGATTTCATCCAGAGCTTTACCGACCACCTTGGAGGTGCGCTGGTCTCCGTGGGCGATCACCTCAATGGCCTCGGCAGCACCGCGGCGCAGTGAGTGTACCTGAACAATATCGCCGCGCCGCACGTGGGTCAGCAGGCTGCCAATGGTGGTCTGTGACGGGGAAATGGCGATATCGATTTCGCCACCCTGCACCAGATCCACATAGGCCTGATTGTTGATCAGCGTCATCACCTTGCGGGCACCCAGGCGCTTGGCCAGCATGGACGACATCACGTTGGCCTCGTCATCGTTGGTCAGGGCCAGAAACACATCGGTGTCTTCGATGTTTTCTTCCAGCAGCAGATCCTGATCAGAGGCACTGCCGTGCAGGACAATGGTGCGGCGCAGGCGTTCTGACAAATAGCGGCTGCGCTGTTCACTGTATTCGATCAATTTGACGCTGTAGCGCGATTCCAAATTGCTGGCCAGACGAAAACCAATGTTGCCGCCGCCGGCAATGATGATGCGCTTGTACTGGGTTTCCAGACGCCGCAGTTCACTCATTACGGCACGGATATCGGATTTGGCGGCAATAAAAAAGACTTCGTCGTCGGCCTCAATCACCGTCGAGCCTTCCGGCGTAATGGCGCGATCGCGGCGATAAATGGCGGCCACCCGAGTATCCACCGAGGGCATGTGCTCGCGCAGATAACGCAGTTCCTGTCCCACCAGCGGGCCACCGTAATAGGCTTTTACGGCAACCAGTTGCACCAGACCATCGGCAAAATCCAATACCTGCAGTGCTCCGGGGTGTTCAATCAGGCGGAAAATATAATCGGATACCAGCCGTTCCGGGCTGATCAATACATCGATGGGGATGGCCTCGGTGCCAAACAGCCGGGATTGGTTGAGGTAGGCGCTGGCCCGCACCCGGGCAATTTTGGTTGGGGTGCGAAACAGGCTGTAGGACACCTGACAGGCAATCATGTTCATCTCGTCGTTGTTGGTCACGGCGATCAGCATGTCGGCGTCTTCCACGCCGGCCTGAATCAGAACGTTAGGGTGGCAGGCTTCGCCATAGACCGCACCGATGTCGAGACGATCGCGCAGCTCAGCCAGGCGATCCTCATCGTGATCAACCACGGTGATATCGTTGGCTTCATTGGCCAGATTTTGTGCAAGCGTTCCGCCTACCTGGCCAGCCCCCAGAATAATAATCTTCATGCCTGTCCTTCATGAATTCCCCAAGCTAAGTGAGGAATTGTAACGCCGACTGATAGTGAATCCTATAGACCCTACAGTCATTCTTTTCTTAAGCAACAGTAGTAAAAACCGTCATGGCCGCCTGATTGTGGCAAGAGTTGGCGACCACAGGTCTGTTCCTGACCCCAATCGGCAGTGATCGGGATGTGTCTGGCATCTGATTGCTGTTTCAGAAACTGTTCAACGACTAGGGTGTTTTCAGTGGGCAGCACCGAGCAGGTCGCATAGATCAGCAGGCCTCCGGGTTTCAGGGTTGGCCAGAGGTTTTGGAGCAGTTGCAGTTGGCTTTGTGCCAGAGGGGTGATATCGGTGGCCTTGCGCAGCACCTTGATGTCCGGGTGGCGGCGAATCACACCGGTGGCCGAACAGGGGGCATCGAGCAGGATGCGGTCGAATGGTTTGCCATCCCACCAGTCGTCCAGTCGGTTGGCGTCGCAACAGATCAGTGTGGCCGAGAGACCCAGGCGTTCAAGATTTTCTCTGACGCGCACCAGACGGCGTTCTTCCAGCTCCAGCCCCACCACTTCGTCGAGTTGTGGCTCCAGCTCCAGCAGATGGCCGGTTTTACCTCCGGGGGCACAGCAGGCATCCAGTACCCTCTGCCCGGGGGCCAGCTCCATCAATGGCGCTGCCAGTTGCGCGGCCTCATCCTGAACACTGAGCCAGCCCTGATTAAATCCCGGTAGCTGGGTTACGTCACAGGCTGCAGCCAGAGTAATCCCAAAGGGGCTGAAAGGTGTGGCTTTGGCATCAGCCATTTGAGACAGCAGGTCATTACGGCTCTGCTGGTGGCTATTGAGTCGCAGGGTAAACGGCGGGTGATCGTTATTGGCGGCAAAGATGGCATCGGCCCGATCCGGCCAAAATTGTTCAACCTGTTTGCGCAGCCAGTTGGGGTGGGCGGTTTGAAAGGCTGGGCTGTTGAGCATTTGTTCGTGCAGGGATTGCCGCTCTCGCAGATAGCGGCGCAGCACACCGTTCAGCAGTTTGCTGGCCCAGGGCTTTTTCAGCTCCCGGCAGGCTTCGACGGTACTGCTCAGAGCGGCGTGTTCCGGAATACGGGTGTAGTCAATCTGATAGAGACCCAGTAACAGCAATGCCTGGATATCGGAGTCTTTGGGTTTGAGAGGTTTATCCAGCAAGCGGCCAATCACCGATTGCAGTTTGGGTTGCCAGCGCAGGGTGCCAAAACACAATTCCTGCAGCAGGCCGCGATCCTTGGTGGCTACTTTATCTTGCGCCGGAGTCATCAGGCTGGCCAGTGAAGCCTGTTGTTGCAGCACCTGGGCCAGGGTAATGGCGGCTTGGGCCCGGACACTCAGGGTTGGGTTAGCCACGATCAGCCAAAGACCTTGCCGGGGGCAAAGCGCTCTTTGTAACCGTTGAGGATGTTGGCTACTGGCAGCGCCTTTTTGCCGGGCAGTTGCAGGGTTTCAATTAACAGGCTGCCTTCGCCAGTGGCGACTTCAATGCCGTCGTTGCTGGCAGCAATAATGGTACCCGGTTGGCTCGAGCTGCTTGCGGCCAGTGGCTTGGTCTGCCAGACGCGAATACGATCCTTGCCGTCGACAAAATAGGCGACGGGGAAGGGGTTAAAGGCTCGTACCATTTGCTCAATTTGCCGGGCCGGTTGCTGCCAGTCGATGGCGGCTTCCTGTTTGCTGAGTTTGTGGGCGTAATTGGCCTGCGAGTCATCCTGAACTTGCGGCTGGCTGGTGCCAGAAGCCAGTTGTGACAGGGCTTGCAGTAGTGCCGGTCCCCCTTGCGCCTGCAGTTTGTCGTGCAGGCTGCCACCGGTTTCATCGGGGGCGATGGGGCAGTGGGTTTTAACCAGCATGTCACCGGTGTCCAGACCTATGTCCATTTGCATGATGGTGACACCGCTCGCGTTATCACCGGCGGCAACAGCTCGCTGAATGGGAGCGGCTCCCCGCCAGCGCGGCAGTAATGAAGCGTGGACATTGATGCAACCCAGCCGCGGGGTGTCGAGTACGACCTGAGGCAGTAGCAGGCCGTAGGCCACCACCACCATAATGTCGGCGTTCAGGTCTTTTAATTGTTGCTGATCGACTTCGTCTTTGAAATTTTGCGGTTGATAGACCGGCACCTGATGTTGTTCCGCCAGCTGTTTCACTGGGCTGGAGACAAGCTTTTTACCGCGTCCGGCTGGACGGTCCGGCTGGGTGTAGGCCGCTATCACCTGGTGTTCGCTGTTGAGCAGCACCTGCAGGTGGTGGGCAGCAAAGTCCGGGGTGCCGGCAAAAATAATGCGAAGGCCAGAATCAGACATGCAATGAATCCTTGGTCTGTATCAATAGAAGAGGGGCTGGTAACGGCAGCGGGCTGGAATTGATCAGGCGCGCTGGCGGTGAACCTTTTCCAGCTTTTTACGGATGCGATTGCGCTTCATGGTGGAAATATAGTCCACAAACAGTTTGCCGTTCAGGTGATCCAGCTCGTGCTGGATGCAGACTGCCAACAGACCATCGGGCTCGAGGGTAAAGGCTTCACCATGGCGATCCAGCGCTTCGACCTGAATGCTGGCGGGGCGATCGACGGTCTCATAAAAACCCGGAACTGAGAGGCAGCCCTCGTCATAGGGCAGGGTGTCATCGGCCAGCACAGTTACCTTCGGGTTAATAAAGACCAATGGGTCGTCCTGTTCCTCGGAGATGTCCATGACCACAACCTGTTTATGAACATTGACCTGAGTGGCGGCCAGACCGATACCCGGTGCGGCGTACATGGTTTCAAACATGTCGTCGATCAGGGTTCTGATGTCATCGTCCACCTGATCAACGGGCTCGGCAATGGTGCGCAGACGTGGGTCTGGAAACTCAAGGATGGGTAATAGGGCCATAATTAACTGTCTTTAGTGATCGGTTGTTTGTGAACTCGGTTCAAAAACCTGCAGATAGAGATCAATGTTCTAGTAAAAATGCAACAATCGCTGCTAACATTATGAATCATACAGTATTTCGGCCTTTGATAGCGGTTGAAATAGGCTGTAGAAAGGCTCCGGCATTTCACAGGTGTTTGGCTATTATAAAGATACTGCTGATCACCGGACACAACAGGATCGATTCTAATGAAAAAAATACTGCTAGGTATGGCGGCCGCGTGGCTGAGTTTGTCAGTTCAGGCGGATGAGATTGTGCTCAATGATTCGCACCCTGATAGCCACGTGGTGGTCAAAGGTGACACCCTGTGGGATATCTCCGAAACCTTTCTCAAGAGCCCATGGATGTGGCCGGAGATCTGGCACGCCAATCCACAGATTGATAACCCCCATTTGATTTACCCCGGTGATGTGATTCGTCTTATCTATATCGATGGCAAGCCACGTCTGACGGTAGATCGCGGTGAAACAGGCCGGACTTACAAATTGTCCCCATCCATGCGGATTGAGCCGCTGGGTGATGCGATTCCGGCGATCCCTCTGGATGCCATCAACAGTTTTTTGAGTCGCAGTCGGGTGGTGCTCAACGGTGAGCTGGATGAGGCTCCCTATGTGCTGGTTGGTGCGGAAAAACATCTGGTACTGGGGGCGGGTGACCAGCTATACGCCCGCGGTGATTTTACCGAGAGTAGTCCGGTCTATGGCGTTTACCGCAAAGGCAAGGATTTTATCGATCCGGAAACCGATGAAAAGCTGGGTACCCAGGCGCTGGATATTGGTTCGGTCAAACTGGAAACGGAAGAAAACGGTATTGCCACCTTCTCTGTTTCCCGAACCACTCAGGAAATTCGGGTAGGCGACCGTTTGCTGCCCAATGAGGAGCGTTCCATTGATTCGACCTTCTTCCCATCTGCGCCCGATACCGATATTGAAGGGGTGGTGATCGCCGTGGAAGGTGGTTTGACCCAAGTTGGCAGCATGGACGTTGTGGCTATCAATCGAGGTGACCGTGACGGTCTGGCCATTGGCAATGTGTTAGCCATTTATAAAACCGGTGGCAAAGTTCGCGATCGCATTGCTGGTGATACGGTGGATCTGCCGGATGAGCGAGCGGGCTTGCTGATGGTGTTTCGTACCTTTGAGCGCATGAGCTATGCGTTGGTATTGGAAACCACTCGTCCCCTTTCTGTTGAAGACAAGGTACGCAACCCCTGATAGTTTCAGGCGGTAAATAAACCGGGATACTCTCCCGGTTTTTTTATGCCCGCGATAAACCATACCTTCTACCTATCATCAAACAGTGACGGCGATGGGATGCTGTGCGGCTTTGGTTTATACGGAGCTGGCTATGTCCTGGTGGCAAGATCTGGAATCCCCCGATCAACTGATTGCCTTGCTGCAGTATTTACCCGGTATGGGCGCTCGCCAGTATCTGGCTTTGATCAGGGCGGGCATCACACCGGAGCAGTTGCTGCAAACAACGGAAAGTCAATTGCGCTCGCTGTTGCCACCAAAGCTATTGTCGTCGTTGCTGGAGTTGCGTCAGCGGGGAGCAACCAGTGACTGTTGGTTGCAATTCAACAAGGATCTGGCTCTGCTGGATTCCATCGGGGCAGAGATCATTACCCACACAGATGATCGCTACCCACAGCTGTTAAAGGATATTTCCGATTACCCACCGGCTCTCTATGTACTGGGAAACAGTGATGCGCTATCACAGCCGCAATTGGCGGTGGTTGGCAGTCGCAATATGACCCGCGGCGGTGCCGATAACGCCTTTCGCTTTTCTGCCTGTCTGGCGCAGGCCGGATTCACCATAACCAGCGGTCTCGCTGCCGGCATTGATGCCCGAGCCCATGAGGGCGCACTCAGTGTGGGAGGCCATACCATTGCGGTCATGGCCACAGGGATCGATCGCGTTTACCCGAGCCGGCATCGCCAGCTGGCCGACTCGATAATTGCCGGTGGCGGTTGCCTGATTACCGAGTTCATTCCCGGCACTGCACCTTTGGCCCGGCACTTTCCCAGCCGTAACCGTATTGTCAGCGGCTTGTCTCTGCGCGTTTTGGTGGTAGAGGCGGCGCCACGCAGCGGTTCGCTGATCACTGCAAGGCTGGCACTGGAGCAGGGGCGCGAAGTGTTTAGCATTCCCGGTTCCATTCATAATCCTCAAAGCCGCGGTTGCCATGATCTTATTCGGCAGGGGGCGACACTGGTGGAAACCGCATCAGACATTGCCGAGGAACTGCAAGGCTGGTGCAGTCATCAGCCTGCCTTGTCTGAATCATGGCCTTCTCAGCCCCATAAGCCTGAGCTGGATGACTCCGAGCAGCAATTGCTGGATGCGCTGGGCTATGATGTTGCGCCATTGGAGCACTTGGCACAGCTGACCGGCTGGCAGACGGAAATCCTGTTACCTGTGTTGATGGGATTGCAGATCAAAGGTCTGGTGGCACAACAGGGGGCCGGATACCAGCGCTTGTGAAGCTGCCGCCTCTGGGGTAACTTTGCGCCTTTTATCCGGCTACGGTCTGACAAAGCAAAGAGGCGCAAATGGATTGGTCCAGACACCCAAAAATTCAACGAACCGCTGACCTGATGTGGGGTGGTGCGGTGATTGCCTACCCGACAGAAGCGGTCTGGGGTCTGGGGTGCGCACCTCATGATGAACAGGCGGTGTACCGTATTCTGGCGCTGAAAAAACGCAGTATGAGCAAAGGCCTGATTCTGGTAGCGTCTTCGATGGCGCAAATCGAGTATCTGTTACGTCCCCTCAGTGAAGACCAGCGCCAGCAGATGGCCGCCAGCTGGCCAGGGCCAGTTACCTGGCTGATCCCGGATTTGGAAGATCAGGTGCCCGATTGGATCAAAGGTCAGTTTGATTCGGTGGCTGTGCGAGTGACGGATCACCCTCTGGTGTGCGGCTTGTGCGACGCATTTGGTGGTCCGATTGTTTCCACTTCCGCCAACCCTCAGGGATTACAGCCCGCGCTCGAAGGCTGGCAGGTGCGTCGCTACTTTGGCGACAGTGTTGATGTGATTACGCCGGGGCGAGTGGGCGGTAATGCCAATCCTTCAGAAATTCGCGACCTTCGCACCGGTCGCATTATTCGCAACAGTTAATTCCCTAGAAGTTAATCAGAAACACAGACATAAGGTTAGAAGTTATGCAGCCGGACAAACAGGCGGTTAAAGCCTATTTAATGGACTTACAGGATCGCATTTGTCAGGAACTGGCCGAGGAAGATGGCGGCGCTGGTTTTGTTGAAGACAGTTGGCAGCGGGAAGCTGGTGGCGGCGGTCGCACCCGGGTACTCGATAATGGCGTTGTGATCGAGAAGGGCGGTGTTAACTTCTCCCACGTCTTTGGTGGCGAGCTGCCGGCATCGGCGACGGCTCACCGCCCGGAGCTGGCCGGTCGCTCCTTCGAGGCCATGGGGGTTTCGCTGGTTATCCATCCGAAGAATCCCTATGTGCCCACCAGTCACGCTAACGTGCGTTTCTTTATCGCCGAGAAGGAGGGTGAAGATCCGGTTTGGTGGTTTGGCGGTGGCTACGATCTGACACCCTACTACGGTAACCGGGAAGACTGTGTTTTCTGGCATCAGACCGCTAAACAGGCTTGCGACCCTTTTGGAGACGACATTTATCCACGCTTTAAAAAATGGTGCGATGAATACTTTTACCTGAAACACCGCGATGAAGCCCGTGGTGTCGGTGGCCTGTTTTTCGATGATTTCAACGAACTGGGCTTTGAGCAAAGTTTTGCTTTTATGCGCGCAGTGGGTGACAGCTACACCAAAGCGTATCGACCCATTATGGCGGCCCGTAAAGAGGTTGCTTTTGGTGAGCGCGAGCGTGATTTTCAGCTCTACCGGCGTGGTCGCTATGTGGAATTCAATCTGGTATTCGATCGCGGTACCTTGTTTGGCTTACAGACCGGTGGTCGCACCGAATCGATTCTGATGTCGTTACCACCCATGGTGCGCTGGGAGTACAACTGGAACCCGGAGCCCGGCTCACCGGAAGCAGAACTGACCGAGGCGTTTCTGCCCCATCAGGATTGGGTGAAATGACCATGGCTGAGGATCAGTATGCGGTATTCGGCAACCCCATTGCCCACTCCAAGTCGCCGGATATTCACGGCCAGTTTGCCAGCCAGACCGGCGAAGCATTGCAATACACCAAGCAGCTGGTGGCCGAGGATCAGTTTGCCGCAGCGGCCCGTGAATTTTTTGCGACGGGTGGCAAGGGGCTGAATATCACCGTGCCCTTCAAGCTGGACGCCTATGAATTTGCCGATCAGTTAACCGAGCGGGCTACCAACGCCGGAGCGGTAAATACCCTGAAGCTTGAAGCCGATGGCAGCATCATTGGCGATAATACCGATGGTTTTGGCATGGTGTCGGACATTACCGACAATCAGGGTTGGACGGTGAAAGGTAAGCGGGTTCTGGTGTTGGGTGCCGGTGGTGCGGTGCGCGGGGTATTGCAGCCACTGCTGGAGCAAAATCCGGAGTTGGTGGTTGTGGCCAACCGCACGGTTGCCAAGGCCGATGCTTTGGCCGAGCAGTTTAAACGCTACGGAAAAATTGCCGGCTGCGGGTTTGATGAGTTGTCAGGGCAGCCATTTGATTTGGTGATTAATGGTACGTCGGCCAGTTTGAGTGGTGACCTTCCACCGTTGCCGGATGACTTGTTGGCTGAAGGGTCTTGCTGCTATGACATGATGTACGGGGCTGACTTAACCGTATTTTTGCACTGGGCCAAGGAGCGGGGTTGCTCCAATCTGGCGGACGGTCTGGGTATGTTGGTTGGTCAGGCGGCGGAGTCGTTTTTTGTTTGGCGTGGGGTTCGGCCTGAGATTACGCCGGTGATTTTGTCTCTCCGTAGCAAACTGTCATCCTGAAGCACGAAGTGCTGAAGGATCTCTTTGTTCTCTTTGGGTGCTAACGACGGGAGCGAGACATTTGGTTTCTGGGAACGCGTGAATACTGTTATGGCCATGGATGGCTTGTATGCAGAAAATGCAGGAGCAATTTTCTGCCCCTGTAGCTCTTTGATGACATCCCTGTCATCAAAGCCCCAGAAACCAAATACCTCACTCCCTTTACAACTCACTTCGTACCAAAATTTTGAAAATCATAACAATACTTGATGCCAAGAGCTGTGACGGGTGAAGTGTTCCCAATTAATTAAGCAAAAATAGCTTCACGATGCTTCTCAATATTAGGTCGCATCTGCTGCTTGATAATCGAGTAGGTATTGCGATCTTTCTGCGCCAGCATCTTGGCAAACTCAAAGGTTTTTTCCTGCAGTTCTTCCAAGCTGAACAAGCCGTCCACCACATTGGCTTCCAGACACTCAGCCCCGGTCAGTGCCCGACCCAACAGGCACATTTCTTTCAATACCTGTTTGTTTGGCAGTACATCGACCAGATCCTGCATCAGTGGGGTAAACGGAATCTGAATGTTGACTTCCGGGTAGCAGAAGCGACCGCGGTCAGCGCGCATAAACCGGAAATCGCAGCCGGTCATCAGGATGGCACCGCCGGCGTAGCAGTTGCCATTGATGGCAACCACGGTGGGCATATTCAGCATGGCCAACTTGAACATGGCCTTTTCCAGAGTTTTTACGAAGTGCTGAACACCCTCTGGCGTTTGCGCCATCATCCACTCGAGATTGATGCCGGTGGAAAACGTTTTTTCATGCTCGCAGGTGATCATCAGGGCTGTGTTGCCCTCAAAGCTGGCAATTTCATCCAGTTTGGCAATGTAATCCTCGACCACTTCTTGGGTCAGTTTGTTTTCATTGGCGCCATCGGTCAGGGTCAGTACGTGAACGCCGTCTTTCAGTTCCAGTTTTAAAGTGGACATTATTGCTCTCTCTGATTTTAGTAATGGTTTTTATCAAGGCGCAGTTCCAGATACTGATCCTTGAGTTTTACATAGTTGTCGGAAGTGTAAGGGAAGAAATTTTTCTCCGATTCTTTTAATGGCCGCAGAGGCTTGGCTGGGTTACCGGCGTAGACATAGCCGCTTTCCAGACGCTTACCCGGTGGCACCATGCAGCCGGCACCAATGATGACTTCTGACTCAACCACAGCGCCGTCCATAATAATGGCGCCATTGCCTACCAGTACCCGATCGTGGATGGTGCAGCCGTGTAACACGGCGCGGTGTCCTACCGTCACCTGATCGCCGATGGTCAACGGCCAGCCGCCGGGATTGAAATCGCTGGTGTGGGTGATGTGCAGAATCGAGCCATCCTGAATGCTGGTGCGGTTGCCGATGCGGATCTGATGCATGTCACCGCGAATCACTGCCATGGGCCAGACAGAACTGTCATCGCCAAGGTGAACATCCCCCAGTACCTTGGCGGCATCATCGATATACACCCTTTCGCCCAACTGCGGTTTCTGCTGCAAGTGATTTATGGTGGCTTTTCCCATCGTCCAGTCCCGTTGCTCCAGATTTGTGGGGCGTATCTTAACAGGGTTGGGATTCTGGCAGGAAAATATGAACCCAAAAAGTGTATGATGTGACAAACGTTTTTACCGATTGTTGTTAGAGTTTCCGCCAAAGGTTTTTCACGGTTTATGAGTACTGCCAACCCATTATTAAACGATTCTGAACTGCCCCTGTTTACTGCCATTCAGGCCGAGCATGTAGAGCCTGCCCTCGATCAATTGTTGCAAGACTGTCGCGATCATCTGGTCCGAACCCTGGCGGCCAATAGCGATGCCAGTAGCTGGAGCAGTCTGGTGCAGCCGTTGGAACAGCAGGACAATATTCTTAACAAAGCCTGGTCTCCGGTTAGCCATATGAATTCGGTGGTAAATTCTGATGCGCTGCGCGACGCCTACACCAACAGTCTTGGCAAGTTGACCGAATACGGGACCGAGGTTGGACAGAATCGCGAACTGTACGACGCCTATCAGAGGCTGGCGGACAGCGATGGCTTTAAGGATTTGAATGTAGCGCAACAGACGGCGGTCAATAATGCCCTGCGGGATTTCAAGCTGGCCGGCGTGGCACTGCCGGAGCAACAGAAGCAGCAATTTGCCAAAATCAAAAAGCGCCTGTCGGAACTCGGCACCCAGTTTGCCAATAATGTGCTGGACGCCACTCAGGGTTGGTACAAGCAACTGGATTCGGCTGAGCAGTTGGCTGGATTGCCGGAGGATCAGTTGGCGCTGGCGGCTCAGGCTGCACAGCAGAAGCAGGAAACTGGCTATGTGGTGACTCTGGATATCCCCTCCTATCTGGCGGTTATGACTTACGCCGATAATCGCGAACTGCGAGCTGAAATCTATCGAGCCTACAGTACCCGGGCCTCGGAGCAGGAGCCCAATCCCGGCAAATGGGACAATCAGCCGGTGATGGAGGAGATTCTTCAGCTGCGCCATGAACTGTCGCAACTCCTGGGTTTCAACAATTACGCTGAGCGCTCACTGGCCACCAAGATGGCGGAAGACTGTGATCAGGTCGAAAGCTTTCTGGTGGATCTGGCAGAGAAAAGTAAACCAATTGCCCAACGTGAACTTCAAGAGCTGGCAGACTTTGCTCAACAACAGGGCTTTGCCGGTGAACTGCAAGCCTGGGATATTCCGTATTACAGTGAAAAGCTGAAACAGCAGACCTATGCCATTTCTCAAGAACAGCTGCGTCCTTATTTTCCTGTCGATCGGGTTGTGAGTGGCCTGTTTGAGATTGTGAACCGGTTGTTCGGTATCCAGGTGGTGGAGGGTCAGGCAGACAGCTGGCACCCGGATGTGCGCTTTTTTGATGTCAAACGTGACGGTGGGCGAATTGCATCTTTCTATCTCGATCTCTACGCCCGGGAGAACAAGCGCGGCGGTGCCTGGATGGACGTTTGTCGTGATCGCTGTCAGGTATCCGGTGAACAGCAGTTACCGGTGGCCTATCTGGTGTGTAATTTTACCCCGGCGGTGGGCCACAAGCCGGCACTGTTGACTCACAACGAAGTGGTAACCCTGTTTCATGAGTTTGGCCATGGCCTGCACCATATGTTGACCCAGATTAATGTTGCTGCCGTCAGTGGTATCAGTGGAGTGGCTTGGGATGCAGTGGAATTACCGAGTCAGTTTCTGGAAAACTGGTGCTGGGAGCCTGCAGCGCTGGCGCTGATTTCCGGGCATTTTGAATCCGGTGAAGCCTTGCCGCAGGACATGCTCGATAACCTGCTGGCGGCGAAAAACTTTCAGTCTGCGCTGCAGATGTTGCGACAGATTGAATTTGCGCTGTTTGATTTCCGCCTGCACCGAAATTACCAACCGCAAACCTTCGAGTCCGTGCAACAGGTTCTCGATCAGGTGCGCAGTGAGGTCGCGGTGGTGCAGCCGCCGGCGTTCAATCGCTTCCAGAATGGTTTTTCCCATATTTTTGCCGGCGGTTATGCCGCCGGGTATTACAGCTACAAGTGGGCAGAAGTGCTGTCCAGTGATGCCTTTGCCCGGTTCGAGGAAGAGGGGGTATTCAATGGCGATACCGGCCGTGACTTCCTGAATACGATATTGGAGCAGGGCGGTTCGAGAGAGGCGATGGTGCTGTTTGAAAATTTCCGCGGCCGTAAACCTTCTGTTGATGCGCTATTGCGTCACAGTGGCATTCAGAATTGAGAGAGAGAATATGGCGTTTGATAAACGACGTTTTATAGCCGGTGCCGTTTGCCCCCGCTGTGAAGAAATGGACAAGATAGTGGTGTACAGCGAAGCGGGTAAAGAGTTTCGCGAGTGTGTCAGCTGTGGTTTCAAGGACGAAATGCGCTTCCAGCAGCATGTTAGGGAGCTTGACACCCGGGTGAATCAGACTGAGGAAGTGAAACAGGCTGAAACCCAGGTGCTGCAGTTTCCGCCTCTTGGTACAGACAAGTGATCAGCTTAACGTCTGATAATTACAAATAATAAGCACCTTTATGGTGCTTATGACCTCTTTATTTTTATGTTATGACCTGTATTGGTGCTTTTTTGTGGCTTGGTTTGTTGTTTAAGTCACATTTGGCGCCAGTTTCGTCCTTGGCCTGATTGTTGCCTAGCTCGTTCGAGCTTTCGTGTTGTGATAATGAGGTGTTTAAGTGAAGTCTTCACGATTTTATATTTTGTTTTTATTTTTCCCTGCCCTTTCTTGGGGCTCCGAAGCAGAGGTTAAAGCCGCTCTCGATCTTGTTTGGGTTTTGTTGTGCACTGCATTGGTGCTGTTTATGCAGGCTGGCTTTACTCTGTTGGAAACCGGTTTAACCCGTGCCAAGAACACCATCAATGTTGCGATAAAAAACATCAGTGATCTGGCGGTGGCCAGTCTGATTTTCGCATTGATGGGGTACGCGGTCATGTTCGGTGACAGTGCCGGAGGCTGGTTTGGCACCAGTCACTTCGCCATGGCGGGGCTTGAGGAACCGGCCGATCTGGCTTTCTTTGTGTTCCAGCTGGTGTTTGCTGGCACAGCGGCCACCATTGTTTCTGGCGCGATTGCCGAGCGTATGCGTTTTAACGGTTATCTGTTGGTGTGTTTGGTGATTGCCGGGTTTATCTATCCCGTGGCGGGTCACTGGATCTGGAACGGAGACGGTTGGTTGGCTCAAAAAGGGTTTGTTGATTTTGCCGGTTCGACTGTGGTGCATGGGGTTGGTGGTTGGCTGGCTCTGGCTGGCGCTATGGTGTTGGGACCACGGCTGGGGCGTTTTGATGAATCGGGCAAGCCACAGGCTTTGCCCGGTCACTCTCTGGTGTTGGCCACGATTGGGGTGTTTGTGCTGTGGTTTGGCTGGTTAGGTTTTAATGCCGGTTCCACACTGGAAGCGTCTGATGCCATTGCCGGTATTGTGGTTAACACGGTGCTGTCTGCAGCGGCCGGTGCTGTGGCGTGTATGGTGATCAGCACCATGGTGCGTGGTCGCGTTGAAGTCGAAAAAGTGCTCAATGGTGTTATTGGCGGGTTGGCGGGTATTACCGCTGGCTGTGCCGTTGTAGGTCCTGGAGGCGCCATTATCATTGGTTTGGTCAGCGGTCTGGTGGTTTATATGGGTGAAGCGCTGTTGCTGTCCCTGAAAATTGATGACCCGGTAGGCGCGGTTGCGGCGCACGCTTTCGCTGGCCTTTGGGGAACCTTGGGGCTGGCGCTGGTTGCGCCTGCCTCTGAATTGCCGGCCGGGTCGGCACTGGCTCAGTTCAGTGTACAGCTGTTGGGTGTAATGTCTGTGGCCTTCTGGTCGCTGTTGACCGGATTGATGCTGTTTGGCCTGCTGCGAGCGTTCAATGCGTTGCGAGTGAGCCCGGAGGATGAAGAACAAGGCTTGAATGTTGCTGAGCACGGTGCGCGTACCGTGTGGCTCGACACTCTCAAAACCATGGAGCGCATTGTCGAAACCGGAGATCTGCGTGAGCGGGCCCCGGTTGAATATGGCACTGAAGCCGGAGTTACGGCCCAAATGTTCAATCGCATGTTGGATGCGTTTCAGGAGTCATTGGGTCATCTGGTGTATTCCAGCGAAAAACTGCGGACGGAAGCGGGCGGTTTGCAGAGCAGTTCAGGCGCTATTCGCACCATGGCCAGTCAGGGCAGCCACAGTAGCGTAACGTTGCGTGAAGCCATGGATGAGATTGCATTGGCGATTCGCGATATTGCCCAACGTGCCGATGAGACCGCGCAAGTCGCTGCCGATGCCAACCATCAGGTTACCGCTGGTGAACACGAATTAAGCAGCGCTCTGGCCGAGATTGAAGCCCTGGCCGAGAAAGTTGAAAACGTTGCCCGATTGGTGGGCCGCTTTGATGGTCACGCCGACTCGATCAATGTCGCCGTTGATGCGATCCAGCAGATTGCGGCCAGTACCAACTTATTGGCGCTCAATGCAGCCATTGAGGCGGCACGTGCAGGTGAGCATGGGCGCGGGTTTGCCGTCGTGGCTCAGGAAGTACGTGAGCTTTCAGTTCAGGCTCAGGAATCGGCTACAGAGATTGGTCAGGTGATTGATGAGCTGCAGAACGAAGCCAAAAATGCCCGTGCAGCCATGGACGACAACTTGTCACTGGCACGTCGCAGTGTGGCCCGTGCCAATGAAACCCGAACGACGCTGGCTGATGTAACTGAGGCCGTAGGGCGAATTACCGATCTCAATGCTGCCGTGGCGGTAGCGGTTCAACAGCAGCAGGTTTCTGCTGCCGACGCAGCTCGGGATGTTGGTGCTCTGTCCGACGTGGCCTCTGATCTGCATAGCAGATCCGATAAAGCGGGCGATCGAAGCCATCGGGTTGCTGCCATGGCCAGTGAAATGGCGTCATTGGCAGCGCGCTATCAGGTCTAACCTAGGTGCGGCCTGATTACCGGCTCCGAAACTAGTTAAGGATGGTTTTGGGGCTGTCTGCAGCCGCCGGGAAATTACTGGTAAAATTCAGGTTGATGGAGAGGTCTTCCGCCAGGCAGGGCCAGCGTTTGATCTCTTCGTACCAGCCATTATCCCGGTGCTCTTCTATATAAGCCTGAAAGGCTTCACTCTGAATGCTGCTGTGGCGGGCCATAATCAGATCCACACAGTATTGCACCGCACTGTCGAGTTCATTGGCAAAAGGTTCACCAATCAAATAATGAATGATCAGATTTGACCGGGTCATATCCATGGGCGCCAGTGGTTGCCCGCAGAGATTGATAAAGCGATCGTTAACTTCTTCGATCAGGCGATGAGCCAGATAGGATTCATCCATTAACGCCCGCATTCCGGAGTGACTTTCCAGCAATTGTGGTGGCTCCAAAAAGAAATCGCTGGCAACTTTGAGCACATAGGAGATGGGTTCATCGATTTTTGCGTCCTCAGCCAGAGTGTGGATCGCCTCGATAAACTGAGGCACATGCTGAATGTAATCCATGATAAACCCGTGCAGGGTGTCGACACTGTTGTGGCTGGGTAGCTCGATGGCGGTGTGCAGGGATGGCAGTTGCTGCTCCAGAAGGGACTTGAGTTCAGCCGTTTGCTGTTCATGAACACGAGCTGTCGCAATCGTGGACTGAATCAGCCCAAGATTGGTTTGCACGGTATGTTGCAGCGGGATGTCCATGGAAGAAAATCAAATATCTTACGCAATTGTTACAAGGACTAAGTATGGTTCAAATTGCTCGATTGCAAAGAACGAAAGCTCATAACATGCCGAAAAGCCATCCGTTTGGTTCTTAGAGGCTGTTAAAAACACCGTTTGTTTAATAATTATACGAAGTATCCAGTTTGACTTTTATTCGATTGTGCGCCATACCTGATAGGTCGCGGCATTTTGTCGCACATGGGTTGTTACAAAAAAACCGGTAAAAGCCCAGCCAGAGTTTCTTGGGTAGTGATTCAGACCCCTGATAAATCACCGTTTCACCTTGTTTCAGGTTGCAGTCGACCGAGGTAAGGGTGCCCTGGCGTTTGTTGTAGTTAGAAATAAATAGTTAGCAAAACTGATAATAAGAAACACATAACAATAACAACACGGAGACAACGGCGATGTTGAATCAGGCGAGACGGCTGTACGCCAGTCTGCTTGCTTGCGCCTGTCTGTGCCTTGTGTCGGTACAGAGTTGGGCGGAAGAAGCGCCGCGCTGGGGGGTGAATATGCCCGAAGGCGTGACCCCGGTTAGCCGGGAAATCTACGGACTGCACATGGATATCTTCTGGTGGTGCGTAGGCATTGGGGTGGTGGTGTTCGGTGTGATGTTCTACACCATGATCGTGCACCGCAAAGAAAACGGTGCCAAGGCGTCCAATTTTCATGAAAGCACCACGCTGGAAATTATTTGGACCATAGTTCCCTTCCTTATTTTGATTGTGATGGCCATTCCGGCCACCAATACCCTGCTGAAAATTTACGATACCGATGACGCCGAGATGGACATCATCATCACCGGTTATCAGTGGAAGTGGAAATACGAGTATCTGGGTGAGGATGTCAGTTTCTTCAGTAACCTCAGTACCAGTCGTGACGAGATTGAAGGTCGAGCGCCCAAGGGCCCCAACTATCTGTTGGAAGTGGATGAGCCGCTGGTGATTCCGGCGGAAACCAAGGTTCGCTTTTTGATTACTGCCGCTGATGTGATTCACGCCTGGTGGGTCCCCGATCTGGCCGTAAAGAAAGACGCCATTCCCGGTTTTATCAATGAATCCTGGACTTATGTGGAAGAGCCCGGCATCTATCGCGGCCAGTGCGCTGAATTGTGCGGTAAAGATCACGGCTTTATGCCGGTGGTGGTCGAGGTGTTGCCTAAAGAAGAATACACCGCCTGGATTGGTGCCAAAAAAGAAGAAGCTGAGAAGCTTAAGGCGTTGACCGAGAAGACCTTTACCTTTGATGAGCTCTACGCTCAGGGTGAGTCGCGTTACGCCACCAGCTGTGCCGCTTGTCACGGCGTCAACGGTGAAGGCGGTGTTGGCCCGGCGATCAAGGGCAGTGCCATTGCCGCCGGTAACCTGGCGGCGCACATGGACATCATCGTTAACGGCAGTGCCAACAACCCGATGATGGCGGCCTATGGCCCGCAGCTGTCGGAAGCGGACATCGCCAGCGTCATTACCTTCCAGCGCAACGCCTGGGGTAACAATATGGGCGACAGCGTGCAGCCCATCGACGTTCTCAAATTCAAACAACAGTCAGAGTAAGGAGGTAAACAATGGCACACGGTCCTGCTAAAGGCATAAGCCGGTGGTTGTTTACCACCAATCATAAAGACATTGGCACCATGTACCTATGGTTCAGTTTTGCTATGTTTTTGATGGGCGGCGTGTTCGCACTGGTGATTCGCGCCGAATTGTTTGAACCGGGGATGCAGATTGTCGACCCGGAATTCTTTAACCAGATGACCACCATGCACGGTTTGGTGATGGTGTTCGGGGCCGTGATGCCGGCCTTTGTCGGGCTGGCCAACTGGATGGTGCCGATGATGATTGGCGCCCCGGATATGGCGTTGCCGCGGATGAACAACTGGAGCTTCTGGATTCTGCCGTTCGCCTTTGCGATGCTGGCGTCCACCCTGTTGATGGAAGGCGGGGCACCCAACTTCGGTTGGACTTTTTATGCGCCTCTATCCACTACCTACGCGCCACCGAGTGTGACCTTCTTTATCTTTGCGGTGCACATCATGGGGGCCAGTTCGATTATGGGGGCGATCAATATCGTTGCCACCATTTTGAATATGCGCGCGCCGGGTATGACCCTGATGAAGATGCCACTGTTTGTGTGGACCTGGCTGATTACCGCCTACCTGCTGATTGCGGTGATGCCGGTACTGGCCGGTGTGGTCACCATGATGCTGATGGATATTCACTTTGGCACCAGCTTCTTTGATGCCGCTGGTGGTGGTGATCCGGTACTGTTCCAGCACATCTTCTGGTTCTTCGGTCATCCCGAGGTGTACATCATGATCTTGCCGGCGTTCGGTGTGGTCAGTGCGATTATCCCCACTTTTGCCCGCAAGCCGCTGTTTGGTTACGCCTCCATGGTGTACGCCACGGCGTCCATCGCGTTTCTGAGCTTTATTGTCTGGGCGCACCACATGTTTACCGTGGGTATGCCGGTGGCCGGTGAGTTGTTCTTTATGTACGCCACCATGCTGATTGCGGTGCCCACCGGGGTGAAGGTGTTTAACTGGGTGACCACCATGTTCAAGGGTTCCATGACCTTTGAAACGCCGATGCTGTTCTCGGTGGCGTTTGTGATCCTGTTTACCATTGGTGGTTTCTCCGGTCTGATGCTGGCGATTGCGCCGGCGGACTTCCAGTACCACGATACCTACTTTGTGGTGGCACACTTCCACTACGTGCTGGTGCCCGGTGCGATCTTCTCGATTACCGCGGGTGTCTATTACTGGCTGCCCAAGTGGTGCGGGCGCATGTACAACGAGACCATGGGCAAGACCCATTTCTGGATGGCGTTTATCGGCCTCAACCTGACCTTCTTCCCTATGCACTTTGTGGGCCTGGCGGGTATGCCACGACGGATTCCGGATTACGCTCTGCAGTTTGCCGATTTCAATATGATCGCCAGTGTCGGTGCCTTCCTGTTTGGCGCCGCCCAGATCATGTTCCTGTTTAATGTGATTGCTACCATTAAGTCAGGCAAACCGGCAACGGATGAAGTCTGGGAAGATCCGGATGGTCTCGAGTGGACCGTGCCTTCACCGGCGCCTTACCACACTTTTTCGACGCCACCGGAAGTGAAGTAAGAAATAGGAGCGGCGACTTAAAATGACAGACGGCGTACAACAATCAACTCCGAAACTGATCGCCAAGTTATTTGGCGTGGTGGTGGGGATGTTTGTGTTCGCCGTCTGGATTATGCCACCGCTCTACGATGTCTTTTGTGAAGTCACCGGCCTGAATGGCAAAACCGGTGATAAGTATGAAGCGGTCGCCATTGAGGTGGATACCAGCAGAACCGTCAAGGTGCAGTTTCTGGCCACCAACAACGAGGGCATGCCCTGGTCGTTTGAGCCCATGCTCGACAGCATCGAAGTACACCCGGGGCAGGAGATGGAGATCCGCTATCTGGCTCGCAACCCCACCAGTGAGGATATGGTGGGACAGGCGGTACCCAGTGTGGTGCCTTTCAAGGCTGCCGAATACTTTCACAAAACCGAATGCTTTTGTTTTAACCAGCAACCGCTGCCTGGCGGGGAGAGTGCTGAGCTGCCACTGAGATTTATTGTGGATCAGGACATTCCCGATCAGGTACGCACCATTACCCTGTCCTATACCTTATTTGATATTACGGATCGGGCAACAGTGGCGTTACGTTAAGACAAAACGATTAATCCGCAACAACCAAAAAAGAAACGCGGGGTAGAAAAAATGTCCAGTGAAGGAAGTTATTATGTACCGGAGCAAAGTAAGTTACCGATCTTTGCTTCCGTGGGATTGTTCCTGACGGTTTATGGTGCCGGCAGTGCACTCAACGGCAGTGAAAACGGCTCCACCATTTTATTTATCGGCGGCCTGCTGTTTGCCTTTGTTCTGTGGAACTGGTTTGCCACAGTGATCGCAGAAAACCGGGCAGGCCTGAACAGCGATCAGCTGAAACGCTCTTATGTGTGGGGCATGGGTTGGTTTATCTTCAGTGAGGTGATGTTCTTTGCCGCCTTTTTTGGTGCGCTCTATTACGTGCGAACCTTCTCAATACCCTGGTTGGGGGGAGAAGGTGATAAGGGTGTTACCAATATGCTGTGGGAAGGCTTTGAAGCCACCTGGCCGGTGATGATTACACCGGATGTGGCCGTTAATGGCGACTCCGCCAAGATGGTGGGCCCAGAGAAAAGCCTGAGTTATTCCACGGTGGATTCCATCTGGAAATGGTTGCCCTTCTGGAACACCGTGGTGCTGCTGACTTCCAGTGTCACCGTGCATCTGGCCCATGTGGGCTTGAAAAATGACAATCGCAAGCAATTCAATTTCTGGCTGGGTGTAACCGTTGCGCTTGGTATCTTCTTCCTGATTTTACAGGCCGAGGAATACTACGATGCCTACACCAATCTGGGACTGACGTTGCAGTCGGGTATCTACGGTGCCACCTTCTTTATGTTGACCGGCTTCCACGGTGCCCACGTCACTCTGGGTACCTTTATGTTGCTGGTGATGTGGTGTCGCTCGGTATTCAAGGGCCATTTCAGTCACGATGACTGTTTTGGTTTTGAGTCCGCCAGTTGGTATTGGCACTTTGTGGATGTGGTCTGGGTGGGCTTGTTTATCTTTGTCTATATTCTCGGTTAATGATCGGGTGTGCTCTGGGGTGTGCTGATATTTCCGGAAACCGGACCGGCATCCCAGGGTGCAGAACTGCCCAGTTGGCCAGTGGCCAAACCATAGAGGATACAGACCAGTAACAACGCGGCCAGGCAGACCCGAATACCCAATGCATAGAGCGTGCGCTTGGATTCGGAGCCAGAATCTTTCAGCAGAAACACCAGACCACTGCTGAGGCTGGCCACAACGGCCACAAACAAAATAACAATAACGGCTTTAAGCCACATAGAAAGTCACCTTTTATTTTTGATGAGCAGTAGGGTGATCCATAGCATGAACAGCAAGGCGGTATCGCTAACAGTAGCATTTAATTGGAAGTTAAGCCTTCTCGGCTTGGTCATGCTTCCGGTTTTGTTGCGCCTTGGATTCTGGCAGCTGGAACGCGCAGAACAGAAACATCAGTTGCAGGCAGAGCTTGATCGTCAACGCCATTTGCCCGCACTGACGGCTGATCAATTATTTACCCAATCGAACACCCGCTATCGCCGCATTGAGTTGCACGGTGTGCTGGATAATGACCACAGCTGGTTGCTGGATAACAAAATCCGTCAGGGCCAGGTGGGTTACGAAGTGATTTCTCCTTTGCAATTGCCCAGTGGTGAAACCGTGTTGTTGAACCGGGGCTGGTTACCAGCACCGAGATTACGCAGCGAGCTACCCGGTATTCCGAATATCGCACGCCCTATCCATGTGACCGGATTTTTACATCAGCCCAGTGATAACCCGATGGTGCGAGAGCAGGATGGCGATGAGGGCTGGCCACGCCGAATTCAACAGATTGATATTGCGGTTCTGTACCAGCAATTGGGGCTTGAGCCGTCGCTGCCTTTTTTGCTACGACTGGATGACAGCAGCGATGGTGCTCTGGTGACCCAGTGGCAGTGGCTCAATAACAGCCCGGCCAAACATCAGGGCTATGCTGTGCAGTGGTTCAGCATGGCGATTGTTCTGGTGGTGGCATTGGTGTTTGCCAACAGCAATCTGGGACAGATGATTTTTCAACACAACAATAAAAAGAGGACTGCACAGTGAGTGCCGTGATGTCGCGATCAGGTAATGCAAACAGTAATAACGAGAAAGTGAACAACAACGGCTGGTTGATCCTGGCGGCGATTATGTTGCCCATGGTGTCGGCCTATTTTATTTTTAAAACCGGCATTGGTATGCCAACGGGAACCGTCAATAAAGGTGAACTGCTGCGCCCGGCAACCTCGGTAACCGCGTTGGATTATGTTAATCAGGACGGCAAGAAAGTGCGGCCGTTTGATGGCAAGAAATTGTGGCGCATGGTGATAGTGGCCGACGATCGCTGCGATGATGTTTGTCGTCAGCAATTGTATCTGTCCCGCCAGGTTCATATCCGTCTGGCAGAAAAATCAGTGCGGGTTGAACGGTTGTTTCTCAATACCGGTGCACCCTTGTCTCAGGATTTTGCAGAGTTTCTGAAGCAGGAACACCCCCGGTTACAAGCGCTGCAAATCGTTCAATCACAATGGCGTGACACCTTCTCTGAAACGTCGATCGCCGATCATCCACTCAATGGCAGCCACATCTACTATCTGGATCAGGAGGGCTACGCCATGATGAGTTACGACAGTGAGCATTCCGGTGCCGATCTGTTGGATGATATCAAGCGTTTGCTGAAATATTCCTACGAGGAGTGAGTCATGAAGTGGTCGGCATTGAGTGGTTCAGCAAAGGCAATATTGGCCAGTGTGGTACTGGCGGCGGTAGTGGTGTCACTGGGAGCGTTTACCCGTTTGGTGGATGCTGGCCTGGGTTGTCCCGACTGGCCCGGTTGTTATGGCCATATACTGTGGCCAGATACAGCACAGGAAATTGCTCTGGCCGAACAGGCTTTTCCAGATGCGCCGGTGGACGCGGATAAAACCTGGCCAGAGATGGTGCACCGCTATTTTGCCAGCGCACTGGGGTTTGTGATTCTGTGCTTTGCTGTTTACAGCTGGAAGCATCGCAAACAGCAAAACACCCCGGTTAAGCTGCCCCTGTTTTTACTGGCGCTGGTTATTCTGCAGGGGCTGTTTGGCATGTGGACGGTTACACTCAAGCTGTGGCCACAGGTGGTCACCACGCATCTGCTCGGTGGCTTTACCACCCTGACGTTGCTTTGGTTAATGTTCTTGCGACTGAGTCATCGTGATTGGCAGTTGCAAAAAGTCACTACTTCGCTGACACCGCGAGGGCTTACTCGGCTGCGCAAACTGGCGATGGCCGGATTGGTCGCGGTGGTATTGCAGATTTCACTGGGCGGCTGGACCACGTCCAATTACGCGGCACTGGCCTGTGTTGATTTCCCCACCTGCCACGGTGAGCTCGTGCCCGCCATGGATTTTAAAGAGGGTTTTAATTTCACTCAGGATATTGGACCCAATTATCTGGGCGGGGTGATGGACAGTGACGGTCGCACCGCCATCCATTGGAGCCATCGCGTGGGCGCATTGGTCGTGACCGGGGTTTTACTGTTACTGATGGCCGCATTGATTCGCACAGGTTCGGCGCACTTGAAGAAGCTGGCGGGAGTGATTGCTCTGGTACTGGCCATACAGATAGCCCTGGGCATTACCAACATTGTGGCGATACTGCCGTTATCGGTAGCAGTGGCCCACAATGGTGTAGGTGCACTGTTGCTGATGGTGATGGCGACGGTGAATTATCGTTTGTGGTGCTTTGTGAGTGCGTCAGAACAAGATGCGGCCATCGGGCTCAATCCAACAGCAGTAACATCCAATATCTAAATAATAACAAAAAGGAAATGGCGATGACTAAACAGGCAATGGTAACAGGCGCAGTGGATCAGGCGTCCTGGCGGGATTATCTGGAGTTGTGCAAACCCACGGTGGTGGCGCTGATGATTCTGACGTCGATGGTAGGGATGTTGCTGGCCTCTCCGGGTCTGGTGCCGCTGGAGGTGATGATCCTTGGTAATCTGGGGATTGCCCTGTGTGCAGGTTCGGCGGCGGTGATCAATCATCTGGTGGATCGCCAGATCGATTTGAAGATGAAGCGCACACTCAACCGGCCGGTTGCCACGGGTCGCATTGAGCCGCTTAAGGCGCTGGCCTTTTCCCTGGTACTGGGTGTGGCTGGCATGGCGATTCTGTTAGCGTTTATCAACCCTGTGACAGCCTGGTTAACCATGGCGTCACTGTTGGGGTACGCCGTGATTTACACGTTGTTTTTAAAACGTGCCACACCTCAGAATATCGTGATTGGTGGCATTGCCGGTGCCGCGCCGCCACTGTTGGGCTGGACCGCAGTAACCGGTGAAATTCACGGTTATGGTCTGCTGCTGGTATTGATTGTGTTTGCCTGGACGCCACCGCATTTTTGGGCTCTGGCGGTGCATCGCAAAGAAGACTACGCCAACGCCGAGATTCCGATGTTGCCGGTAACCCATGGTGAGCGTTACACCAAGATTCATATTTTTCTCTACACCATTATTTTATTCGCAGTCAGCCTGCTGCCCTTTGCCACTGGCATGATGAACTGGTTGTACCTGCTCGGGGCTGTGGTGTTGGGCCTTGGGTTTCTCTACTGGGCCGGTGTGTTGCTGTTTACCGAGCAAAAGAATGCGGGGATAGAGACCTTTAAATATTCCATTATTTATCTGATGGCTTTGTTTGTGATTATGTTGCTCGATCACTACCTGTTGCCAATCAGCCCTCTTGCGGCGATTTAGGAGTCGGTGGTGAGTGATATGGTTTCAGAGGCAGACATCCCGGCAGCGGTAAAATCCCCCAGCCAGAAGCGCGGTATTGCCATTACCATTGGGGTGATTTTGGTTTTTATCTCTCTGGTGATGGTGGGCTTTATCAATAAAATCACCACACCCAGAATTCTCAGTCCATTAGAGTTGCGAGCCAATGGTACGTTTGTTTTTGACAAGCCGCGCATCATCAAGGATTTTAATTTGCTGGATCACAAGGGTGAGGTATTTAACCTGCAACAGCTGCAGGCCAAATGGAGCTTGATGTTTTTTGGCTTTGCCAGCTGCCCGGATATTTGCCCAACCACCATGGCGCAACTCAAGCAGGTCAAAGATCAGTTGGATCAAGACATTCGCGATCAGGTTCAGGTGATTATGGTGAGTGTTGATCCGGCGCGCGATACGGTAGACAAACTGGCGTTGTATATGCCGTATTTTGATCCGGAGTTTATTGGGTTAACAGGTGAATTTCTGGAGATCAAGCGTCTGGCAAATCAATTGAATATGGCGTTTGTTAAAGTCCGAACCGGAGACGATCCCATGGATTACAGTGTCGATCACAGCGGCAATATTGCGTTGGTTAATCCCAGAGGTCATTATCACGGCTTTATCAAAGCACCACTGGATAACGGCAGAATCAAACTGACACTGCAGTCACTGGTGACCACTTTTGAGTAAGCTTAAAAAGCTGACGGGGTTTGAGGTATGAAAACCATCCATTTAATTCGCCACGGTAAATCCAGTTGGGATGATTACCAGTTAACCGATATGGAACGACCGCTAAAACAACGGGGGATAAAAGACTGCGAGATCATGGCGCCGTATATCGCCCAGGTCGGATGCAAATTTACCCACACCTTTGTCAGCCCGGCACGTCGTGCCGAGCAAACCATGGAGTTGCTTGCCGATCACCTCGATACACCCGTGTCCTGGCAAATTGATGAACGCCTCTACACCTTTGACTGCGGAGAAGTGCTGGCTTGGCTGCGTGACATAGACAATGATATCGATGAGGTGGTGGTTGTGGGACATAATCCTGCGTTAACGGATTTGCACAATCTGTTAACGGGCGAGTGCCTGTACAATCTTCCCACCTGCGGTTATCTGCAATTACAGTCCAGCGCAAAAAAATGGCAGCAGTTGAAACCCAAGTCGTCAGAGTGTCTTCACTTTATCAAGCCCAAGCAATTCAAGTAATTCTTACTTTCCTTTCAGACCCTTTTGCTGGCCTCGTGCTAGTGTCATAAAAGTATCGCGATTGTGTCACACACTGTTCATGGCAGTGCCATAAGTTGCTCCCCATGACATAGCAATCAAGACGCGACACTATGAAACGCACCCATTACCGCACGGTGTTTTTGTCCGATATCCATCTGGGTTTTAAAGACTGCAAGGCCGAATACCTGTTGAGCTTTTTAAAATCCATCGAGTGCGACACGCTCTATTTACTCGGTGATATCGTTGATATGTGGTCGATGAAAAAACGCTTTATGTGGCCTTCCAGTCATTACGAAGTGTTAAAGGCCATTTTTAAAATGGCAAAAAAGGGAACCCGGATAATTTATATTCCCGGTAATCACGATGAACCCATGCGCGATTATATTGAGCATATGATCGGTCCTGTGGAAGTGCATGAAGATTTTATTCATATCACGGCGCAGGATAAAAAACTGTTGCTATTCCACGGCGATATTCTGGATTCACAAATACGCTTTGGTAAGTACACCAAGATCGTTGGCGACTTGGCCTACGACCTGCTGTTGTTTGTCAATCGCTGGGGTAATTTTTTCCGCCGCCGTTTTGGTTTTTCCTATTTTTCGCTGGCCTGTTATTTGAAAAACTCGGTGAAGAATGCCCGCGAAGCCATAGAAATTTTTGAGATTGCCGCCGCCCATGAAGCCAAACGCCGCAATCTCGATGGCGTGGTGTGTGGCCATATTCATCAGGCCGAAATTCGAGTGATTGATGGCATCCTCTATTGTAACGATGGCGATTGGATTGAAAGTTGCACCGCGATGGTGGAAGACGAAACCGGTCATCTGGAGATCATTCACTGGAGCGATCTACAGAAATCGGTGAAGAAAGTGTCCATTAAAAACCAAAGCGAGAATAACGGTGTGGAAATTGTAGCACCGGCTGATGAGGCACCTTTGGCGGCTCGAAACTATGCCTGAATAAATGCCTCAGGTCGCAAGAGAGAAACCCTATGATCTCCGTTGAAAATGTTGTATCCGAACAGTTGCCACCTGCGGTGAGCAAATACGCTTTTATTCGCAAAATGGTTGTGGCCTTTTTGCGCTTTCTGTTTCACGAATCGGAATTCAAATCCTTTGAAGAAAAATACCCGCACCTGAAAGGGTTTGATTTTATTGATCAGGTACTTGATCACTTTGATTTCCAGTACTCGGTCAGTGATAGAGAACGCGAGTGCATTCCGGCGGAAGGGCCAGTAGTCATTATCTCCAATCACCCCATCGGCAGTCTGGATGGTTTGGCGCTGCTGAAAATGGTCAGCGAGGTGCGTCGCGATGTGAAAGCGGTGGCCAATGAACTGCTGATGTCATTGCCTCCGCTGGAGAATGTGTTACTGCCCGTCGATAACATGGGTAATCGCACGGCCAAGGACAATATCAGGGCCATTGATCGACATCTGCAGTGTGGCGGCGCCATGATTATTTTCCCCGCCGGTGAAGTATCTCGCGTGGGACCCACGGGCGTTAAAGACGGCAAGTGGCACAATGGCTTTATTAAGTTTGCTAAAAAAGCCAAGGCGCCGATTCTGCCGGTTTTTATTGATGGTCGAAACTCCGTTTTCTTTTACAGTGTGTCGCTGCTGGCCAAGCCGTTATCGACTCTGCTGTTGATCAATGAGATGTTCAAGCAGGTCAAATCCTCGATTCCGATTCGCATTGGCCCGGCGATTCCCTATGAAGTTTATACTGGGTTGCCACTCAAGAAAAAATCGGTGACCAAGTTGTTTAAACGCCATGTCTACAAACTTGGCAAGAACAAAGTTGAGCCGTTTTTCGAAGTCAATGCGCGAACCATTGCCCACCCGGAATCCCGGGTTGAGTTACGTCAGGAGTTGCGCGCTTGCGAACGCTTGGGTGAAACCGGTGACGGCAAACAGATCTATCTGTTCAACTACAGTGGTGATTCGGTGGTGATGCGCGAAGTTGGACGGCTGCGCGAAATCAGTTTTCGTGCCGTGGGTGAGGGCAGTGGTTTGCGTCGCGATATCGATGCCTACGACAGTTATTACGACCACATCATTTTATGGGATGACGACGATCTGGAAATCGTCGGTGCCTATCGTCTGGTTCGTGCCGCTGAGGCGTTGCAACAGGGGGATATGCGCAAGGATGATTGCCCGTTGTATTCACAGACGTTATTCCATTACACCAATATAAAATCCGATACCTTTAAGCAGGGCGTCGAGTTAGGGCGGAGTTTTGTGCAGCCCAAGTACTGGGGCAAACGCAGTCTGGATTATCTCTGGTATGGCATTGGCGCTTACCTGAATAAGTACCCGCAGATGCGCTATTTGTTCGGTCCGGTAAGCATCAGCAACAGTTACCCTGATCTGGCCAAACAAACATTGGTGGCATTTTATCGAGCACATTTTCCGAGTCAGCCGCCATTCGCTGTGGCCAGACAACCGTTTGCGGTTGCACCACAAGTATTGGAACGTTTCAGAGGCGAAGACTACAGCGCAGAATTCACGCGCCTGAAATCGGAGCTGACGGCCTTGGACGTCAAGGTGCCCACGCTTTACAAACAGTACACCGAAATCTGCGAAGCCGGCGGAGTACAGTTTGCCGACTTTAATGTTGACCCGGATTTTGCCGATTGTATTGACGGTCTGGTGTTGGTGGATATCGAGTATTTGAAGCCGAAAAAGCGCAAGCGTTACCTGGGTAAATAAACCAACGTCGTTCCCGCGCATGCGGGAACCCATAATAATGCCATCCCTATCGTAGAGAGGGATCTCTCACGTACGTTCGAGATGACAGGGGCAGAGAATCAATGCGCTTCATCCCAGTTATCGCCAATGCCAACATCGACTACCAAGGGCACATCCAGTGTCATAGCCGCTTCCATTTTTTCTTTCAAACCAGCGGTAACGGTTGCCATTTCCGCTTCGGGCACTTCCAGTACCAGCTCATCGTGCACCTGCATAATCACGCGGGCCTGTAATTCTTCATCGCGCAGCCACTGATCGACATTGATCATGGCCAGCTTGATGATGTCGGCGGCAGTACCCTGCATGGGCGCATTGATGGCGGTGCGCTCGGCGGCCTGACGCCGCATGCCATTGCGGGAATTGATCTCCGGCAGGTACAGGCGTCGACCTTTCAGGGTTTCCACATAACCCTGCTCGGCGGCCGCTGTGCGCGTATTGTCCATATAGGCCTGTACTCCGGGGTAGCGGGCGAAATAGAGGTCGATGTAGTCCTGGGCCTGATAGCGGCCGACATTCAGCTGCTTGGCCAGACCAAAGGCGGACATGCCGTAGATCAGCCCAAAGTTAACGGCCTTGGCGTTACGGCGTTGCTCGGCGGTGACGTTTTCCAGATCTTCGTCAAAGATTTCCGCGGCCGTAGCCCGGTGAATATCCTGGCCGGTGGCAAAGGCGTTTTGCAGGCTCTCGTCACCCGACAGGTGCGCCATAATTCGCAGTTCAATCTGGGAGTAGTCCGCCGCCACAATCTTGTGACCCGGTTGCGCGACAAAGGCCTTGCGAATGCGGCGACCTTCATCGTTGCGGATGGGAATGTTCTGTAAGTTGGGATCGGAAGAGGACAGCCGGCCGGTGGCCGTGACCGCCTGATGGTAAGACGTGTGTACCCGCCCGGTGGCAGGTTTGACCATCTTCGGCAGCTTGTCGGTGTAGGTGGACTTGAGTTTCGACAGGCCGCGGTGTTCGATCAGCAGACGTGGCAGGTCGTAATCCAGCGCCAGTTCTTGCAGCACCTCTTCAGCCGTAGACGGTGCCCCCTTGGGGGTCTTCTTGATCACTGGTAATTCCAGCTTTTCAAACAGAATGGCGCCCAATTGCTTGGGGGAGCCGAGATTAAACTCTTCGCCCGCCAGTTCATAGGCCTCGCGCTCAATTTCGGTAAGGCGTTCACCCAGTTCGATGCTGTGCTGACCCAGCAGATTGCTGTCGAGCAGGGCGCCGGTGCGCTCGATATCCGACAGCAGGCTCAGCAGAGGCAGTTCTATGGTTTCAAATACCTGCTCAAGAGTCTCTTCGTCTTGCAACTGAGGCCATAAGGTCTGGTGCAGGCGCAGGGTAATGTCAGCGTCTTCGGCGGCGTAGGGGCCGGCGTCTTCCAGTTTGATTTGGTTGAAGCTGAGTTGCTTGGCGCCCTTGCCCGCGATGTCTTCAAAGTGAATGGTTTTAACGCCCAGGTATTTCTCGGCCAGAGTGTCCATGTCGTGGCGGCCGGAGCTGTCCAGTACATAGGATTCCAGCATGGTGTCATAGGCGATGCCGCGCAGTTGGATGCCGTGGTTAGCCAGGACACTGCGATCGTATTTGAGGTTCTGGCCAACCTTTTTGTGCTCGTCGCTTTCCAGCAGCGGGGTCAACGCGGCCCATACCTCTGCTTCAGGCAGTTGCTCCGGGGCGCCCATATAGTCGTGACCAAACGGGACATAGGCGGCCTTGCCCGCCTCGGCACAGAAAGAGACGCCGACAATGCGGGCCTCCATGTAGTCGAGACTGGTGGTTTCGGTATCAAAGGCAAACAGTTCGGCGTTTTTCAAAACATCGACCCAGCGATCCAGATCGGCCTGGGTGAGGATAGTTTCGTATTCGGTAGCAATTTCGGCGGCTGGCGCTGTGTCGCCTTCTTGACCGGATTCGTCGTTACCGCCTTCGGCCAGCTCGCGCACCCAGGTTTTAAATTCCATGTCCTTGAACAGCGCCAATAGCTGCTCGGGGTTGCTGGGGCTTTGCTTCAGATCCGCCGGGCCCTGTTCCAGCTCGACATCGGTTTTGATGGTCGCCAGCTCGTAGGAAAGAAAGGCGGAGTCGCGATGTTCTGCCAGTTTCTCTGGCATCTTTTTGGCGCCGCGAAAGTCCAGTTGGCGAATGGCTTCCAGATCGCTGTAAATACTTTCCAGACCGCCTGCGCCCTGCAGCATGGCCAGCGCGGTTTTCTCGCCAACGCCCGGTACTCCGGGAATGTTATCCACCTTGTCACCCATCAGTGCCAGAAAATCGATGATCAGCGACGGCGGGATGCCAAACTTGGCCTCTACCCCGGCGATGTCCATCTTGGTGTCGGTCATGGTATTCACCAGAGTTACGTGGTCGGTGACCAGTTGCGCCATGTCCTTATCGCCGGTGGAGACCACCACGTCGATGCCCTGTTCAGTGGCCTGATGGGCCAGGGTGCCAATCACATCATCGGCTTCCACACCATCGATGATCAGCAGGGGCAGTCCCATGGCGCGAATGATATCGTGAATCGGCTGGATCTGACTGCGCAGATCATCTGGCATGGGCGGGCGCTGGGCTTTGTATTCCGGGTAGATATCGTCGCGGAAGGTTTTGCCTTTGGCATCAAAAATAACCACCACATCGCTGCCGGGGTAGTCCTTGTCCATGCGCCGCAGCATATTGATCACTCCTTTAACGGCGCCGGTGGGCTGGCCTTTGGAGTTGGTCAGGGGGGGCAGGGCATGGTAGGCGCGGTACAGATAGGATGAGCCATCGACCAGTACCAGTGGGGCTTGCGACATGATGTATTCCATTTATTGATGCTTTTGTGAGGGCGCTATTGTCGTACAGGCAGCCGGTGCTGGGAAGGGCAGTGGCAAGACCGGTCAAGAGAAAAGTGAAAAATATGCAAAAGATTTTGAACTTTAGGGAAAACCGCCAGTCCTAAGGTTCAAGATATTTTCATGGTGTCTTGCTCTCCTTTAAAACTTGATGGCCATTTGGCCATGGCGCTTTCACTAAAAGCATTGCCAACCCCCGATTCGAAAGAGTCGGGGGTTTTTATTTACAGGGACGTAATGTATGCCGCGGAAGGCATGGATGCCGTGAGCGGCGTCTCGCAGAATGGCAGTGCAGTCAAAGAATATGTCGCCGAAGGCATGGATGCCGTGAGCGACACCTTGCAGGGTGGCAGATAGTTGAAAGGATAGGAGCGGCTTCAGGCAGGTTAAGCCGGTTCTCTCAAAATTATTTTTAAATAATTCTCACTTTTTTTGAACTTCCCCAAATACCCCCGGTCATAGGTAACAAGACATTTCATGGTGTCTTGCTCTCTTTAATTACTTGGTGGCCACTTGGCCATGGCGCTTTCCCCCAAAAGCAACGCCAACCCTCAGATCGCTTGATCTGGGGGTTTTATTTTTTCTGGGGTTCCATTTCTTCATTGTCAGACGCTTCGATATCCACCGCAAGCCAGCCGTTTAATACCTGCATCAGGGTTTCAACTCCCTGCTTTTTCAGAGATGAGAACAACTGCGCGGTCACCAGATCGTCCACTTCTGCGTCCTTGAGGTGCTTGCGCACAGCCAGCAGGGTCGACTGGGCCGGGCCTTTTTTCAGCTTGTCGGACTTGGTCAGCAGAATGTGCACCGGTCTCTCGGCCTCGATGGCCCAATTGAGCATCATCACGTCCAGTTCCTGCATGGGATGACGGCAATCCATCATCAGCACCATGCCCTTGAGGCACTGGCGATCGTGCAGGTATTCGGTGAGGTTGCGCTCCCACTCCTGCTTCATCTTCAAGGGGACCTTGGCAAAGCCATAGCCCGGCAGGTCAACCAGGCGCTGCTGTTCGGACAGTTCAAAGAAGTTGATCAGCTGGGTGCGCCCGGGGGTTTTACTGGTCCGGGCCAGTTTGGAATTGTTGGTCAGGGTGTTGATGGCACTGCTTTTCCCGGCGTTAGAGCGGCCGGCAAACGCCACCTCGGCACCGCTGTCGGCAGGGCATTGGCGGATCGATGGGGCGCTTAAAGTGTAAAAAGCCTGGCGATAATTGATATTGTTCAAGAGATAACCCTGCGGAAATAGTGAGATTTCAAATGGTTTGTATATAATAAGCGCGTTTTTGGGCTTAAGAAATTGCCGCCATTGTAACGAATCCGCTGTTAGGGATCGATTTTGACGGTGATTGAAGATACAAATTTCAAGAAATTACCTTATTAGAGTGACGGATGTTCCGATGAAAAATGTTTTCAAACCTGTACTGATGATGATGAGCTTGGCTATGGTGGCTGAGGGTACTCTGGCTGCCGGTGATGCTGCTGCGGGTGAGGGCAAAGCTGTTATGTGTGCAGCCTGTCACGGCGCCGACGGCAACAGCGCCGCGCCCAGCTTTCCAAAGCTGGCGGGCCTGGGTGAGAAGTACCTGACCAAGCAAATGCTGGATGTTAAAAACGGCAATCGCCAAATCCCAGAAATGACCGGTATGCTCGATAACATGTCCGAGCAGGATCTGGCTGACATTGCGGCTTTCTTCAACAGCAAGACGACTCAGCTGTCCGGTTCCAAAGAGATGGAAGTGCAGGTTAACTCCGGTGCCAAAGTAGACGCTCTGGCGCTGGGCGAGAAACTCTACCGTGGTGGTAACGCCGAAGTTGGCGTGCCTGCCTGTACCGGTTGTCACTCTCCTAAAGGTTTGGGCAATGACCCAGCTGGCTACCCGCGCCTGAGTGGTCAGCACGCGGCTTACATTGAGAAGCAGCTGAAAGACTTCCGTGCCGGTAACCGCGTTAACGACGGCGACACTCGAGTCATGCGCTCTGTAGCGGCTAACCTGAGCGATGCAGACATTGCCGCTCTGGCCAACTACATTGCTGGTTTGAACTGAGTTGCATCCCAGCAAAAAAAGCGGCAGTGATGCCGCTTTTTTTGTGCCTCCAGTTTCCTCAAAGGGAACTTTGAGGGGCTGAAAGGTCTATAAATGTCACCACCGGTGCAGCTAGAATGCTCTACCTATAGCACTGGATGAATAACGATTAGGAGAATCCTCTATGCGCGTAATTGCCGCAGTCTTTGCTTTGATTTTTTCTCTGGCCGCTTGTGCCGAAGGCACCGGTTCCAGCCCCGCTTATAAGGCCGGCGTACACTATGCCGAGCTCGAGCAGCCGGTTCGTACCATTGATCCCAATAAAATCGAAGTCACCGAAGTGTTCTGGTACGGCTGTGGCCACTGTTTCCGCTTTGAGCCGATGTTGCACCAATGGTCTGCCAAACTGGCTGATGATGTGGTTTTCCGGCAGTCACCTGCCATGTGGAATAAGACCATGCAGGTTCACGCCCGGGCTTTTTATGTGGCTCAGGCGTTGAAGGTACTCGATAAAGTACATCAGCCACTGTTTACTGCACTGAATGTGGAGCGCAAGAGTCTGGCCACAGAGCAAGAATTGGCGAGCTTTTTTGCCTCTCACGGTGTTGCGGAGGAAACCTTCCTCAAGGCCTACAAATCGTTTGGTGTCACCAGTCAGGTCAAGCAGGCGGATGCCCGTGCCCGCAGCTATAAGATTTCCGGTACCCCGGAAGTTGTGATCAATGGCAAGTACCGCGTCAGCGCCCGTATGGCGGGCGGTCAGTCAGAGATGCTGAAAGTGGCCGACTATCTGATTCAGAAAGAGCGCGACGAGCGCGGCTAAGCTCAACCCACTTTGATTTCCACAAAGCCCGCCAGTTGCGGGCTTTGTTGTATCTGTGGCAAGGTTTTTCACTGGCTATACTCTCTATTCACCCTATCGAGACTCTGCTGTTATGACCACCAAGGATGCCGCCCACTGGCGTGATAAATATCTGGATTTACTCGACGAACAGGAAGCGGAGCAACGCCAGTATCAGGATCATATTGCCTTATTGGAAAAGGCCATTCTCAGGGTCAGTCTGGCCGCCGAGGGCTATGATCAGACCTTGGATAACCATCTGTCCGGTTTGCGTGATCGTCTGCGGCAGCAGGGCAGCAAGGATCTTGAACCACTGCTGAAACCACTGGAGGAGCAGCTGCTGGTGACCGATGAGCAGCGTACCAGAAGTCAGGAAATGTCCTGTGCGGCGTTACAGAATATGTTGATTTCCCTGCGCGAAGCAGCCCCCCCGGGTGATCTGCGCGAAGAGTTGAAGTACAAGACCAAGGAGGTCAATAAAGCGGCTGCTCAGGCCGGTAATCTGGCGGAGCTGCTGGAAGATCTGGCGGAGCTGCAACATCAGGTACTGGCGGGTTTTGGCACTACCGCCGAATTCACCGAGGCCGCAGTTGCTGCAGAGCCTGACCCCGAGGAGGAAGACCTTCCCAATCTGGCGAGTGACGCCGAAGCGGAGAGTGGCGAGGCGCTGGAAGGCCAGTTACAAACCCGTGAGGAGGTGGGCCGAGCTTCTGAATTGGTACAGCAGGCGGCGGCGGAAACGGCCTCCTTTCAGAGCCGTGAACTGGCCGCCGAGGGTGTGCCTAAAGCCATTTTCCCCATTCTCGATGACCTTTTGAAACAGCTGGATCCTCCGGCTGAGTGTGTACTGCAGAAAGCCGTCGCGGTTCGCCAGCGATTGGAGCGGGGCTTGCAATTGGCCGATCTGGTGCCGGTACTGGAGGATATTCGCGATCTGGTGATGCAGGCTTATCTGGCCGCCGATGAAGAGCACCGCCAATATCTGGAGACGGTGGACGCCAGTTTGAAAAACATCATGTCGGCACTGGGCGTGGCGCTGGAAGATTATCAGGACCAGCGGCAGACCGAGGAGGTCTTTGCGACACAGGTCACCAGCAATATCGCCTCGCTGTCGACGGTGGCAACTTCAGCCTCGAGCCTTGACGCGCTGCGCCAACATGTGGACCAGCATCTCGAAACCCTGCAGCAAGCCGTCAAGCAGCGCTCTGAAGGGATTGGCAAGGCGTCAACGCCCATCAGTGAGCAGTTGACGGAATTGGTGCGGCAGATCAATGCCATTGAGCAGGAGGCCAGTCAGGCCAAGCAGGATCTGGAGGAGCAACGCATCCGGGCCGTAACCGATTCGCTGACCGGGTTGCCCAATCGCGAAGCCTATGTCGAGCGGGCCCACTACGAATTTAATCGTTGGCAACGCTATGGGCGGCCTTTGACATTGGCCGTCACCGACATCGATCATTTTAAGCGGATCAACGACAACTATGGCCATCAGGCCGGGGATAAGGTGTTGCAGGTGCTGGGTAAAGCCATAGCCAAACGCTTGCGCGAAGTGGACTTTATCGGTCGCTACGGTGGCGAGGAGTTTGTCCTGTTGTTGCCCGAAACCGACGAGCAAAATGCCCACGAGGCGCTGGACAAGATTCGTCAGGCCATTGCCGCCATGCCGTTTCGCTTTCATCAGGACCCGGTGACGATCACTCTGTCCATTGGCCTGTCGCAGTTCCGTCAGGGTGATACGGTTGAAGCTGTGTTTGAGCGGGCCGACAAGCAGCTTTATGTTGCCAAGCAACAGGGGCGCAACCGCTGTTTGATCGCGGAATAACAGCGCAGACTTATGGGGTCAGGCAGTTGCGAAAGTCCTGACCCAGAGCCGTCAGCCAGTCTTTGTAGTGGCTGTAATCTTTACGGGTGGCGAGTGTGTCCACCTGCACCAGACGATAATTTTCTCTTTGAGCCAGCTGTTGCGGCCAGCCATTGGCGTGCTCCGGTTCAACCAGCAGGCAGCTTTGGGCGGGTAACTGCTGGCGCAGCTCGAGCAGCCGACGAACCCCGGGCGGTTGCTCGGTCGATTGGCTGATCAATTGTGGTGAGGGCAGCTGATAGTGCTCAATAAAATGGCTGTAGGCATTGTGGACGATGCCATAAGGCGCACGGCCGGCACTGCTGAGTAACTCGCGGGTTTGCCGGTCTGCCAGGGTGATTTCCTGCGCCAGCCGTTGCTGGTTCTGAGCAAATTGTCGAGCCTGTTGTGGGAACTGTTGTGCCAGTTCAGAGGCAATGGCTTTACTGATGGTCATGGCGTGTCGGGGACTTAACCACAGGTGAAAATCGCCTTCGGTGTCGCTGTGACCGTGATGATGATCATGACCGTGGTCGTGGTGATTGCCATCGTGCTCATCCAGTTCAAATAACTGGTCGAGACGCAGTTGACCGGCCTTCAAACTATGCAGGATGCGCTGCAGGTAGGGCTCAATGTCGGCGCCGATCCACACCACAAACTGACTCTCCTCCAGCTGTTGCCGGTCGGTAAAACTCAGGGCGAAATCATGTGGCGATTGGCCGGGCTTCAACAGGCTTTGCGCATGCCCCTGATCTCCGAGTATCGACTGGGTCAGCAGTGCCAGCGGTCGGTTGCTGGTAATGACCTGAATGTCACTGGCCCACACTGGCGAGCTCAGCCAGATCATAAGGGTGACGATAAGGGACTTGGCCCCCCTGCGGAGGCGTGATGGTATGGGCATTTTGCGAAAGGGCATGATTAAAGCGAGCAGAATCAGGAGTGGGAGTTAGCACAGAGGCATCTTTAAGTCGTGTAATATAATAACATAACGCCCCATAAAAAGTTTTACCGGACAAGTACTATGAGCCTGCCTTTGGCCAATCAGCAGCACGATCACAATCAATGCATCGAAACGGCACTGCAAACCGCCAGACAGTTGTGTCAGGAAAAGGGCGCGCGCCTGACTGCCCTGCGTGAGCAGGTACTTAAAATCGTCTGGCAAAGTCACAAACCCCTCGGTGCCTATGCGGTCATGGACATTCTGGCCGAACAGGATACCCGGCGTATTGCGCCTCCCACCGTCTACCGGGCCTTGGATTTTCTACTGGAGCATGGGCTGGTGCACCGCATCAATGTGCTCAATGCCTACATGGGCTGCAGTCATCCAGGCAGTGCCCATGCCCACAATTTTCTGATCTGCCGGGCCTGTGATGTCGCCATCGAATTTGAAACCGATAGCCTTGATCGTGCATTGCACAGCAGCGCCCGGGCATACGATTTTGAAATTACCGGGCAGGCCATCGAACTGATTGGCTTGTGTGCCAACTGTCGCGAGGAAACTGACCATGAGGCAGGCTGACCCGGGAAAGACCAAAGTGCTGGTTGAGACCACGGATCTGAGCCTGTACCAAAGCGACAGACAGATTCTCGATGGGGTTTCATTAAAAATCCATCAAGGAGAAATTGTCACCCTGATTGGCCCCAATGGGGCGGGCAAGACCACTCTGGTAAAGCTGTTGCTGGGCATCCAGTCACCCACATCGGGCTCAATTGTGCGGCAGCCGGGTCTGAAGATCGGCTATATGCCACAACGGCTGCACATTGATCCAAGTCTGCCTCTGACAGTGAATCGCTTTCTGACCTTAACCCCCCACGATCGCGACGCGGTTGCCCGTTGTGCCGCGCTTACCCGGATTGAACATTTACTGCAGCAGCCTATGTACCGCCTCTCCGGTGGTGAAACCCAGCGGGTGTTGCTGGCACGGGCACTGCTGCAGGAGCCGGAATTACTGGTGCTGGATGAGCCGGTTCAGGGTGTGGATGTGGTGGGGCAGACCGAGCTGTACAACCTGATCAGTCGCATTCGCGATGAGCGCGGCTGCGGCATTTTTATGATTTCCCATGACTTGCACCTGGTGATGGCCAAAACCGACACGGTCATCTGCCTCGATCGTCACGTTTGCTGCCACGGTCACCCCGAGTCGGTGACCAGCAATCCGGCGTATCTCGACTTGTTTGGTCAGCCTCAGGATTCCGGTGTTGTGGCCTACACCCACCACCACGATCACACCCACGATCATGGCCCGCAAGGGCAAGGCAATTGCGATCACCGGGGTGGTCATGAGGGGCATGACCATGCCTGAGTTTCTGGTGACGGCGTTACTGGCCGGTTGTGGGGTGGCATTATTGGCTGGGCCGCTGGGCTCTTTTGCTGTGTGGCGCCGCATGGCTTATTTTGGCGATACACTGGCACACTCTGCTCTGACGGGCATTGCGCTGGGTTTGATTCTCTCGGTTAACGTCAATCTGGCGGTGATGGTCTGCTGCCTGATGATTGCACTGTTGCTGATTGCTCTGCAGCAAAAGCTGAGTCTGGCCACGGATACCTTACTGGGTATCCTGTCTCACTCCATGCTGGCGCTGGGGTTGGTGGTGGTCAGCCTATTCAATCGCGGTAACATCGATCTCAATGCCTATCTGTTCGGTGATCTGTTGGCGGCCAGTCACGCCGATCTCTGGGTTATTGCTGGGACCATGGCGGTGGTGCTGCCACTGCTGGTCTGGTTGTGGCGGCCGCTGCTGTCAATCACCATTCATGAAGAGCTGGCGCAGGTTGAAGGTGTGCCAGTGGTCTGGGTGCGCACGGCACTGATGTTGATGCTGGCGCTGGTGATTGCCATTGCCATGAAAGTGGTGGGGGTGCTGCTGATTACGGCGTTACTGATTATCCCGGCGGCTACCAGCCGCCGCCTGGTCAGAACCCCTGAGCAGATGGCTGTGCTGGCCAGTATTCTGGGGATGTTGGCGATTGTGGGGGGCTTGTCCTTGTCCTACTGGTTCGATACGCCGGCCGGGCCTTCAGCGGTGTTATCGGCCAGCAGTTTTTTTATCTTGAGTCTGTTGCGCAAGCCCGCTATCTGATCCGAGCCGGATGGCTGCCGGTTCAGTTGAGCAGCTCAGCCAGGCGGCTGATCAGCAGTTCTTCGTCCAGAGGTTTGGTAATCAGATCGGTGACGCCACTGGCCAAAATGGCTTCGTGCTCCCCTTTGACTGCGTGGGCGGTTAACGCAATGATCGGCAGGGCTTGCCACTGGGGCTGTTGGCGGATGTGCTGTGTGGCCTCCTTGCCATCCATACCAGGCAGGGAGATGTCCATCAGGACCGCATCGAAGGCCTGTCGCTGCAAGGCTTCGAGGCCGGCTTCGGCGGTTTCGCAACAGGTCACCAGATAATCCTCGTCTTCCAGAATCCAGGTCACCAGTTTGCTGTTGTCCGGATTGTCTTCAACAACCAGAATGTGTTGGGACATGGGGTGTCCTAGTTGGCCGGTTGCAAGGCTTCACGAAAGAAACCGTGGACCAGTATGGGCCATTGCTCATCCCAGTGCTCGGTAGGTGGACGTTTGAATTCGCTGCGCACGAACTGGGCTATACGGCCTTCAGCGGTGGCCATCAACAGGCTGGCAGCGGCGGTGATTGGCAGGTTGGGGCGCAGTCCCTCACGGATTTCAGCTTCGCGCAAAATCTGTTTGATTTGAGTTTCGAGGCGGTCGAATACCTGAGCGACACGCTGACGTAACCGCTCGGTTTCGCCGGTCAGCGCATCGCCGGTCAGAATGCGGGTAATGCCCGGGTTGCGTTCGGTGAAGGTCAGTAACAGGAACAGAATTTTATTGCAGCGTGACAGTGCTGAGGGCTCATCACTGACAATCATATTGATGCGGGTAAACAGAGTTTCCTCAATAAATTCAATCAGCCCTTCGAACATTTTCGACTTGCTTGGAAAGTGGCGATACAAGGCCGCTTCTGAGACGCCCACCTGTTTCGCCAGCGCGGCAGTGGTTATGCGGGCACCCGGGGATTCCTCCAGCATGTGTGCCAGAGATTCAAGAATTTGCTGGCGTCGGGATACCTTGTTGCTCGTCTTGGTCATGGTTAAGCGCTCGTCTCAAATTGGGGGCGAAGTGGCAATCCTAGCGACATCGCCCCGGTGCATCAATATGACTTGGGGTGTATTACGGTTATTTGCTTTTGTCTAACCGTAAATACGTATCAGGGCTGTTAGCGATTGGTAATCAGGGTGCCAACGCCGTCATCGGTAAAGATCTCCAGCAATACCGCGTGGTTGACGCGGCCATCGATGATGTGAGCGCTGGTAACACCGTTCTTCACCGCATCCAGTGCACAACCGATTTTTGGCAGCATGCCACCATAGATGGTGCCGTCTGCAATCAGGTCGTCTACCTGCTTGGTGCTCAGGCCGGTCAACACACTGCCTTCTTTATCCTGCAGCCCGGCAACATTGGTCAGCAGCATCAGTTTCTCAGCCTGCAGTACCTCGGCGATTTTACCCGCCACCAGATCGGCGTTGATGTTGTAGGACACACCGTCTTTGTCGACCCCGATGGGTGCGATCACGGGGATGAAATTGCTGTTGGTGAGCATGTCGATCACATCGGTGTTGATGGCAGAGACTTCTCCCACATGACCAATATCGATGATTTCTGGTGCTTGCATATCCGGGGTCTGATGGGTGACCTGCATCTTTTTGGCGTGAATCAGCTTGCCGTCTTTGCCGGTAACACCGATGGCGGCGCCACCGTTGCGGTTGATCAGGCTGACGATCTGCTTGTTGACCGTGGCCCCCAGCACCATTTCCACGACGTCCATGGTGGCGCTGTCGGTGACGCGCATGCCATTGACAAAATCGGACTTGATGCTGAGTTTATCCAGCAGTTGACCAATCTGCGGCCCGCCACCGTGGACCACCACCGGGTTCATGCCAACCAGTTTCATCAACACGATATCGCGGGCGAAGCTGTTTTGCAGGTCCTCGTCGATCATGGCGTTACCGCCAAATTTGACGACGATGGTTTTACCGGTAAAGCGCTGAATGTAGGGCAGGGCTTCGGTGAGAACGTTGGCGACGTTGATGGCGCTATCGCGATTAAGTGACATGAGTAAACCTTAAATCTGTGACTGTGTATCGGGTTGGCGCCTCGCGGCGCCGGCTCTAATGGGTTTAAAACGGCAGCTGGATATCCGGGGCGACTTTGGTGAGTTCGCGCTTGAACAGCATCTGCATCTGGCCAATCACCTGTTCGTCTTCGGCTTCAAAGCGCAGGGTCAGGGCCGCCGAGGTATTGGAGGCTCGCACCAACCCCCAACCCTTGGCAAATTCTACCCGCAGGCCATCGAGGGTGACGGGTTTGCCGTTTTGAAAGTCACCGCGATCAATCAGATTTTTGATGATCTTGAACTTCTCTTCTTCGGCCACGGGTACCAGAATTTCCGGGGTGGATGGCAGGGTTGGGAAACTGTCGAACAGGGAGTCGATATCCTGATCGCGCAGGGTCATGATTTCCAACAGGCGGGCGGTGGCATACATGCCATCGTCGAAACCGTACCAGCGGTCTTTGATAAAGATATGGCCGGAGAGTTCACCCCCCACCAGAGCGCCGGTTTCCTGCATCTTGGCCTTCAGATGGGAGTGGCCGGTTTTCCACATGATTGGTCGACCCCCGTAGCTGCTGACAATGCTGGTCAATTCGCGGGTGCACTTGACATCGTAGAGAACATCCGCGCCGGGGTTGCGCGACACAATGTCTTTGGCGAACAGCATCAGCAGACGGTCGGGCCAGATGATTTTGCCGCTTGGGGTAACGACCACCAGACGATCGCCATCGCCATCAAACGCCACGCCCAGATCCGAGCCACTGGTTTGAACTTCCTGAATCAGCGCCTGCAGATTTTCTTCCCGGGTGGGATCGGGGTTGTGATTCGGGAAGGTGCCGTCGAGTTCACAAAACAGTGGCACTACCTCGCAGCCGAGCTCCTCAAACAGTTGCGGGGCGACACCGGCGGTGACGCCATTGGCGGCATCAATCACCAGCTTGACGTCGCCGGCCAGGGCCACATCGGAAAAGATGCGGTCGATGTACTCCGGAATGACCGAAGCTTCGACGCGCTCACCGCTGCCTTGATAGTAATCGCCGCGAACAACCCGGGATTTGATTTGCAGAACCTGATCGTCGGCCAGGGTGGTGCCGTCAATCACCATTTTGAAGCCATTGTATTCCGCAGGATTGTGACTGGCAGTAACCATGATGCCGCTGTTGCTCTCGGGAAATTCACAGGTGGCAAAGTACATCAGGGGTGTCGGGATGGTGCCCAGATCCATGACGTCACAGCCGGTAGAGAGCACGCCCTGTATCAGTGCCTCGCTCAACTCCGGGCTAGAGACGCGGCCATCGCGACCCACGTACAGACAACTCTCTCCGGCACTCAGGGCTTCACTGGCGATGGCCTGACCAATGCGCATGGCCAAATCCGGTGTGATCTGATCGTTGGCAAGGCCGCGAATGTCATAGGCTCTGAAAATACTTTCGGGTACCTGGCTGCGGGCCTCTTCTTCGGAATCAATTTCGTCGACCTGAATGGCGGAAGTTTCCTGCAGATCGAGTACATCAGAATCTTCTTCGGCGACCTGCACATCCAGCAGGTCATGGGTGTCGTGGAGACTGTGAGCGGCCTTGGCGGGGGCGGCTGTCAATGTTTGTGGTTGGGCTTTACGGGCGGGATCCACTTTGCCCATCAGCCAGTAGACGCTGGGCAACAGTAACAAGGCTGCAAACAGGTGGATAACAATCAATAACAGTGGACTGGCTGTGGCATCATCCACCAATGCCGGTGACGGGGTGAAACGAATCAGCCACTCACTGTTTTCCACTGATACTTCGATGTAATCGCCCTGATAGCTTTGTGGTGTTCGATAGACGACGAAGGGTTCGGTGCGGGTGCGGCGCAGCAACAGCGTCTGGCCCTGTTCGGGTCTGATCTTTGCCAATGTCTCAAACAGGCCACTGGCCGGCTGCGACATCAGTAGCGTGCCAACGGGTTTGGGTTGTGCCTGATCGATGACGGAGGCAATAAAGAGCAGTTTCCAGTCGTCTTTTTTTAACAGTTCAGGCGCGACAGCCCCTCGCCTTTGTTCGGCGCGGTTGATCATATCCAATTCGGTAAAGCTGAATTCGCCCTGTTCACCGCTGATGCGTTCGATCCGGTCGAGAGACAACAGGCGCATCGAGTCCGCCTTGGGGAAGGCCGCTTTCATGCTGGCACTGACGGTGGCGATTAGACTGCTGGAGCTGCCTTGCACCAGTTTGGCAATGGATGGCCGCTCGGCCAGACGATTCAGATGGCTTTGTTGCTCCGACAGGTACAGGGCAACGGCCGCGGCCCTTTGCTGAGCTTCGGTTTTTGACAGTTGCCGGGTTTGCTCCCGGGTAACATCACTGACCCACATGCCATGGAGGATAAAGGCACTGAGGCCGATCACCACGAGCGTGGCAGCCAGGGCAGCGAGGGTAAATGAGGTCAGGCTCAGGGTTAAGGTATTGTGCTTATTGTTATCACCCACGTGGGCAGTTCCTTACTGTCTCGTGATTATCCAGCCAATCCGTGGTTTGGCCTTGGGTTAATTTAGGGCGTTGGCAATCCGGGTGATCAATTCCCGGGCCAGCTGGGTTTTACTTTGCAGTTGCAGTTCTTCTTCACTCTCCGGCCAGACCAGGGTGACGGCATTGTCATCACTGTTGAAGCCGATGTCGGAGCGCGATACATCATTGGCGATGACCACATCCAGATTTTTGCGTTGCAGTTTGTCTCTAGCATAGCCCACAACATCCCGGGTTTCTGCGGCAAAGCCCACAGTAAATGGCCGGTCTTCAGAATTGGCGACGGCGGTCACAATATCCGGGTTTTTAACCAGTTCAATGGTCATGGCATCCTGGCCGGTCTTCTTGATTTTCTGTTCGGCGATGCTGGCGGGGCGGTAGTCGGCGACTGCCGCCGAGGCAATAAAAACATCGCTGCTGGGGCTGGCTTCAAGACTGGCCGCGAACATCTGCTCGGCACTCTCAACCGCCACCAGAGTACAGCGCTGGGGTTTTGCCAGTGCTGTGGGCCCGGTGATCAGAGTCACTTCGGCGCCGGCATCCCGGGCGGCTTCCGCCAGTGCATAGCCCATTTTGCCAGAGCTGTGATTGCTGATGTAGCGAACCGGGTCAATGGCCTCACGGGTTGGGCCTGCGGTAATGGTAACTTTCTTGCCGCTGAGAAGCCCGGTTTGAAATTGTTCGGCGGTCAGTTGTGCCAGTTGATCGGGTTCCAGCATGCGGCCGGGGCCTGTGTCACCACAGGCCTGTGAGCCTTCGGCCGGGCCGAAGCAACGGACACCGCGCTGTTGCAAGACGGCAACGTTATCGAGATTGGCCTGGTTGGCCCACATGCCCTGATTCATAGCGGGTGCAAGACAAATGGGTGCAGCCGTGGCAGAGCACAGAGTGGTCAGTAGATCATTGGCCTGGCCCTGAACCAGTCGGGCAATAAAGTCTGCGGTGGCCGGTGCTACCAGAATCAGGTCGGCCCAGCGCGCCAGCTCGATGTGACCCATGCCGGCTTCGGCCTCTGGATTAAGCAGCTCGGTGTGGACCGGGTTGCCGGACAGCGCCTGCATGGTCAGCGGGGTGATGAATTCCTGAGCAGCCGGGGTCATGACAACCTGAACACTGGCTCCGAGATCCTGAAGACGTCGCACCAGCTCGGCGCTCTTGTAGGCGGCAATGCCGCCGGTGACACCGAGGAGAATTTGCTTGTTGGTCAGGGAATTCATGCAGCACCTGCTTACTGGATAAGGCGCTTAAGATACCACTGTGACGGGTTTCAATAAATGGTGGAGATGGCTTCAGCCACCGGTGCCAGGATGCACCGGTAGTGAGTAGCGTCATGATCGGGTGGTGGTGACCGCTAAAAGTCGGGAGTCAGACGATGGTTTTGGAATTGATAGCCATTATTCCATGTCATGGTTTGCTGACGGCGATCAAGGTTGTTGCGGCGATCCGGAGTGAAGCGAATGGCTTTGCGCCGCTCCCGACACTGGCGCCGGTCCATTTTACTGCGCGGTGACCGGGTATCGGCATAGAAGGTTACCTTGCCGTTGCGGTATGAGGAGTCGCCTTCAATGGACAACTCAAAGTCGGGTTCAAAAACATTTTCATTCATTGGATCATCCCCTTACTTCAGTGATGTGGATGCTAGAACGTGAATGCCATTCATACCTGTTGGCGATGGTTGGGTGTACAGCTGCCACCTAAGATCATGGTACTCAACTGCCGGTGTAATGGAAGTTACAAGAATCTCTTTCACAAGCGCTGGAAATAAGAATTGGTTATTTGGAGACGGATTTGGCGATCAAGGACTGGCCGGCAGCGGAGAGACCACGGGAAAAATTGTTGCAGCATGGTGCGTCACAGCTGTCGGATGCAGAATTGCTCGCCATCTTTCTTCGCACCGGCTGTGCCGGTCGGTCGGCCGTAGATCTGGCCCGCGAGCTGTTGCGCTCGTTCGGGTCGCTGCGCAATATTCTCGATGCCAGTCAGCAACAATTCTGTCAGGCACCGGGTCTGGGTGCGGCCAAGTTCGCCCAGCTGCAGGCGACCTTGGAAATGGCCCGGCGGCATTTATCCGAAGCCCTTGAAGCCGGGCAGGGATTTACCCGGCCACAGCTGGTGAAAGACTATGTGCAGCACCAGTTGCGTCACCAGAGTCGCGAGGTGTTCGCCGTATTGTTTCTGGATAACCAACATCGCCTGCTGGAGTATAGCGAGTTATTTTACGGCACCATCGATGGTGCCAGCGTCTATCCACGGGAGGTGGTCAAGCAGGCGTTGGCGTTCAATGCCGCGGCGGTCATATTTGCCCACAATCATCCCTCGGGTGTCGCCGAACCCAGCTCCCAGGATCGCTATTTGACCGACAGGCTGCAACAGGCTCTGAGTCTGGTGGATATCAGAACGCTGGATCATCTGGTTGTAGGGGAGGGAGAGGTCGCTTCTTTCGCGGAAATGGGGCTTTTGTAGTGTGTTGCCATTTTTTTCGGCGCAAAGGGCAAAAAACCGGCAAAAAAGGCAGATATATTTGCTATCGCTTGGGTGTTCTGGTATAAAACGCCGCTCGCTGAGGCCAGCCCGATTATTTTTTGTTCGAACCAGGCCATTTGCCTGTCGGATAATGGGTCAAGGGTTGTGACTCGGTCAGTTAATTAAAGATTTATGATTCGTCTCCTCAGAGGTAGGCGATGACCTGTAAAAATGAGGCGAACAGATGTCCAAGGTATGTCAAGTTACGGGTAAGCGCCCAGTAACTGGTAACAATGTTTCCCACGCAAAAAACCACACCAAGCGTCGTTTTTTGCCAAACCTGCACACTCACCGTTTTTGGGTTGAATCCGAGAAGCGTTTTGTGAAGCTGCGTGTTTCCTCCAAAGGTATGCGCATCATCGACAAGAAGGGTATCGAAACCGTTCTGTCTGAAATCCGCGCTCGCGGCGAAAAAGTATAAGGAGTTGAATCATGGCTAAAGGTGCACGTGAGAAAATCCGTCTGAATTCCAGCGCTGGTACTGGTCACTTCTACACCACTGACAAAAACAAGCGCAACACGCCTGAGAAAATGGAGATCAAAAAGTACGATCCCGTTGTTCGCAAGCACGTGATGTATAAAGAAGGCAAAATCAAGTAAGAGACTTCTTGCTTAATGCCTCGTAAAGCCCGATCTGCCACCTGCAGGTCGGGCTTTGTTATTTACAGGGATGTAATGGCAGATATGCGCTCCTGCAAAATCTGCACTTCCGCCATCCATGGCGGTCGTATGTCGCGGAAGGCATGGATGCCGTGAGCGACCTTTTGCTGGGACGCTAAATTGATGTTGCCGCAGCCATGGCAAACGTCTTCGCCAATTTGCCTAATGTTTTAGGCTCCAAGGCAATTTCTGACAAATTATCCCTATCCTCTGCCGCTCTCTGGACTAACCTCAGTCTCTGGTCTCATTATCAGTTCCCAAACCATAACAAGAGTGGAAGCCCAATGGATGTCTTACGCACCCCAGATGAATGTTTTGAGCAGTTACCCGGTTACTCCTTTGAGCCCAATTACGTCACAATCGCTGACGGCGAAGGCGGCCAGTTGCGGCTGCACTATCTGGACGAGGGTCCAGAAGATGGCGAATTGGTCTTGCTGATGCACGGCGAGCCTTCATGGAGCTATCTGTATCGCAAGATGGTACCGGTACTGGTGGCGGCAGGGAAAAGAGTGATTGCTCCGGATCTGATTGGTTTTGGTCGTTCGGACAAGCCTGCCAAGAGAACGGACTACACCTACCAGCGTCACGTTGACTGGATGACCGAGGCGCTGCTGCAAAAGCTCGATCTGCAGCGTATTACCCTGGTGTGTCAGGATTGGGGTGGTTTGATTGGTCTTCGTCTTGTGGCGGAGAATCCTGAGCGGTTTGTCCGGGTTGTGGCGGCCAATACCATGTTGCCTACCGGGGATCATGATCCGGGCGAGGCCTTTCACAACTGGAAAAAGTTTTCACAGGACGTCCCCGAGTTTCCAACGGGTGGGATTATTAAAGGTGCCACCACCACGGAGTTGGCGGCGGATGTTATTGCTGCCTACGATGCGCCATACCCGGATGAATCCTATAAAGAGGGTGCGCGACAGTTCCCGACGCTGGTGCCGGTCTCGCCAGACGATCCCGCCGCTGTCCCCAACCGGGCGGCCTGGGGGGTGTTGAGTCAGTGGCAGAAGCCGTTTCTGACGGCATTCAGTGATTCCGACCCCATCACCGCCGGCGGCGACCAGCTGATGCAAAAGCTGATTCCCGGCACCAAGGGGCAAAAGCACACCACCATAGTCAACGGCGGTCATTTTTTGCAGGAAGATCAGGGTGAAAAGTTGGCCGAAGTTGTGGTTGAATTCATCGCTGATAATCCGCTGTAACAGGATCGCCAATCGCTGCCATGCCAGAACTGCCAGAAGTTGAAACCACCCGCAGGGGGATAGAGCCCTATGTTGACGGGCAAACCATTGATCGGGCGGTTGTTCGTCACTCAGGATTGCGTTGGCCGGTGCCCGACGATTTGGATTACTGTATTGCCGGGTCGACTGTAAATAAGCTATACCGCCGGGGTAAGTATTTACTTTTTGAGCTTGAACAAGGCACTGTCCTGATTCATTTGGGGATGTCTGGCAGTTTGCGTGTGGTCAGCGGTAGCGAGCCGGTCGGCAAGCACGACCACGTCGATCTGGTTTTTACCAATGGCGCGATTGTGCGCCTGAATGACCCCCGCCGTTTTGGTGCCGTGCTTTGGAGCAGTGGTCCCGTGGCAGAGCATAAGTTGATTGCACATCTGGGACCTGAACCACTTACGGATGACTTCAATGGCGACTATCTGTTCCAGTGCTCGCGTAAGCGGACTCAGGCTATCAAACAGTTTCTGATGGACAGCAAAGTGGTTGTGGGGGTCGGTAATATCTACGCTAACGAAGCTTTGTTCGCCGCGGGTATTCGTCCGACCAAAGCCGCTGGCAAGGTGACAAGAAAGCAATATCAGGCGCTGGCCGTAGAGGTAAAGCAGGTGTTGGCCCGAGCCATCGAGCAGGGCGGCACCACCTTGAAGGATTTCGTGGGTGGTGATGGCAAACCGGGTTATTTCAAACAGGAGCTGCTGGTGTATGGGCGAGGTGGACAACCCTGTTGCCGCTGTGGCCGGGCACTCAAAGAAGTAAAATTGGGGCAGCGAACCACGGTTTTTTGCAGCCAGTGTCAGAAATAAAGGCGTTTTTGCGGTTCAGGGCTACACTGGGGTCATAAGCTGTGGTTTTATTGGTGTTTCAAATGGCGCTTCAGAGCCCAGTGCACATATCTAGAATCATTGAGTAACAGAACTCAGGATAACCGCAAGAATAGAGGAGATTACTATGAATGCTTTAGGGATGATCGCAAAAGTTACCACCTTACTGCTGTGTTTATCAGTCAGTCAGTGGAGCTGGGGTGTGGGTGAAGTGGAGGAAAATCCCTCGGCGCTGGCCATGACCACCGATGCACTGATTGTGCGCCCGGTAATGATTGCTACCACGATTGTTGGCAGTGCGTTATGGCTGGTCAGTGCACCGTTTTCGTTGATGGGTGGCAATGCCGATCAGGCTGCAGATACTTTGATTGTTGGCCCGGCTGAGTCCGCGTTCAAGCGTTGTCTGGGTTGTATTGGTGATGGTTACAAGCGTGGCAATATGACCGAGTGAACTAAGAGCATCAATCAGGCATTAAAAAAGGGCGCATGCGCCCTTTTTTAATGCCTGTAAAGCCGGTGATCAATTGAACTTGGCTTTGAGCTCATCCACGATAAACGGGTGGACAAATTTGCTGACATCACCGTCCAGTGAGGCAATTTCCCGTACCAGAGACGAAGAAATATAGGACAGGTGCTCTGCCGGCGTCAGAAACAGGCTCTCCATCTCGGGCATCAGTGCCCGGTTCATATTGGCCAGCTGGAACTCATATTCAAAATCGGATACCGCACGCAGGCCGCGCAACACGCCATTGGCCTTTTTCTGCTTGATCAGTTCAGCCAGCAGAATATCAAAACCACAGATTTCCACGTTATCGAGATGCGCCAGAACTTTGGTGACCTGATTAACGCGCTCTTCGAGAGTGAACAGAGGGTTTTTCTTGGTGCTGGCGGCGATGGCTACGGTGACCTTGTCAAACAGGCGGCAAGCGCGCTCTACCAGATCAATGTGGCCGTTGGTAATGGGGTCAAAAGTGCCAGGGTAAACTACGTGTTTCATTGGTTTTCTCGGTTAGTCCCAATCGGTAGGGCCGCGATAGTAAACAAAATAAGCGACAAGTACAAAATCTATCGAACATGGAAAGGCCAATGTGCGTTACTGGTCGGGTTAATCCGGAAGATGGCGGTAATAGAGGCTGTAACTGATCTGGCCGCTGTGCTTTTGGCGATGGAGTTGCCAGTGCGACGGTATCACCAGTGACTGATTCTTCGGGGTTTCGATGTAGATGGCTGCACCATCGTCCAGCCAGTCATGGGTTTCAAGACTGTCGATCACTGTTTGCCAGAGGTTCAGGGCAAACGGCGGGTCCAGAAAAACCACCTGATAAGGTCGGGGCGGTGGGTGTTGCAGATGGCTCAGTGTGTCCCTCTGCAGTACCTGACCAGCATCGCTGCCTAACAGTGTGAGGTTGCTCTGGATCTGTTGCGCCGCGGTGGCATTTTTTTCCAGCAGCACGGCGCTGGCGACGCCCCTCGACAGCGCCTCGAGCCCGAGAGCGCCTGAACCGCTGAACAGATCCAGACAGTGAGCGCCGGGGAGATCAGCCTGAAGCCAGTTGAACAGGGTCTCGCGGATGCGATCACCGGTTGGGCGCAAGCCCTCCACAGCGGCAAAATCCAGTTTGCGACCACGCCACTGGCCACCAATGATGCGCAGGCGATTGCTGCCCGTTTTAGAGGTGGCTTGGTTGGTATTCTGACGTTGTCGCGGTTTGGATTTCACGGTTGTCTCAATCAGTGGCTACCCGTGGTTGGGCTCTCTCGTAAACGATCCCGATGTGGTAGGATGCGCGCCAGATTATAGCGGCCCGAGGCGCCGCCTCACAGCATTATCCGTGCATCGCTTGGCGCGGACTCTGGTTAAGGAATGGAATGATGTCGACGCAACCTGTAACCCCTCAAGACAATACGCCGGCTGAACTACCCGTTTGGGATGAGCTATTGCAGCACATTGTGTCTGCAACCGGCTGGAGTGAGGATGTCGCTCTGTTGGCACTGGGCCTTGGTGGTCTGGTCGCACTGCTGCTATTGCTGTGGCTGGTTCGGATCGTGTTCGGTGGGACTCAGACCGATCGGGAATCCGCGGAAACAACGCCAAGTGCAGCAGAACAGGATGAACCGGAACTGGCCTTGCAGGAGCCCGTTGCTGCGTCTGAAACTAGTCCAGAGCCAGAGCCAGAGCCAGAAATTTCCGAACAGGGGCTGTTCGCCCGACTGAAAGCGGGACTGTCCCGGACCAACGCCAATTTTGCCGAGGGTCTGGGCAATCTGTTTATGGGGCAGAAAGAGATCGATGAAGATCTGCTGGAGGAAATTGAAACCCAGTTATTGGTGGCGGATGTAGGTATGGATGCCACCACTGAAATCATCGACATGCTGACCGAGCGGGTCGAGCGCAAACAACTGGCCGATGCCGACGCACTCTACAAAGCCTTGCAGGAGGCTCTGGCGGAGTTGCTGCACAAGGTTGAGTCGCCTTTGCAGTTGCCTGAGAAGCAGCCCGCCGTGGTGTTAGTCGTGGGCGTTAACGGAGTGGGTAAAACCACTACCATTGGCAAGCTGGCCAAGCGCCTGCAGCGCGATGGTAAATCGGTGATGCTCGCCGCTGGCGATACCTTCCGCGCTGCGGCGGTGGAGCAGCTGCAAGTCTGGGGTGAGCGCAATCAGGTGCCCGTGGTGGCTCAGCACACTGGCGCCGATAGCGCCTCTGTCATCTTTGATGCCATAGCATCGGGGCAGGCCAAGGGCACGGATGTCATTATCGCCGATACCGCCGGGCGTCTGCATAACAAAGGGCATCTGATGGAAGAGCTGGCCAAGGTCAAGCGGGTTATGGCAAAGCTGGATGATACCGCGCCCCATGAGGTACTGTTGGTGCTGGACGCCGGTACCGGACAGAACGCACTGAGTCAGGCTGAGCAATTTATCGAAGCTGCCGGGGTCACCGGTCTGGTGCTTACCAAGCTCGATGGCACGGCCAAAGGGGGTGTCATCTTTGCCCTCAGCAAACGCTTTGGGTTGCCGGTCCGCTTTATCGGTGTGGGTGAAGGCATTGATGACCTGCGCCCCTTTGTTGCCGAGGATTTTGTACAGGCTCTGTTTGGTAACGATTAAACCGCACAGCAACCACTAATAAGACGAGTTAATGATTCGATTTGATCAGGTCAGTAAGCGCTACCCCGGGGGGCACGAGGCGCTCAATCGCCTCAGTTTTGAATTGGCTGACGGCGAGCTGGCCTTTCTGACCGGCCACTCCGGTGCCGGCAAAAGTACCCTGTTAAAACTGATTATGTTGATGGAGCGGGCCTCTCAGGGGCAGGTGTGGGTCAATGGTCAGAATCTCAGCCGCCTCGGCAATCGCCACATACCGGCACTGCGGCGTCAGGTGGGGGTGGTGTTCCAGAATCATCGGTTATTGTTCGATCGCAGTGTCTATGACAATGTCGCCCTGCCACTGCTTGTTGAGGGTTACAGCCCCACGGATGCCGCCAGACGCGTGCGCGCGGCGCTGGATAAAGTCGGGTTGCTGGGAAAAGAAAAACACAATCCGGTGTTGTTGTCGGGCGGGGAACAGCAGCGGGTGGGCATTGCCCGTGCGGTCGTCAACAAGCCACCCCTGTTACTTGCCGATGAGCCAACCGGCAACCTTGATCCGCAATTGTCCGCCGAAATCATGACCCTGTTTCAGCAGTTCAACAGCGTTGGTGTCACGGTATTGATTGCCAGTCACGATATTGCCCTGATCCGGCGCCTCAAACAGCGTGTTTTGGGGTTGTCCAAAGGCCAGTTGGTACACGATGGAGTGTTGCGCGATGCCGCTAAAGCAGGGAGCTAGTCGGGTTGCACCCTCCGGTGCGAGTCGCAAAGAGCCAGCACGACAAAAGACGTCTGCCAAAAGCAGCGGTCGGACCGCATCCAGGCGTGAGGCGGATACCAAGGGCGCGGTGTTGCAGCGAACCGGCTTGGGTGATCGCTGGCAGGCCTACCTTGCTCACCACCGCGCCAGCGCAACAGACAGTTGGCAACGGCTATTGCGTTCACCGCTGCAAAGCCTGATGACGGCACTGGTTATGGCCATTGCTCTGGCGTTACCGGCCACACTGCTGGTGAGTCTCAACAACGTTCAGCAACTGGGGGCGGCATGGGACTCCGGCCCCAGGGTGACCCTGTTTCTCAATGTGGCGGCCCGGGAGGCGGCCATCGACAAGCTGCAGCAACAGCTAGAGGCCGAGTTGGCGGTGGCCTCGGTGACCTATATCTCGGCCGATCAGGCTCTGGCGGATTTTGAGCGTGAGTCGGGTATGGGGTCTGCGCTGCGCAGTCTGGATACCAATCCGCTGCCGCCGGCGCTGGTGGTGACGCCGCAACCGTTGGTATCCGTAACCCAATTACAACAATTGGCTGAAAAGGCCCGACAGTCGGCGGTGGTGGATGATGTGCTCTACGACCAGGCCTGGATCAAACGGCTCTATCAAATACTTCATATCGGCGAGCGTCTGGTACTGGGGTTGGGCGTTTTGTTGATTGTTGGCGTACTACTGGTGATCGGCAACACCATCCGTCTGGCCATCGAAAACCGGCGCGATGAAATTGTGATCATCAAACTGGTTGGTGGCACCGATGCCTTTGTGCGTCGACCCTTTCTTTATACCGGGTTGTGGTATGGCCTGGCCGGTGGTGTTCTGGCGTGGCTGTTACTGACGCTCGGTTTGGCCGGTTTGAGTGGTCCGGTCAGCGAATTGGCCAGCCTGTATCAGAGTGATTTTCGTCTGCAGGGGCTTGGATTCACCGCGTCACTGGGGTTGTTGGCTCTGGCGGCACTGGTTGGCTGGCTCGGGGCTTGGTTGACTGTCGGTCGCCAATTGCGCCAAATTAACCCGGAATAGTCCTGTCAGAGGTTTCAGGTTGGGGTTATAACTCGTTGAAAAGTATAACGATTTAGTGAACTTTTCGAGAGGTTAGCACTCTAACGCCGGGAGTGGTAAACTCAGGCGGCTTTGGGGACTGAGTGTGTCTCAAACCCCCGTCAAATAAGCGTTTAGATGTATTTACGTGCTGGAGGACAGCAATCATGGGAACAAGCTTACAGCCAGTTGATGTATTGGCTCCCGGCGCCAACCTTAACGCCTACGTACAGGCGGTTAATGGTTTTGCCGTGCTCTCTGCCGAAGAGGAAAAAGAGCTCGCTGAAAAGCTTTATTACCACGAAGATCTGGAGGCGGCCCGCCGTCTGGTGCTGGCTCATCTCAGATTTGTGGTGCACATTGCCAAAACCTATTCCGGTTATGGTCTGTCACAGGGCGACCTGATTCAGGAAGGCAACGTTGGTCTGATGAAAGCGGTCAAGCGCTTTAACCCCGAGAAGGGTGTGCGTCTGGTGTCGTTTGCAGTGCATTGGATCAAGGCCGAGATGCACGAATTTATTCTGCGCAACTGGCGTATCGTCAAGGTGGCCACCACCAAGGCTCAGCGCAAGTTATTCTTCAATCTGCGCGGTGCCAAAAAGCGTCTGGCTTGGCTGACAGAGGAAGAAACCAAAGTCATTGCCGAAGATCTGGGCGTTGAAACCAAGCATGTGAGAGAGATGGAAGGCCGTCTTTCTGCCTATGATGCCGCTTTCGATGCCGGCAGTGATGACGACGATGACACCGCCTATCAGGCACCGGCCTATTATCTCGAAGACAAGCGGTATGACCCCGCAGTGCAGTTGGAGAATGCCGACTGGAGTGACAGCAATGCCGCCAGCCTGGCCAAAGCACTGGAGGTTCTGGATGACCGCAGCCGCGATATCCTGCAGCAACGCTGGCTCAACGAAGACAAGGCGACCTTGCATGAGTTGGCCGCTCACTACGGGGTTTCTGCCGAGCGTATCCGCCAGCTGGAAAAGAATGCGATGAAGAAAATTCGCGTGGCCATGGAGGCTTGATAGCCACTTTACCTCGCCACTGAAAAAGCCACAGTGATTGTGGCTTTTTTTATACCCATAGGTTGAGGGCCTTGAAGGCGTCTCAATCAGTCTGACTCAATAGCCAGATCACCACGCAGGACGCCCATGGCCAGATTGTTTCTCACATTAGCTTCGTTTAGCGGTTTTATTGCGGTCGCACTGGGAGCTTTTGGTGCCCATGGATTGCGCGGCCGGCTTGATGAGGCATTGCTTTCGACTTACCAGACCGGGGTCGAGTACCAGTTTATCCACACTTTGGCGCTGCTCGCCGTGGCATTGCTGCTCTACCGCACACCTGACAGTAGCTCGCTAAAAGTGTCCGGCTGGGCGTTTGTCATCGGTATCGGGCTGTTCAGTGGTTCCCTCTACGCCCTGGCATTCGGTGCCCCGTCCTGGGTTGGGCCGATTACTCCCGTTGGTGGATTATCATTTATGGTCGGCTGGCTGTCGTTATGCTGGTCGGCGCGTCAGATACAATCTTAATTATGCAGTAATAGAAGTTGTTATGGATCCTTTAGAATTTAAACCCGAATACAAGCGCAAGCCGATACGCAGTTACGTGATTCGCAGCGGGCGCATGACCGATGGCCAGAAAAAGGCTTTTGCCAGTCAGTGGCAAACCTACGGGGTCAGTTTATTTGATGGCATGCAGTCTCTGCCACAGCTGTTTGGTCGCCAGGCCCCGGTGGTTCTGGAGATCGGTTTTGGCATGGGTGACTCGCTCTGCAGCATGGCGGTGAATGAGCCGGACAAGGATTTTATTGGTATCGAAGTGCATCCTCCGGGTGTTGGTTGTCTGATCAACAACGCCGCCAAAGCCGAGGTGGAAAACCTGCGGGTGTATATGGCGGACGCCATTGATGTGCTCGACGATTGCATACCCGATAACAGTCTGGACCGCTTCCAGCTGTATTTTCCTGACCCCTGGCATAAAAAGAAGCACAACAAACGACGCATTGTTCAGCCACCTTTCGTGGCTAAAATTTTGCAAAAGCTCAAACCCGGTGGTGTCATTCATATGGCGACGGATTGGGAGGCTTACGCCGAACATATGATGGAAGTGCTGTCGCCGTTTACCGAGCTGGACAATCAGGCCGGTGAATACTGTTTTTCAGAGCGGCCCGAGTATCGCCCGGTGACCAAATTTGAAAAGCGGGGCGAGCGTCTGGGTCACGGTGTCTGGGATTTGTTGTTTACCAAAAAGGAGAGTGAGTAAATGTTACAACGTCTGAGTCTGGTGCTGTTGGCTTGTGTCGTCCTGGCGGGCTGCGAGAGCGCCTATTACGGCGCCATGGAGAAAGTGGGTTTTCACAAGCGCGACATTCTGGTCGATCGGGTTGAAGACGTGCGCGACTCACAGGTGGATGTTAAAGAGCAGTTTGCGTCAGCGCTGGAGCGTTTTACGGAAGAACTGAACTTTGATGGCGGCGAGCTGGAAAAAGTGTACAAGGCACTGGACGGTGAATATCAGGACAGTCTGTCACGGGCCGAAGAGCTGAGCGCCAATATCGATCGGGTAGAAGATGTGGCTGAAGACCTGTTTGATGAGTGGGAAGGTGAGCTCGATCAGTACAGTAATGCCTCGCTGAAGCGACAGAGTGCCGCTCAGCTGCGCGAGACCAAAGCCCACTACAAGAAGATGCTCAGCGCCATGCACTCGGCCGAAGAAAAAATGTTTCCGGTGCTGGAAACGCTGCACGATCAGGTATTGTTTTTGAAACACAACCTCAATGCCCGAGCCATTGCCTCGCTGAAGGGGGAATTTGGCTCCCTCAAGCGCGATGTGCAGCGATTGATTGCGGATATGGAGGCATCCATCAAGGCTTCCGAGCAATTTATGGAAACTTTGCAGTAAAGAAAGGACAAAACACCGGCAATTTTTCAGTTGTTGTCTACACTGGTGGCAATCACCTGACAGTGGTTGGTGCCGGTCATAGGTCACAAGCAACTGAACAGGAGGGACCCGAGACACACCGATGCGGTGGAGACAGGTCTAACAACCGAATAAGTACCCTGAATAACAAAAAGATGTACCTATAAAAAGTTTAGTACCTCGCAAATTGGAGTAGCGAAAATGAGAAGCACCATGAAAAAACTGGCTTTGGCCTCTGCCGTTTCCGGCGCTATGTTGGCACCGCTGGCATTTGCCGATGGCCACAAATTTGAAATCAGCGCCGGCGCAGCTTTCCAGAAGTTCGACAGTGATCGCAAGCTGGATGATGAGACCGGTTATGGCGTTGGTCTGGGTTATGTGATCAACCCACGCTGGACCGTAGAAGCCTGGTGGACCGAAATTGACAGCGAGCTGGAAAACAACGGCGGTGACGTTGATACCGAATCTGCCCGCCTGGATTTCCTCTACCATCTGGAAAATACCTGGGGTGCCTGGCAGCCGTTTTTGATCGGTGGTCTGGGTGATGTGGAATTTGATGTGGACAACGGTTCCACCACGGATGAAACCCGCTGGAATCTGGGTGTGGGCGTGAAGCGCGAGCTGTCTGAGCACTTCGACTTCCGCACCGATCTGCGCTGGTTCGATAGCATGGACGAGAATGAACAGGATTTGGGCCTGCTGCTGGCGTTGACCTACAAGCTGGGCAAAACTGCGGCACCAGCCGCTCCTGAACCTGCGCCTCAGCGTCTCGACAGTGACGGTGACGGAGTTTACGACGATGAGGATAAATGCCCGGGTACGGCCGCCAATCTGGCGGTGGATGCCGATGGTTGCCCAATGAAGCTGATGGAAGATGTGTCCGTTGGCCTGAAGCTGTACTTCGACAACGACAGCGCCGTGGTTAAAGAAGCTTACTACTCTGAAATCAAGCGCGTTGCCGACTTTATGGAAACCTACAGCAATACCAAAGTGGAGATTCAGGGGCACACCGATTCCCGTGGCTCTGCCGCTTACAACAAAAACCTGTCCCAGCGTCGTGCCGATGCCGTGGCCAAGGTGCTGGTTGAGAAGTTTGGTGTAGAGGCGGGTCGCGTCAGCGCCAAAGGCTATGGCGAAGACATGCCGATTGCGTCCAATGAGGCCATCGAAGGTCGCGCTGCCAACCGTCGCGTGATTGCAGAGATCAGCGCTCAGGTTGAGACTATGAAGCAACGCTAAGTGGCAATGCCCCTGTGCAGACGGGGGCTCAATGATAAAAAAGGCACCCGAGGGTGCCTTTTTTATTGCCTAGCTGGAGGCCTGTTCAGGTTACTGTCAGGACATCGACATCAAGCTGGTCGATCACCTTCTCTGCGGTATTGCCTATCAGTGCACCCTGCAGACCATGACGCGCCACGGTGCCGAGTACCAGCACGTCGGCGTTAATGTCGTTAGTCACCTCAAGAATCGCTTCGGTGGCTTTGCCGGTGCGAATGTGTACCCGGTCGAGATTAACGCCAAAGCGCTCGGCAATGGCGCTCTCGCGGGATTGGTCTTCGTCTTCGAGCAGACCGAGTACGTCGGCCATATTGGCCGTATGATCCATGGCTGCCACCAGGTGCAGATCTGACTGGGTGGCATTGGCCAGACGCTGGGCCTCGGTAACGATGACATTGTTCAGCATGTCGTGTTCGGCATCGGCGGTATCGATGTTAACGGCGGCGAGAATGCGCTGATTGGTCCAGGGGGCGTCCTCTTTGACCAGCAGGGTGGCGCAGGGCGCTTTGCGTATCAGGGTAAAATCCGAGCGCGTGCGCAGATGCTGCAGAAAGCCCCGGTGGCAATAACTGGATTTAATCACCATGCCGGCACCATTGCGGCCGCAGGCGTGTACCACAGACTCTTGCCAGTTCTGATTCCAGTAGGGCTCGACGCTTACCGCCAGGCCTTCTTCCCTCAGTGGCTTGGCCAGTGCTTCGAGTTTGTCGCGCAACTCCAGCAGGGTGGTGTGCTTGGCGTCGTGGCGCGAGTGAAAGTCGCCAATATCCTCCGGCTGATAGCAACAGAACAGGTGCAGCCTGGCTCCGGTGTCTACCGCCAGTTGTTCTGCCCGTTTCAGCGCAGTTTGATTATCCGAGGTTGGGTCTATGACCACCAGCAGGGTCGATTGGGGCATGGCTGACTCCTTGTGATTTGTTGAAACAAATTTTTAAAAAACGAAACAATCTTTTTTAAAAATAGTCTCTAGAACAATAGTCTCTTACACTATTTGATTCTATGAACTAACAGTAAAGGGGCCTTGTGTCATGTCAAAGAAAGTTGCGGTTATTCTGGCCGGTTGTGGAGTTTACGATGGTTCGGAAATTCACGAAGCCGTGGTGACCCTGTTAAGTCTTGATCGAGCCGGAGCGCAGGTGCAGTGTCTGGCACCGAATGTGGCGCAGATGCATGTGATCAATCACGCTACCGGTGAAGTCGCTGAAGGTGAGAGCCGCAATGTGCTGGTTGAAGCTGCGCGGATTGCCCGCGGTCATGTTGCCGATATTGCCAATGCAAAAGCCGAAGATTACGACGCCGTGATTGTTCCCGGTGGTTTTGGAGCGGCCAAAAATCTTTCGGATTTTGCCGTTAAAGGCCCGGAGTTGACGGTCAATCCTGACGTACTCGCCTTTACCCGTGCCATGCAGGAGCAGGGCAAGGTGATTGGTTTGATGTGCATTGCGCCGGTCATCTCTGCGGCCATTTTCGGCAACGGTGTCAGCTGTACCATTGGCAATGACCCTGATACCGCAGCTGCGGTATCGCAAACGGGTGCTGAACACATGAATTGCGCTGTGGATGAGATTGTCGTGGATGACGCCCGCAAGCTGGTGACCACCCCGGCCTATATGTTGGCGGGTTCCATTGCGGAAGCGGCCAGCGGCATTGAAAAGCTGGTCGATAAGGTATTGAGCCTGGCGTAACAACAAGGCTCAATTGCAACCCCTGCCCCCGTTGGCTCAATCTTTGCTGTGAATGGCCCTGAACCAAAATGTCATTCAAAAACAGTCCGCGGGGGAAAATATAAGAGGTTATGGAGAACGTGTTGCCCTTTATTGGTGCAAAATCTCATCAAGATGACGCACCAGCCCAACAATTTTTAGATCGCATCCACTGTATTACCGGCATTAAGTTGATTTGCCTTTTGACCAAGGCGGTGCAGCAGCATCGCGGTGCCACCATGGGCTACCTCAGTGGTGAACAGGCATTTCTTGAGCTGGCGGAACGACAGTCCGGGTCGATCGATCAGCTGTTTGCCACCTATCTACAGCACAACCGTTTTTCAGAAACGGCTCCGCCGCCTATGGAAGTTTCCCAAAGCCTCGACAGTTGGCAGGTGATCAAGTACGACTGGCAATCCGATGAGCTGTTGCGCAACTTCGAATTTCACAGTCACTTGATTGATGGCTTGAAAAAACTGATCCGCAGTTCCATGCGCGAGGAATTACTGCCGGTCGAATCCGAGCCAAAGATCGACCACTACGAACAGCTGTTGGAAACCGTATTTATCACCTTGCCTAACACCGCCGAAGCTCTGGCGATGTTGCGGGGATTGAGCACCAATGCCGCGGTGGTGCAGGCCTGTGGCAGTGACAGCCACATGCGCCTGTCATTTTTAATCAAGGACATACCGCGTCTGGTTATGGCACTGGAGCGGGCGCTGGATGAGCTGGAGCCGGATTTTCCGGACGTCAAAGCCCTGCGACCCAGTAAGGGTCTGCTGCGTCATCTCAATGCCCTGTTGCGCAAAATCAACGATAAGATTCTCAATAGCCGCAAGATTCAGGAAGACAGTACTCAGTTGTTTAAGGTGGCCACCGATATCGTCGATGCGTTTTGGGCGTCGATGGAGCAGGGTATCAGTCTGATTGAGCAGCGGCTTTACAGCGATCTGCTGAGTCGCTGACGCGGGATACAATGGATGACCTCGAGGCATTTTTGACGACCCTGTCAAAACCCAGAAACACCGGGGTCATGAAGAATCCCTATCGACAGCCAGAGTTGCTGGGCAATCTACGCCAGTATCTCAGGGCCATGCTGAGTCAACCCGGCAAACGGGTGCTGTTGGTGGGTGAGGCCCTGGGCTTCAAGGGCGGCAAGTTGACCGGAATTCCCTTTTCCAGCGGCACCATCTATCAGCGCTTTGATCACCCGTTGTTGCAGGCGTTGGGGCCCCAGTTGCAGATTGAAACTCTGGAATCGGAAAACACCGCCACCATCGTATGGGATTACCTGAGCCGTTCCGGGCACACCCCGCTGTTTTGGAATGCCTATCCATTCCATCCCCACCCGAAAGGACAGCCCAATAAAAATCGGGCACCTACCGCTAAGGAGGTGCAGCAGGGTAACCGCTATCTGAGGTTGTTGGCTGAACTGTATCGGCCGGAAGTCATTGCCGGGGTAGGAGGCAAGGGACAGCTTTGTGCTCGGCGGGCTTTTCCCAATCAGCAAGTGCACGCAATCCGCCATCCATCCTATGGTGGCAAGGCGGATTTTATTCGGGGCATGGAGTCGCTCTATAGCGCTAATTAAGCCAAGCTCTGTTGCAGGTTTTCGTATTCCTCGCTGACTTCCATCCAGACCTCCTCCTCAGTCTGTAGCTGGTTGCTGAGCTCTCCCTGACGCTGCAGCAGAGACTGCAACTGATCCTTGTTGTCATCCTGATACAGCGCGCTATCGGCCAGTTGTTGTTCTATCTCATCGAGCTGGCTTTGCAGTTGATCGATCTTCTTTTCCAGTTTGTTCAATTGATTCTTCAGCGGCTGAAGTTGTTTGCGTTGCTGTGCAGCCTGCTGCCTTTGAGCTTTGCGATCCACTTTAACCGGTGTCGGCGTGTCGGCCTGGGCGGTTGAGTTGATGCCTGCCATTGTTGAGATCGGTTCATAATCCGACAGCCAGCGATGGTAGCTCTCCAGATCGCCATCAAAAGGTGCGACCTTGCCATGGGCAACCAGCAGAAACTCATCCACGGTGTTACGCAACAGATGGCGATCATGGGAAATCACCAGTACCGCGCCGGGGTATTGCTGTAACGCCAGAGTCAGAGCCTCACGCATGTCCAGATCCAGATGGTTGGTGGGCTCGTCCAGCAACAGCAGATTGGGCTTCTGCCAGGCAATCAGGGCCAGAGCCAGGCGCGCTTTTTCTCCCCCGGAAAAGTGTTGGATTTCCTCAAAGGCACGGTCTCCCTGAAAATCAAAGCCACCCAGGAAGTTGCGAATATCCTGTTCCCTTGCCTGCGGTGACAGCCGCTGGATGTGCAGCGCCGGGCTGGCATTGAGATCCAGTGCTTCCAGGGTGTGCTGGTTAAAGTAACCAATGGCCAGATGCTCACCGCACGTTCGCTGACCGGTGAGCAGGGGCAGCTCCCCGACCAGGGATTTAACCAGTGTTGATTTACCGGCGCCGTTTGGCCCCAGCAGACCGAGGCGACTGTTGCTTTCCACACGCAGTTCAACCTGCTTGAGAATGGTGCTGTCGCCATAACCCAGCTGGGCGTCTGTCAGTTGCAACAGCGGTTGCGAGGTTTTATCCGCACAGGGAATTTGAAACTGAAAGGGCGAGTCTACATGGGCGGGTGCAATTACCTGCAGTCGTTCCAGTGCCTTGAGCCGGCTCTGGGCCTGACGGGCCTTGGTGGCTTTGGCACGGAAGCGATTGACGAACTTCTCGATTTCAGCGATCTGGGTTTGTTGGCGCTCAAACATCTGCTGCTGCTGTGCCAGCCTCTCGCTGCGCTGGCGTTCAAATCCGGAGTAGTTGCCGCTGTAGAGATTCAGTTGTTGCTGTTCGATATGAACAATATGGCCAATGGTATTATCGAGGAAGTCCCGATCGTGGGAGATAATCATCAATGTGCCCCGGAATTGCTGTAGTCGTTGCTCCAGCCACCAGGTGGTATCCAGATCCAGATGGTTGGTGGGCTCATCCAGTAACAGCAGATCCGCGGGGCACATCAGGGCCTGAGCCAGGTTCAGACGAATGCGCCAGCCACCAGAGAAATCGGCCACCGGCCGGGCGCCATCGGTGGCCTGAAAACCCAGACCGTGAAGCAGGGCTTGGGCCCGGGATTCGGCGGTGTAGCCATCAATCTGTTCAAACTCGGCGTAAAGTCTGGCCAGCTGGCTGCCTTCGCTCTCATCGGTAGCGGCGATTTGTTGTTGCAGTGCGCGCAATGCCTGATCGCCATCGAGCACAAAATCGAGAGCGGTTTTGTCGCTGTGATCAATTTCCTGTCGCATCTGGGCAATGCGCCAGTTTGCGGGAATGCTCACCTCTCCCTGATCGCTGCCGAGCGCTCCGCACAGTACCTTGAACAGGGTGGATTTGCCGGTGCCATTGGCACCAATAATGCCAACCTTCTGGCCATCATGAATTCTGAGGCTGGTGTCTTGCAGCAATATTTTGCTGCCGCGTTGAAGGCTGATGTTGTCGAGAGTGATCATACTGCTGTCTTGGTAAGCGCTTGGATTGGCTTACCAAGCGGGATTATGGGTTATTAATAAGCCCGATGGTCTTGAGCTTTTCGTAGATGGCTTCTTTCGTAAATGGCTTGACGATATAGGAGTCACAGCCCTGACGCATGGCATTTACGACATTGTCGCGATCATTGTGTGACGTCACCATCACAATTCTGGTCCGGCTGCTGTCGTCAATGCCGTGCTCTTTTTCCCGTTCGCGAATTTTGCTCAAAGCGGTGCTGCCGCTCATGCCGGGCATTTCAATATCCAAAAGAATCAGATTGTAAGGGGCGCCGGATTTCAGGGCATTGGTGAATTCGATCACCGCTTGCCAGCCGTCATCACGCATTTCACAGGTACCCAATTGTTTTAAAACGGTTGCCATTTTTACGCGACTGGCAAATTCGTCGTCAACAACCAATATCTTCAAGTTATTCATACTGCAAATGTCTGTATATCTTCTTATTGTTATTTATTTTTATGCTAGCGCATTATACCTCAAAAGCAGGGTCTGTCTGCTTTGGGTCCGTGAGTTATCTCGGTGCGTGACCCTTGCCAGAAGTGGTATAGGCTTACAGCTGCTGGCTGAAGTTCTCCAGCCGGGCGACTTGATTTTGCAACTCCTTGAACAATGCCGGGATCATGGTCACATCGCCCTCACGGGCCGTTTGCTCGATTCTGGATGCGACCTGCGACAAAGGCCTGGCAATCAGGTTGGCGGCGCCTCCTTTAATTTTGTGGGTTTCGGCTGCGATGACATCGAAGTTGCCTGTGGCTATGGAGGCTTCTATGGTTGCGACCTGATTCTGGCAGGTGGCAACAAATTGTTGCAGCACCTCAACCACCAGATCCCGTTCACCCATAAATTCATCCACCGCCTGTTCGAAATCCATGGGGGATGATGAACTGCCCGTTTCTGTCATTGTTGGCGACTCTTGTGCCGTCTCTGATGTTGGCTCAGCAGGAGAGCCAGTGGCTAACCACTTGGCGATGATCCGCTGTAAATCTTCCCGTCGGAAAGGCTTGGACAGATAGTCGTTCATGCCGCATTCAAGGCAGTGGTCGCGATTTCCGGGCATGGTGTGGGCGCTGACGGCAATAATCGGCGTGTGTTCACCGGCCTGTTCCATGGAACGGATTTTCTCACTGGCCTGATAACCATCCATGTTTGGCATCTGCAGATCCATCAGGATCAGATCGGGTCTGGTTTGGCTGAATTGCTCAACAGCCTGCAGGCCATCTTCGGCCAAGATCACTGAAAAACCCTCGGCTTTGAGTCGGGCGGTGGCGATTACCTGATTGGTTGGGTAATCTTCGGCCAGCAGTACCGTTTTGCCTTCGCCCATTTTGCCGATGGTTGCGGTGGGCTGGGTCGCCCTTACCGTTGGGGTATCACCGTCAGAGGCGAGGGCGTCTTTGATGTAGCCCAGCAATGCCTTTCGGTGGATGGGCTTATTGACGCTGCGAACTGCCGCACCTTGCCAACTCTGTTGCAGGGGGTTGCCATCAACGCCATCGGACGGAGCCATGGCGATAACCGTCATGGTCGACAGGCCGAGGGGCTTCTGATTCTTTAAGGCGTCGTTGAGCAGGTCTTCACAGACCAGTGCGATGTCATAGGGCTGATCCTGTTGTCGCGCCTGTTCGAGCGCGGCTATCAAATCGGTGGCGGTGCAGACTTCGGCACCGGTATCTGCCAGTTGGGTTTTCAGGTAGTTGTTGTTGGTGTGGTTATGGTCTGCAATCAGAATGCGGTGGCCTTGTAGATCCGGGATCACTGGCTCTGCCAGTGGTGTCAATTGGTCTTTGTTGAATTCGGCGGTAAACCAGAAGTGGCTGCCTTTGCCTTCTTCACTGCTGACGCCAATGTCCCCGTTCATCAGCTGTGTCAGCTCCTGGGCAATATTGGTTCCCAAGCCGGTGCCGCCGTAACGGCGGTTCATGGAATCGTCTACCTGACCAAAGCGCTCAAACACCCGGCCGACTTTTTCTTTGGGGATGCCGATGCCGGTGTCTTCGATGTGAAATTTGACCCGGGCTTTGCTGTCACTGTCAGATACCAGTTCCGCGCGTAAATTGATTTCCCCTTTGGCCGTGAATTTAACGGCGTTGCCAGTCAGGTTGGCGAGAATTTGGCGCAGCCGATTTTCGTCACCAATCAAATGCTCTGGAATACGCGGGTCGACCAGACAATTGATTTGCAGGGCTTTGTTTTTGGCGCAGCGCAGAGCGATGCTGTTGGCCATTTGCTCAACCAGAGCGGCGCAGTTGAAGGGCAATTGCTCCAATTCCATCATGCCGGCTTCAATTTTGGCGTAATCCAGCGTTTGGTTAATCAGGGTCAGCAGCACGTCACTCTCTTGCAGCAACGTGGTGAAGATGGCGCGCTGGTTTTCATTGCTGGCAGATTCCATTGCCATCTCTGCCATGCCGATGATGCCATTGAGGGGGGTTCTCAACTCATGGGTGATGGTCGCCAGAAAGTTGCTCTTGGCGTTATTGGCAGATTCGGCAGCTATTTTTGCTTCCAGCAGTTCGCGGGCGATGCGTTTCTGCTCGGTGATGTCTGTGGCGATATTGGCTATCAGCACTTTGTCATTGTCGCTGTTTGGCAGCACAAAAATATTTTCCAGATTGATTTTTTCACCAGCCCAATCTTGCGGATCCGGTCGTCTCAATTCACCAATCCACGAACCTTGCCGTGACAAGTTGGGCAGAATATCTTCTGTGAGCTGTGCCTGATCGCGGTCGGTATAGAAATCGGTCCAGAGGCTGCTGGCTTGCACCTTGGGTAGATCATCTTGCTGATCCCAGTCTCTCAGCAGGTTGGGATTGGCATAGACAATGGCGCAGTCCTGATCAAAAATGCCGATGCTCTGGTTGGATGTGTCTACCAGAATTTTGAAAATTTCCAGTTGCTGGGAAGCCTCTCGCAATTGCCCGGTTCTCTCGTCAACCAGCGCCTTAATACTTTCGTTGCGCCGCCTCACGGCAATGGCATCGCGCGCAAACAGCAGGGCGATACCCAGTGCCATCAGTATCAGTGTCAGGACAATCAGATAGAAGGCAACGCGACTGGCCTGGTTACCGGTGAACATAATATCGCGTTGTATTTTGGCGCGAACCAACAGCACGGGATTGCCTTGCAGACCTTCGACCAGAGTGAATGCATGAAGGGTCTGGTCATCCACTTCTTCGATCAGCGTGGGTGTTTCGATCAGACGTTTGGCGTAGCTGGCGGTGGGCTCGGTACCGTCAAGCGGCAACGTAATAAAGGGTACCCGGGTTTGTTCGCTCAAGCGCGCCATTTGGAATTCATCGAGAAAGCGACCGACAATCATGGTGCCCTGCAGGGCCTGCTCGGCACGTACCGGTGCAATGGGGTGAGCGGATACCAGAATCGGACCTGCGGGGGTTAATATGATGCCCGCCACCGATGTATTGGTGGTGTGAATCTGCAAATAGCGTTGAATGATCTCCGCCGAAAAGTCCTCGAGGTCAAGGAAGCCGCCCTGTTCGGGCTCATAGATATCGCCCCATATTCTCAGGCCATCCTGGCCCAGTATCATAAGAGCGTTGATGTCGGCATTGGATTCCAGCGATTGCCAGGAAAAGCTGTCATTGAGCTGTTGGCCGTCGCGGTTCTCCATAAATTCAATAATGTTGGGTCGCTGAGCCCAGTCGCTGGCGAGAAAGTTTACGTGTTCGACTTCGCGCTCGATGGCGTCGATGGTGCGCTGTAAATCTTTGACCGCTTCACGCTGCTCCAGTTGAGCAAAGCCGGGCAAGAGCACATAGCGTTGCAGTGCGTAGGCAACGCCCGTCAAAAAAACCAGAACGACCATGGTTGTCAGAGATATTTTGATTAGATCCTTGGACATACTGCTCCCTGTTGCGAAGTCTTCCCCTAGACCGGATTAGTTCCTGGTCTGGGTAAAGCGTTCGAGTCGTTTCAGCTCCCGTTGGGTTTTCTGGATGTATAACCCCAATGACTCAGGGTGTTGTTGCGCGGCCTTCTGTAATTGGATCAGGCTGAGATTAACAATGTGGGCCGATATGGATGCTGCGGTTATCTGCAGTTCTTCACAGGCTTTTTCAATCGCCTGATAGTCATCGTCACTGCGATTGTGCTCCATTTCCTGCAGGCGACGATGGCCCAGTTCAATAAAGCGATTCAGCAATTCCAGAAAACCCTCCTCATTTAAACGAGCGGTATCGAGCAGGCCGGTATCAATGGCCATACCGATTTCAGACAGCTTATCGAGCATGTCGCCGTAGTCGAAGGGTTTAATTAAATAGGCGTCGGCACCGGTTTTCAGTGAGGAGATAATATTACTTGGGTCGTCGTGGACAGAAACCATGATCACTTTGGTTCGCTGGTGTTCAGGAACGCAGAGCGCATCTTCTATGTTCCTCAGGTTTTGCAGAACAGCGTGACCGGACATGCCGGGCATTTCAATATCCAGAGCAATCAAGTCGAAAGGTGCGCCGATCTCGAGCGCGTGTTGAAACACTGCCAATGCCTCTTCACCACTTTCGTGGGTGTGGCAATCACCGATGTTGGCAAGTATCGCTGGGAGTTTGGCACGACTGATAAAATCGTCATCAACCACTAAAATTTTTTTGTGCATGGGTGCTGCTCTGTTTTTATTTTTGTGAAGATACTACACCAAGCCATTGACAATATGGGTATTTTTTATTGACTTAAAACGCGGCCTTTGGCGCCAAGTGAGTGTTGAAGCGCTCGGGTTTTGTGTATAGTTGGCGCGTTTTTTCTTTTTGGGTTTGTCATGAAAGTGCTCGCAGAAGCAATCGACAATGCATTTCAAACAGGGCGATGGCCGCGTGCCATGCTGTGTGCTTTTGCCCTGTTGTTTGCCTCAGCACTGAAAGCTGAGCCTGCGGTTATCGTCAACGATGCGATTGATACCGGCGTGCTCAATCGTCAATCGGTACAAGCCATTTTTACCATGTCTCGCCAGCACTGGGATGATCGTCAGGCGATTGTGGTGGTGGTGTTGCCCTCGCGCCATCCGGCTCATGCCCATTTCGTGCGCAATGTTCTGGATATTTATCCTTACCAGTTAAAGAAGAGTTGGGATCGTTTGATCTTTTCCGGACGTGGTGTGGCACCGGATCAGGTGGTGGATGAAACGGAAATGCTGCAACGGGTGGCCAGTCAGCCCGGCGCCATTGGTTATGTTTCCGATAAAACTCTGGCGGCCAATGTTAAGGGAGTGAAAATTGTTGAAAATAAATAAATTGGTCGCTGCCCTGATGTGCTTCCCCGGAGCTTCGGTCATGGCCGATGAACCCTCCCGTTGGCACTGGAATGGTTTTATCAGTCAGGGGTATGTCTACGCCAAAGACAATAACTTCTTTGTAGATGACCAGGATCCAAGCTGGGCCTCGGCGGCGGCTGGTTTCAGTGCCAGTTACAACGTTAACAGCGCCACCCGATTTAATGGTCAGGTGATTTATCGTCACTCCGGAGATCATCAGGAAGAAGGCGTGCGTCTCGATTACGGGTTTGTTGATCGTTTTATCCAAGCCAGCGATCAACTCAATACCAGTGCCAAGTTCGGGCGCATCAAAAGTCAGTTGGGGATCTACGGTGATTCACTGTCTGCTCCCTTTACCCGCCCCGGTATTTTTTCGCCTCAGTCCAGTTACTCTGAATTGTTCCGCAATTTTCTGGTTTCCTACGATGGGGTTGAGTTACTCAATAGCGTTCGGCTTGCACAGGGTGAATTATCCATTGCCCTGTGGGGTGGCTTCCCGGTAACCAACGGTGATGAGGTACTGAACAACTCGTTAGGCGAATCCGCCGTGGGTGATTTCGATGACCATGGCTACACTTCGGCCTTGCACATCAAGTACGACACCGGATCGTGGCTGGTTGGCGCCAGCTACGTAGACGCCCCTTTCCAGTTTGATGCCGATGCGGATTCCATTGTCGACAGTGGTTTTCTGAGCATCGATGACCTGCGATTGTTTGCCCAGTACAACTTTGAACATTGGGAATTAACGGCCGAATACATGGAACAGGTTGTTGAAACAGAAGGCCTGGCTAATCGTCTGCTGCCAGCGGGACTGATGCCTGATGAGCAGCGCTGGGAACCTCGCGCTTACTTTCTTCAGGCACGTCACTTTGTTTCGCCAAGTGTGACTTTGTTGTTCCGCTACGATGCTTTTTTTGCCGATCACTCTGATTCCGATGGTGAAGATGCTGCGGCACGGACGCAACTGTTGGCGGCAGCGGTATCGCAACCGCAGTTGGCACAGCGACCGGATATGTTTTACGCCAAGTTCTGGACCCTGGGCGCCAGCTGGGAGCCAGACAGCAATTGGTTGTTGCGCATAGAGTACTCGGATGTGGAGGGCAGTGGCCGCTCGCCGGCACAGTTTGCCCCCAACAGTCAGGTCAACGATGAAAAAGACTGGTCGGTCTTTTCGTTTCAAGCCGCTTATCGCTTCTAGGAGTGACGCCTGTGCCTGATTTGTGGGAGTTTGCTCTGGCCACCTATGCTCGCCCGGGGGTCGAATCACACTGCCTGACATTGCAGGACGGCGAGGGCATCAATGTGAATGTGCTGTTGTGGAGTATGTGGCTGGATCACTGCGAGCGGGGTGTTGATGAAGACTTTTGGCGTCACGCGGTCGCTGAGATACAGGATCACCATCGGCGGGTGAAGCGGGTGCGAACATTGCGGCGGCGGATGCCAAAGGTGGTCGGGTTACGCTGGCTTAGAAACAAGATAAAAAGTCGAGAGTTGTCTCTGGAGCAGCGGGAGCTGCTAGAGCTGCAATGTCTCACGGAGCAGCGTGAATTGCCGGAGAGAGCATTTAAGGCTGCGGCTGACGGTTACTTGCGATTGAGCCTAATGACTACCAGCGACCCAGAAGGCTGGGCTCAAAAATTATTGCCCGATTGACGGGCGAAAAAAAGGCCAACCTTGCGGTTGGCCTTTTTTCTGTGACGGGGACTCAGTTCTGAGCGTCGTCCTTTTTCTCAAACAGACTTGGGTTGGCTACGGGAGCGGTAGCCGCTTCGGGCTTGGTCACAGCGGGAGCTGGAGTGACCGGGGCTGGAGCTGGAGCCGGTGCAGCCGGTTTCGCTTCTGCTTTCGGCGCTGCAGGTTTGGCCGCCGGCTTTTTCGTTGCCGCAGGTTTTTTGGCGGGTGCTTTGTTGACCGGAGCCTTTTTAACGACGGCTTTTTTGGCGGCGGGTTTTTTAGCGGTAGTTTTCTTGGTCACTGCTTTTTTGGCGGGTGCCTTTTTGGCAGTGGCTTTCTTTGCCGGTGCTTTTTTAGCGGTAGTTTTTTTGGCCGCCGGTTTGGCTTTCTTGGCAGGTGTTTTCTTTACCGCAGTTTTCTTGGTGGCTGGTTTGGCTGCCGCTTTTTTGGCGGCGGCCTTAGTGGCTTTCTTCTCAGCCTTGGCAGCTTTGGCTGCGGCTTTTTTCTCAGCGGCCGCTTCTTTGCGCTCTTCCAGTTTGGCGCGCTTGGCGGCAATCTTTTCCTGCTCGGCTACGGCCTTGGCGGTTACTTTGGAGATGGCAGCAGCGGCTTTGGCGCTGAACTTGGCAGCAATGGCGCCGGCCTTGCTAGAGGCCAGTTCAGATTTGGCATCCGCCAGTGCTTCGGTCTGGGCGGTAACGGCGGCCTTGGCTTTTTCTACTGCGGCGGTAGAGGCGGCCGTTTTCTTGGCGCGGTATTTGGCCATGGCGGCGACGCGACGGGTTTTTGCCACAGCGAGTTTTTTCTGGATGCCCGCCAGAGATTTTTGCGCTTTGGCGACAGCCTTGTCAGCATCAGCAACTTTTTTTGCTCGTGCCTTGTCGAGTTGGGTTGTCAGTTTGGCAATTTGTTTTTCGAGATCCAGTACCGGGTCGATGACTTTTTTGCGCGGTGCCATGGTAAAGCTCCTTGTGGGTTAAGCCGTAAATGTTGTTGTCAAAAAATAAAACAAAAAGTGCAGTATCAGAACTGCGCGAATAATAACGCGCTTTTAGGATTGTGTGTATTCCGTTATAGAAAGTAATGGCGAAATTTTCAAAATATGGCGGCGTTTATCGACTAAAACAGCCATAACACAGCAATTGCCAATTACTTTAGGAATAAAGTGTGCGACCATCAAAACACTAGCCGGTTGCCCAAATATTAAACCGAATAAATTTCGGCGATTGAACATTGCAGAGAGAAGCCGCCCATGAAACTCTTTATTAAATTATTGCTCTTGATGGTCGTGTTGGCAGTTTCCGGTTTGTTTGTGATGAAGCGCCCCGACGGGCAGCCCTGGTTGGATCCCGAACATTTTGTTCCCGATACCACTGCGGTGGAGCGGTTTGTCGGCCATGTAAAAAACTGGTTTGCTGGTTTCTTGCAAGAGGATGCGGGTCCGGAACCTTTTGGCCAAACCAAAGTCTATCGTTGGCAGGATAAGGAGGGTTACTGGCAGCTGTCCGACACACCTCCAGCGGATCTCGAAGCCGAGATCACCTACATCGATCCCGACCGGAATATGATTCAGGGGTTGCGCAGCCAACCGGCACCACAACCGGAAGCACAAGATGTCAGCGAACAATCTTCTGGGGTACCATTGCCGCTCACCATTTCTCCTTCAAAGGTTCAGAAGTTGATGGATGATGCAAAACAGGTTCAGGAAACCCTGAATCAGCGCACCCAGGATATGGATGCCATGATCGGCGGTCGCGAGCCGGAAGATCGTTAATGCGATCGATTTTTTCGCGTGTACCTTACACACAATAACTATTGGAATGATTTTATGACCCTTAAGCCCATCGCCACTGCCGTGGCCGCTACCACTTTGATGGTTTCTGCCAGCCTGGCTTCTGCCGAGACCGAATTGAAAACGGTTACTGATCGTGTCAGCTACATTTTTGGCTACAACATTGGTCAGAAATTCAAACAGGATCAGGTCGAAGTTGATGTGGACATCATGGCGGAAGCGCTGCGTGATGCCACCGATGGTAAGGCTCCTCGCCTGACCCAGGAAGAGATGCAAACCGCTATGCGCGCATTGCAGGATTTGCAGCAGGCCAAGCACAACGAGGCGATGAAGGTTGTATCCGAGGCCAACAAGAAAGAAGGCGAAGCTTTTCTGGCTGCCAATGCCAAAAAAGACGGTGTGATTACTACCGCCAGTGGTTTGCAGTACAAGGTGATTACCGAGGGCACCGGTGCCAAGCCAAAAGCCACCAACACCGTATCGGTTCACTACCGCGGTACTCTGCTCGATGGCACCGAGTTTGACAGTTCCCACAGTCGTGGCGAGCCGGCTTCATTTGGTGTGACGCAGGTTATTCCTGGCTGGACCGAAGCGCTGCAGCTGATGTCGGAAGGCTCCAAATGGGAACTCTATATCCCCAGTGAGCTGGCTTATGGCGCCGGTGGTGCCGGCGGCATGATTGGCCCTAACGCCACGCTGATTTTTGAAGTTGAGCTGTTGAGCGCCAACGCTCAGTAAACCGTCAACCAGACCACGTTTGATGAGGGGCCGGCAGTCGGCTCCTCAAATCACTCTTCGTTATTGTGGTGCCGTCAACCGGTGCACAAATCCGTTAGACGCTACCGCCAGATAGCGCCCCCTGTTCTCCTGAAATCCGACACTGACCACGGCCGCGCCGGTGGGCTTCCAGGCGTCGCGCTTGGGTAATTCCCAGCGTGCCAGCTCTTTGATCGCACGCGTGTCCCACAGTTGCACCAGTTGATCCGGGCGGCCGGTGAGCAGTTGTCTGCCGTCACTGCTGAATTTGGCTGAGGTGAAGCGAATGCCGCGCTTAAGCTGCTCGGCCGCCAGAGGAATCCTGCCCAGAGCCTTACCGGTCCGGGTGTCCCACAACAGGGCTTTGTCGTACTGACTGGCGCTCATGGCGAGGATGCCATCGGGGCTGATGGCCACCATTTGCACATCATCATCGTGCTGGATGCGTTGCAGCGCCTTGCCGGACTGCACGTCCCAAACAGTGGCGGTAGTGTCTTCAGAGCCGGTGATGGCGATGCGGCCATCTTCACTCAGGTCCACCGCACGCACCCGGTTTTTGTGATGGAAGGTGCGACGAATACCACCGCGTTGAACATCGAACAGTACCGCCGACTGGTCATCGAGGCCCAGCAGGGCGAAACGGCCATCGTTGCTCAGGGCGATATCAAGGATGGTGCCCGGCGCAGTCCAGTAGCGCTGAGCGCTGCCATCTCGCATATCCCACAGCACCATGGTGTGAGGGTTGGCGGTAATGGCCCAGCGGCTGTCGGGTGAGAATGCGGCGGCGACCACGGTGGTGTAGTCGTCAGTCTTATGATTCCAGTTGTAGAGGCGCTCGCCATCGCGGTTGCGCCACAAGCTGCCACCGTGATGGACTGAGCCGATCACGGTGTGTAGGCCGTCATTGGAGATGGCGGCGGCCTGAGCGCCTTTGACGGCGACCTCAAAGCTGGATGTGGGGCTCAGGTTGTCACTACAGGCACTGAGTAACAACGCGGACAGGCCCGCGACCAGGCCGCGACAAATTTGATCCATTGGGTTCATGCGCACGCAATCCTTTTTTCACTGGGCAACGGAAAACGGAACAGTTTTGACAAACTCTAACAGAGTTATCGGCGGCGAGCGGCTATTTTTAGGGGGGAGGACATAATCAGAGCGGAATCCATGCCGCTCTGGTCGGTATCGGGTGGATCAGACCACCAGATCCTTGTGTGCGGTGTGCAGCACCTCGATCATGCGATCTTCGGCGTCGAAGCGCGAAGCCAGAATTTCTCCCAGTTTGGAGAGATCGGTGGCGATGGTCTCCAAATCGTCGGTTTCGAGATACTTGTCGTTAAAGTCCAGCGCAAATTCGGTGGTGACATCGATGCGGCCAAACAGCTCGCTGGCTTCTTTCAGGGCTTCCTGATCCTCAAAATCCCGACCCTCTTTTACCAACTGGTCATAGACTTCAAAGTGCCCGGCAGAAACATAGTCCACCATGATCTGACACAGTTTTTGGACCCGCTCGCCGGTGTTGGCGTCCGCAGAACTTTCCGACAGCTGACAGTATTGCACCAGCATGTCCTGGCGCTCTTGCAGCCAGCGGTCAATGATATCGTTAACTCCACCCCAGCGTTCTTTGGCGGATGCACAGTTCTCCAACATGAATTCGTTCCTTACTACTGAACTTGATCTGGAAATTATTATTGTGAGGTGTGGTGACGTGAGACCTGCCTGCCAGCACCTGTGCCCACGATAGGGGATAGCGTCGCTCTCGGCAACCCCCAACAATCCTTAAAAATGCCGGATCAAAAAAGCTTGAGAGCGTAAGGCAGAGTCAGGGCGGTGAAGGCCCCGGTCAAGCCCATGGTCAGGCTGGCGAAGGCGCCGACGGTGGGGTTGATTTCAAAGCCCCGCGCAGTACCCACGCCGTGGGCGTTCAAACCCAGCACCACGCCCTGCAGGCGGGGATCGTGCAGGTTCAACAAATAGAACACGGCGGGGCTCAGCAGGGCGCCAACTACGCCGGTAAACACCACCACTCCGGTGGTGAGCCCGGGCAGGGCGCCAATGATGTCGGCCACGCCAAGCGCAATGGGGGTGGTGACCGACTTCGGGGTCAGCGCCAGCAGGATGGCATCGGAGCCCCCCAGAAGGTAGGCAATGCCCACCGCAACCGCCGGGGCAAACACGCCGCCGATCACCACGGTAACCAGAACCGGCAACAACAGTTTGCGGATGTGGTGAAACTGCTGATGCAGTGGCACCGCCAGCGCGACGGTGGCGGGCCCGAGCAGGAAGTAGAGCAGCTGGTTACTCTGCAGATAATCGCGGTAGCGGATATCCAGTGCGTTCAGCAGCAGGGCAATGGCAATCGAGCCGGTTGCCACCGGATGCAAAATCACCCGGCGATTGCAGTATTCATAGAGCATCAGAGCCAGCTGGTAGATGCACAGCGTCAGCAATAACCCGAACAGCGGTTTATGGTGCAGGTTGTGCCACAGACGCATCAGCTCATCGAGCACTTCAGCCATGACCGCCTCCGTTGCCGCGACTGAGGCTTTTTACCAGCCAGCCACTGAATAGCATGCTGACAAAGGTGCCGGCCACCATGGCGCCCAGCACCGCAGGCCAGTAGCGCTGAATCTCGGCGGGCAGAAAAAACAGGCCTACGCCCGCAGGTAAAAACAACAGACTCAGATGGCGAATCAGGTTGTCGCTCAATGAGGTGAGCTCACTGGAGGCGCCGTTTTTCACGTGCAGGCCGATCCACAGCAACAACATACCGATCACCGGGCCGGGAATGGGCAGGCCGGTGAGGTCGACCAGGGTTTCGCCGATCAGTTGAAACAGCAGCAGGACAATAAAGGCTTTGAGCATGGCAGCAGTCGGACCGGCGCTTTAATCCGCGCTGCGCAGAAGTTGCCACAGGTTGAAACCGATCAGGCCGGCAAACGCCACTGCGGTCCACGCCGGAATGCTCAACCCGAGGAAGGTCCAGACCACATCGGCGCAGTTGCCATCGCCCTGCAGCAACAGCTGGATGGCTTCCTGCAGTGGAAAGTTTTCAAACATGTAGTCCAGCCCCGGGCCGCAGGCGGGGACCAGATCATCCGGCAGATTCTGCAGCCACACATGACGCAGGGAGACGGCCCCACCGATGGCGGCAGAGATGATGCCCAGCAGGGCGTAGAGGCGCACGCCCTGTTTGCCGGGGTTGTGCAGGAAAGCGATAAAGGCGATCAGACCCGTGCTGGCCACAAAGATGCGCTGGGTGATGCACAGCGGGCAGGGGTGCAGTCCCAATTTGGCCTGCATATAAAAGACGGCAATCAAGATCATGCCCAGACAGCCGATGGATATCAGTAAGTTGGTTTGTCGCGTGTTCAGCAGCATGGTGAGTCCCCGTGGAAGTCGCGCTACACTATGGCAATTCGTAATTTATCTCAAGGGCGGTATATGTGATGATGACTGCCCCAGATACAGTCGACAGGGAGAAACCCGAAAAGTGCCTCTGATACACGTGCCTCGAAACAAAGTCACCGGAATATTGAAACCATTGCTCAGTGTGATGCTGTGCCTGTTTGCCCTTTCTGTGGGTAGTGTCCGGGCTCAGGATGGCGAGGCCCCCGTGGTGCAGCGGGCGATTTACATCCCCATCAAGCCGGCGTTTGTGGTCAACTATGGCGGTGCGGGGCGGCTGAAATATATGAAGGCCGAATTGTCCGTGCGGGTGCGTGGCACCGGTGCCGCCAACAGCATTCGCCATCACATGCCCTACATCCGCAACAATCTGATTTTATTGTTCAGCCGGCAGATGGAAGAGAATCTGGATAATCAGGAAGGCAAGGAGCTGCTGCGCCAGGAGGCGTTGCAGGAGATCCACAATATTCTGATTGCTGAAGACGGTGCCAGCGATGTGGAAGATCTGTATTTCAATCAGCTGGTGATTCAGCGTTAAAGCTGAATCCGATAAACAGCCAAGCAAAAAAAAGAGCCCATGGGGCTCTTTTTTTTGCTTAAACGCAAGACGGTTTTACTCGTCTTCGCAAGCCGCTTTGTAGCCATCGGCGTCCAGAGCGTTATCCAGTTCGGACAGGTCGCTGGGCTTCACTTTAAAGAACCAGCCATCGTCATAGGGTGATTCGTTAACGGTTTCAGGCGCGTCTTCGAGGGCTTCGTTGATGGCAACCACTTCACCGCTGACCGGTGAGTAGATGTCAGAAGCGGCTTTTACAGACTCAACCACACCGGCTTCTTCGCCGGCACTGACGCTGCTGCCCACTTCCGGAGTCTCAACGTAAACCACGTCGCCCAGGCTATCCTGTGCGTGATCGGTGATGCCCACGGTGACGGTACCGTCTTCTTCAACGCGCGCCCACTCGTGACTGGACAGGTATTTAAGCTCGCTACGCAGTTCGCTCATGTTGGTGTTCCTCAGCTATTAATCTAGTGTTCTATCAAATCAAATAAGGGGTTTGCCGTTGCGGACGAAGCAGGGCTTGACCACTTTGACGGGGATTTGTTTGTTGCGCATTTCTACCAGACACTGCTCGCCAATGCCAGCGGGAACGCGTGCCAGGGCCACAGAATAGCCCAAAGTTGGTGAAAAGGTGCCGCTGGTGATCTCGCCGGTTTGTTCCGTGCCCTCGACGATGACTTTCTGATGGGCGCGCAGCACGCCTTTGGCTTCCAGTACCAGACCCACCAGTTTCTGGTTGAGCCCCGCGGCTTTCTGCTGCTCCAGCGCCTGACGACCAATAAAGTCGCGCTCGGTCGGCTCCCAGGCAATGGTCCAGCCCATGTTGGCAGCCAGGGGTGACACGCTTTCGTCCATGTCATTGCCATAGAGGTTCATGCCGGCTTCAAGCCGCAGGGTGTCTCTGGCAGCGAGACCACAGGGGGCCACGCCCTGATCGACCAGAGCTTGCCAGAAGCTGGCCGCCTGCCCATTGGGGACCATGATTTCCAGCCCGTCTTCACCGGTGTAGCCAGTGCGGGCAATAAACCAGTCGCCGGCACTGGCGCCTTGAAATACCTTCAGGTCTGGCACCACAGCGGCCTGCTCTGCCGCCAGCGCGGCGCTGGCTTTGGCAATGGCGTTGGGACCCTGGACCGCAATGATGGACAAATCCTGACGCTCCTGAATGGTCACATCAAAGCCTTCACTCTGCTTGGCCATCCACGCCAGATCCTTGTCGCGGGTGCCGCAGTTAACCACGGTGCGAAACCAGCCATCCATGTTGTAGACGATCAGGTCATCGATAACGCCGCCCTCTTCATTGAGCATGCCAGAGTAGAGGGCTTTGCCGGGCAGGCTCTCAATGCGGGCCACGTCATTGGCCAGCAACCGCTGCAGGTAAGCTTTGGCGTCGGCACCGGTGACGTCGACGATGGTCATGTGGGAGACGTCGAACATGCCGGCATCCTGACGCACCTTGTGGTGTTCTTCCATTTGCGAACCGTAGTGCAATGGCATATCCCAGCCGCCAAAATCAACCAGCTTGCCGCCGAAATCCTGATGGGTTTGATACAGAGAAGTCTTGTGTCCCATGAAGGTCACCTGTGGCCAGTAAAAAATTGGGGCGTATTCTAACGCACCTGTTGTCGTCGAACTACGGATTGATAGACTTTGCGTATGAAATTGTGAAACCAATGGGTGCAAGGGCGGTTAAAAAGCCGGTTTTTGCCAAAACAGGGAGTGGCATGTGTCCAAACTTATGAAAATTCTGATGGCTCTGGTCGCTGCGATCGTCGCCGTGGTGATGGCGGCGGTGGTCTACCTGACCCAGGTGCTCGACCCCAACAGTTTTCGCGATGACATTGAACGTCTCGCGGCTGAGCAGGGTGTGCCTCTGAGCTTGAACGGACCGATTGCGTGGCAGTGGTACCCGCGCCTGGGCTTGCACGTGCAAGCCGTGACTCTGGGGGGCGGTGGTCAGACACTGGTTGAAGCCGACAGTCTGGCCGCTCAGGTAGCCGTGCCGCCTTTGCTGAAAGGGCAGGTGGTGGTGGCCGGGATTGAATTGACCGGCGTGGATCTGCAGTTGCTGGTGGATCGCCAAGGCCGGGGCAACTGGCAGGCCCTGACCGATCAGGCTGGAAACAAGGTGGCAACACCGGCCGAGGCGGGTGCTCTTGCTGAGGGTTCAGGGGCAGCAGAGCAGGCCGCTTCGGCTGCGAAGGAGACGTCGCCTTTGAATCTGGCGGTGGAGCAGCTGCAGCTGACCGACATCTCGGTGATCTATCGCGATCAGCGTCAGCAAACCGAGGCGCGGGTTGAGGTACCGTCCTGTCGGATGACGTCGTTCAATTTACAGGGACAACTGTTCGATCTTGCCTGTGATACTCAGGTGCACTGGCAGGATTTCCCGGAGATTCAGGTGGCCACGCGCGGGCAGCTGGGGTTCGATCAGGCGCGGCAACGGTTGCGCATTGCCGATTTGCTGCAAACCCTGCAATTGAATGGAGAGCGCGCGGCAATCAACCTCGACGGTGAGCTGGCTATGGACACGCAGCAGTTTGCCGGTCAGCTGCGGTTGCAGCGGTTTAACCCCCGCGTCTGGCTCGAGGCCCTGCAAGTGGCGCTGCCGGAAATGGCGCGACCGCAGGCTTTGACAGCGCTGTCGCTGTCGGCCGGCATCGAGACCGAAGCCGCGCAGTGGCACTTGTCTGATCTGCAATTGCAGCTTGATGACAGCCTGTTACAGGGTTCGGCATCGCAGTCCGCCGAGGGCACTGTGGCGCTGTTGCTGCAAGGCAATCAACTGAATCTGGATCATTACCTGCCTCCTGCGGTTGAGTCAGAGCAAACGCCATCCGCCACTGGCGGCGCGACTGAGCATGTCGCCAAGGCTGAATCGTCAGCGGCCCAGGGTAAGGCGTCGCGCCGTTTGAGCGATGAGCCCTTGGCGCTTGATGGCATCAAGCCACTGTCGATCAATCTGGCGCTGGGGCTGCAACAGTTTCAGGTTGCCGGTGTGCAGATGCAGGCGGTGGAGCTGGAGGCTATGGCCCATCAGGGGCTGGTGGATCTCACGGCTTTTTCTGCCAGCCTCTATCAGGGGCGAGTAGCAGCCCGTGGGCAGTTGGATAACCGGGGTCAAAAGCCCCGTGTGTCACTGGCGACTCAGGTGGATCAGGTCCAGTTGCAGCCGCTGCTGACGGCTCTGGCTCAGGAGCAGCGCCTGACGGGGCAGGCCAGCATAGACCTTAGCCTCGCGGCCAGCGGCAATAGTCTGGGTGCCTGGCAGCGCAGCGCCCGGGGTCAGCTGCAGTTAGAGGCCGAGACACTGTCCATCATCGAGCTGGACATTGAAAAAGCCTTCTGTGAAATCGCGGCTCTGGCCAATGGCAAGCCGGCACCGCAGTTGCCCTGGAAAGGCAAAACCGATTTGCAACAGGTTCAGGTGTCAATGGACCTGAAGGGGACTCAGGCCCGCTTCAATCAGGTGCAGGCTGGCGTGGAAGAGCTGCAATTGGCCGCGACGGGGGCTAGTGAGTACCTCGGTGGTGATTTCGACTTGCGTGGTGACTTGCGGGTGACCGGGGCGGCCAACCCCGACCGCGCCTGCCAGATTCGCGATCGCTGGCGCAATCGGGATTTGCCGCTGCGTTGTCGGGGCAACATTGATGAGCCTCTGTCTGGCAGGGTGTGTGGCCCGGATCGGGATCGCTTTAACGAACTGTTGGAAGACGAGGCCAAGGCCCGCGTACAGGAAAAGCTGCAGGAAAAAATTCAGGAAAAATTGAAAGGCAGCAATGCCGAGCAGGTGGAAACCCTGCTGCGAGGTTTGTTTGGACGTTGAGTTAAACCGCGCCGGATTTTCCGGTCGAGTGCTGGAGTGGTTCCAGCAACATGGGCGCAAGCACCTGCCGTGGCAGCAGGACATCAACCCCTACCGGGTCTGGGTGTCGGAAATCATGCTGCAGCAAACTCAGGTGGCCACCGTCATTGAGTATTTCCAGCGGTTTATGACGCGCTTTCCCGAGGTGGAAGATCTGGCTGCGGCCGACATCGACGAGGTGCTGCACCTCTGGACTGGTCTCGGCTACTACGCCCGGGCGCGCAATCTGCACCGCTGTGCGCAACAGGTGGTGACGGATTTTGGCGGCGAGTTTCCCCGCAGCGTGGAGGCGCTAAGCGATCTGCCCGGTATCGGTCGTTCGACCGCGGGTGCCATCGCCAGTTTGTCCATGGGGCTGGTGGCTCCGATTCTTGATGGCAATGTCAAACGGGTGTTGGCCCGCCATTTTGCCGTGGCCGGCTGGCCCGGTCAGGCCGCCACCCTCAAACAGTTGTGGGCGTTGGCCGAAGGCCTGACACCTGAGCAACAGTGCGACCAATACACCCAGGCCATGATGGATCTCGGAGCGACTCTGTGCACCCGAACCCGGCCCGAGTGTCATCGTTGCCCTTTGAGTGAGACCTGTATGGCGCAGGCTCAGGGGAACCCGGAGGACTACCCGGGGAAAAAACCGAAAAAGCACAAGCCGGTCAAAACCGTGCAGTTGTTGATGTTGATGACACCGGATCAGCAATATTATCTGGAGCAGCGTCCGGCGGCTGGTATCTGGGGTGGTTTGTGGAGTTTTCCCGAGCTGGCAGCGGATGAGAATGCGACAATCTTCTGCGAAAATACCTACGGCCGTGTCGATGCGGTAGAATCGTGGCCCGGTTTTCGGCACACTTTCAGTCATTACCATCTGGATATTGTGCCGGTGCACGTGCAACTGGCCTCAAGGCCGGCCGGGGTAGCCGAGATCAGGAGTGATTATTTCGCCCCGGAACAGATCCCGACTGTGGGGCTGGCGGCACCGGTAAAAAAATTGTGGCAGCAGCTGGCTGCCCGCCAACTGAGTTTGATTGAGGGGTAAGACAATGGCGCGGATGGTTTTTTGCCGTAAATTTCAACAGGAGATGGAAGGTCTGGACGTCCCTCCGATGCCGGGGGCCAAGGGACAGGAGTTATTTGATTCCGTGTCGAAGCAGGCCTGGCAGGAGTGGTTGAATCATCAGACCATGCTGATCAATGAAAAGCACCTCAATATGATGGACCTCACCGCGCGCGCTTACCTCAATGAGCAGCGCGACAAATTTTTTGCCGGGGATGCCATCGACAGTGTCGAGGGCTACGTGCCGCCCAGTGAGTGATCCCTATGCGAAACCTGTTGCAGTTACTGCCGTTTGTGATGTTGTTCTGGTTGATGCAAGTTCAGGCGGAGCAGTTGCTGGCGGTGGCCCCCAATGTCGAGCGCAATCAACAAGCCCTGTTTCAAGCCGGTTATCGCATTGTACATAGCACCATCACTGAAGAAGCCGGGCTCGACAGTCGGTTGGAGTTTTTGCCCATTGCTGAAGTGCGTGCTCTGCTGGCCAGGCGTGAGGCGCAAATGCAGATCGGTGGGGTGTGTGATGTAAAGCGTCATGCCCCGGTGATTTACAGTGTGCCCTTTGCCACCACCTACCGACACCTGATCAGTGCCGATCAGACGCCGGTATTAACCCAGTTAAAAGATATCAGGCTACTGCGGTTGGGGTTGATCAGGGGCTATTTTTATCAGCTGCCAGACCAGCGCGGGCTCGATGCCTTGGGGGTAGAAGTCCATTACAGCAAAGATCTGAAAACCAGTGTGCAGTTACTGCTGGCCGGTCGTGTTGATGCGATATTGTCCAATGCTCAGGTGGTGACCAATATCACCAGGGCGATGCAGCAGGATGCCCGTATCCACTTTCAGATGGATGAACCCTTTTCCCAGCGCAATTTATGTTATGTGTTTCCCGATACCGCTGACAGTCAGGTTTTGGCCGAGCGTATGAACGCTGCCATCAGCCGTTTATATCACTCCGGACGCTTGCAGCAGATACTGGTGCCACCCTATCAGGTGCCTAATTCCGAGCATTTTCGATCAAAGCTTGAGCAGCCGGAATGACCCTTGCCGTCACAGGCAATTATTCCACCACAAGTGCTTGACTCTGTTTTGATGAGCGGGTTTAATACGCGCCTCTCGCAGCAGCGAGAAACCTTTAACCTGTTGGTTAATACCTGCCCGGATAGCTCAGTCGGTAGAGCAGGGGATTGAAAATCCCCGTGTCGGTGGTTCGATTCCGCCTCCGGGCACCATACAAAAAGCCTCACCCATCGGGTGGGGCTTTTTTTATGGCCGTAGGTTGGTTGAGAAGCACCGATCTGGTTCGACAAAATCGTCAGGAACGATTTTGGGCATCTGAAAGATGCGCCGAAGGCCGAGCCCCAGGGAAGGGGCGAGCATTCCGCAGACATCGATAATTGAATTTACGGCAATAATTTTTCAGGGGTGATTCGATACCGGCTTTCCCCGGATCAGGGCACCATACAAAAAGCCTCACCCATCGGGTGGGGCTTTTTTTATGGCCGTAGGTTGGTTGAGAAGCACCGATCTGGTTCGACAAAATCGTCAGGAACGATTTTGGGCATCTGAAAGATGCGCCGAAGGCCGAGCCCCAGGGAAGGGGCGAGCATTCCGCAGAAACCGATAATTGAATTTCCGGCAATAATTTTTCAGAGGTGATTCGATACCGGCTTTCCCAGGATCAGGGCACCATACAAAAAGCCTCACCCATCGGGTGGGGTTTTTTTTCCTGAAAATCAGCCGCTCAGACACCAGCATATGATTCAGCGACATTAGTCGTATTTGGCAAAGAAATTATGCGCATTTAGACACGTGGGTAAAAAAGTTTTCTGCTATTCTTGGGGGTTATTGAATCGGACCTTCCATTCAATTGAGATTCAAGGAAAGGAGTTTACTAATAATGAATAAAATCAAGCTGATGTTGGGCAGCGCCCTGTTGCTGACATCGTCTTTTGGCTTGGCTTCCACGCCGAACATTCTGGCCATCTGGGGTGATGATATCGGCATCACCAATATCAGTGCCTACAGTGACGGTATCATGGGTTACCACACGCCGAACATCGACCGGATTGCCAATGAAGGTGTGCGTTTTACCGATTATTACGGTGATCAATCCTGTACGGCTGGCCGTTCTACCTTTTTGACGGGGCAATCCGGTTTGCGTACCGGCCTGACCAAGGTGGGTTTGCCGGGTGCCAAAGAGGGCATTCAGGACCGCGACATCACCATTGCCGAGTACTTCAAGGACAAGGGTTACGCCACCGGTCAGTTTGGTAAAAACCATTTTGGTGACCGCGATGAGCACTTGCCGACCAATCATGGTTTTGATGAGTTTTTTGGCAACCTCTACCACCTCAATGCCGAAGAAGAGCCGGAAGATCCGGATTACCCGAAAGATCCGGCCTTTAAGAAGCGGTTTGGTCCTCGTGGGGTGTTGCACACCTTTGCCGATGGCAAAATTAATGACACTGGCCCACTGACGCGCAAGCGCATGGAAACCGCCGATGAAGAATTTGTTGAGGCGGCCAAGCTGTTTATCAATAAAGCGGTAAAAGCCGATAAGCCATTCTTTGTCTGGGTTAATACCACCGGTATGCACTTTCGCACTCACCCTGCGAAAAAGCACCTGGGCAAATCCGGTCAGGGCTTTTACAACGATGTGATGGTGGCTCACGATGAGTTGGTGGGTCAGCTGCTGGATCAGTTGGATGAGCTGAACATTGCCGACAACACCATCGTTATGTATTCCACCGATAACGGTGTGCACTTCAATACCTGGCCCGATGCCGGTATCACGCCGTTCCGTGGTGAAAAGAACAGTAACTGGGAAGGGGCTTATCGCGTACCTGCCATGGTTCGCTGGCCGGCCAAGATCCCCGGAGGTCGTATTTCCAACGAAATCATGTCCCACCTGGATTGGTTCCCGACCTTTGCCGCTGCCGCCGGTGACACGCGCCTGAAAACCGATTTGCTGAAAGGTTCGCGCAAAATTGGTCAGAAGAAATCCAAGTTGCACCTCGACGGTTACAACTTTATGCCGCACCTGAGTGGTGAGGAGAAGAAAGGTCCGCGCAACGAGTTCCACTACCTGAACGATGAAGGTTTCCCTGTGGGGGTTCGCGTCGGCGACTGGAAGCTGGTGTACGCCGAGAACCGCGGTACCACCATGGCGCTGTGGGCTGAGCCTTTTACCGTCCTGCGCATGCCCAAGATCCATAACCTGCGTCGTGATCCCTGGGGTCGTGCCGAGTACAACTCCAACTCTTACTACGATTGGATGATTGATAAGGCCGCGCAGATCTATGTGGGTCTGTCCACCACCGGGCAATTTCTGGCCACCTTCAGAGAGTACCCACCCAGCCAGCCTACCGGCTCTTGGTCGATTGAGCGTACCTATGATCAGATCATGAGCAAGGTACCAAAAGAGTAAGCAGGGTATTTAACCCATACAGAAAGGCCAGCATTTGCTGGCCTTTTTTGTGGTTGTCTGATGGTGGTGCCGCTTATTGTTTGATGTCCTTGCCCGATTGGCGCATCAGGGCATTGAGGCTTTCCGGTGACATGCAGTGGTCGTTTTCCCAGCTGTGCTGAAGGTGTTCGATCAGGGTGCCCAGATTGCGCTGCTTTTCCTGCAGGTGAACCACCAGCGTTTCCAGTTCCTGACGTTTTTGTTGCAGGTGCTGCAGTGCCTGATCGTGATCGACGCGATTGTTGTCAAAAATGGCGGTCATTTCTTCCAGTGAGAAACCCAGACTCTGGGCAAAGCGAATCAGCTGCAGTTGCTTCAGATTGTTGTCATCATAAACCCGGTAGCCGCTGGCCAGCCGTCTGGCTTCGGGCAGCAGTCCCTTCTTTTCATAGAAGCGGATGGTGCTGGCGGCTATGCCACTTTGCTTTGCCAGTTCGCCAATTTTCATAGCCTGTATCTCATGCTTGACCTTAAAGTTGGCTTTAAGGTTAATGTGGGCCCTATTGAAGTGCAATCAACCAATTGAGGATGTGAGGTAATAAATGTCAAAGGCTGTGTTTGAACCGTTGCAATTGCCCAATGGCGCCACGTTGAATAACCGTCTGGCCAAAGCGGCGATGGAAGAGGGCATGGCCAATGCTCGGCAGCAGCCCAGTGAGGGATTGATTGAGTTGTATCGGGCCTGGGCCGAGGGTGGCGTGGGCTTATTGATTACCGGCAATGTAATGGTGGACGTCATGGCAATGACCGGCCCGGGTGGTGTCGCGTTGCAACAGGATTCCGATCTTGCCCCTTTCAAGCGCTGGGCGTCAGCGGCCCAAACCAATGGCACCCGGGTGTGGATGCAGATCAATCACCCCGGCCGTCAGGTGTACCGCAATATGGGCGGCAAGTGTCTGGCGCCCTCCGCCGTGGCGCTGGATATGGGCAAGCACTCGGCCATGTTTGGTCAGCCCCGGGCCATGAACGAAGAAGAAATTATGGATGTGCGTCAGCGCTTTGTGATTACCGCTAAACGAGCCGAAGCGGCAGGCTTTGATGGGGTTCAGGTTCACGCCGCTCACGGCTATCTGCTGGCGCAGTTCTTATCGCCCCTGACCAATCAGCGACAGGATCAGTGGGGAGGCAGTCTGGCCAATCGCGCCAGTTTGCTGCTGGACATTGTCCGCGACATTCGCAGCCAGTGTGGGGCGGATTTCTGTGTTTCGGTAAAACTCAATTCGGCGGATTTTCAACGCGGCGGATTTGAGGTGGAGGATGCCCGACAGGTGGTGGCCTGGCTGGCCGAAGCCGGCGTTGATTTGGTGGAGCTGTCCGGAGGCAGTTACGAATCGCCGGCGATGCAGGGGCGTGCGGCGGATGGCCGAACCTTGGCGAGAGAGGCTTATTTTCTGGAGTTTGCCGAATCCATTGCCCGTGAAGCCAGTGTGCCGGTTATGACCACCGGCGGTATTCGTCGCCTGGCCGTTGCCGAGCAGGTCATCGCCAGCGGGGTGGCGATGGTGGGCATTGCCAGTGCGCTGTCTTATCAGCCGACATTGCCGGAGATCTGGCGGCAGGCCCCGGATTTTGTGGCGGAGATTCCACCGGTCAACTGGAAAGACAAAGCACTGGGTTCACTGGCAACGCACGCCATGATCAAACGCCAGTTACAGCGGCTGGGCAGCGGTCGTGCACCCAAGCAAAAACAATCACCGCTGTGGGCGTTGATCACCGATATGGTGCGCAAGTCGCGTCTGACCAAACGCTATCGCAAGAGCCTCGGGTTGACCGGCTCCTGAGTTAACCTCTATTCAAACAGGGCGCGCCAGGCATCGACGGGCATCGGCTTGTTGAGATGGAAGCCCTGCAGGGTGTCGCAGCCTCGGTCGATCAGATAATTTTGTTGCGCCTGGTTTTCCACGCCCTCGGCGACCACGCTGACGCCCAGTGCCTTGGCCATGTGAATGATGGAGTTGATGATGGGGACTTCGCTGCCCTGCAGATCGATTTCATCAACAAAGAAGCGATCAATCTTGAGCTCGTGCAACGGCAGTTGGCGCAGGTAGCTGAGGCTGGAGTAACCGGTGCCAAAGTCATCAATGGAAAACCGGAATCCCAGTTTCGACAGGTAGTTCATGCGCTGTTTGACCAGTTCAATATCACTGACCAGTGTGGTTTCGGTAATTTCCAGAATCAATTGCTCGGCCGTGACCAGCCACCGGTTGGTAATCACCAACAGTTTGTCACAGAAGTCGGGCTGAATGATTTGCTTGGCACTGATGTTGACGGCAATGGTGGTGTGCACGCCCTGCTGAGCCTGTTGATGCAATATGCGACAGACTTCATTGAGCACCCAGTCGCCGATCAGGATGATTTTGCCGGTATCTTCGGCGATGGGAATAAAGTCGGCGGGGCTGACAAATCCCAGTTGTTGCGAGTGCCATCGAATCAGGGCCTCGGATGCCACCAGGGTCATATTGCGGTCGTACTGGGGCTGCAGCACCAGCGAAAACTCACCATCGTTCAGGCCCTGAATCAGGGAGTTGCTGATAAAGGCTTTGTGTTCGATCTCGGCGTGGGTGTGTTTATCCACGGTGATATGGCAATTGCCACCCTTGTCCTTGGCGCGATTGGCGGCGTATTCCAGCATATTGATTAACCGGCTGCCCTTCAGTCCCTGACTGGGTGTCAGGGTTGAGCCGATGCTCAGCGTCAGGTTGTGACTGTGGTTGTTGATGACCAGCTCATCCGAGATCTGCTGCAAAATTTTCTGACAGAGTTCACTGGTGTGCTTGAGCAGGGCCTGACGATTGCCGTTAACCGGGTACTTGTGCAGCAGAAAAAAGGAGTCGGCGTTATTGCGATAGAGTTTGAACTCTTTCGGCAGGCAGCTGGCGATGCGCTTGGAAATCATATTCAGCGCATAGTCACCGTAGCGTTTGCCGTACGTGAGATTGATCTGGGAAAAGCGGTCGATATCCAGAAAGCTGGCGTAAATATCGGCACCGGTCAATTCCGCCTTGGAGACCAACTCCATCACATCGCGTTCAAACGACGTACGGTTGGGCAGTTCGGTCAGGTTGTCAAAAAACGCCAGACGAAACAGTTTGTCCTCGGCTTCTTTGCGATCGGAAATGTCGCGAATAATGCCGATGAACAGGCGCTGGCCATTCTGTTCGGTCTCTGTCAGTGACAGTTCCATGGGGAACTCTTCACCGTTCTTGCGCACAGCCGGCAGCTCCCGGCCAACACCAATGATCTTGGCGTTGCCGTTTTCCAGGTAGCTGCGCATGTACTTGTCGTGCATGTGGCAATAGGGCTTGGGCATCAGTGCGCTGATGTTCTGGCCGATCAGCTCCTCGGCTTCAAAGCCAAAGATGTTTTTGACCGTGCGATTGGCGGTGACGATCCGACTGTTGCTGTCCACGGCAATAACCGCGTCGTTGAGGTTGTCCAGTATGTCCTGAATATAAGCGGTTGAACTTTTCTCGTGCTCGATCAATTGTTGTTCGCGGCTGATGTCTTCAAAGCCGCCGAAGACGTGCGTGATCACACCATTTTTGCGACGGGCTTTGCCGGTGGTTCGAATCCACTTGTGGTTGCCCTGAGCGTCAGTGAACCTCAGTTGATGCTGGTAGGAAGTGCCTTGTTCCAGTGCCTGCTGGAAGGCGTTGCGGATAACTTCTTGATCTTCTGGGCCGTAGTAGCTGATGCCCTCTTCCGGGCTCACGTCGGTGCCGGGTTTCAGGCCATAAATGCGATAGGTTTCGTCGCTCCAGTAGACGTTCTGGTTATCGAGCTGGTATTCCCAGCTGCCGACATGAGCCAACTCTTCGACTTCTGAAAGCAGGTCGTTCTGGCTTTGCAATTGATTCAGCAGTTGCTGGTGGCAATAACTGAGATAGGCGTTACAGAGTGTCAGCAGATGGTTGAGAAAGCGACAGAAATCGTGTTCCTGCCAATGCTCGAAGGGAGATTCCGGTCTGCAGGTGATAACACCTTCCAGCCCTCGGGCTGAATGCACCGGGTGAAACAGCATTTCTGTGTTTTGCAGTGCTTCTGGTCGAACCTGATTGATTTCCTGTTGAATGCCCGGGTTGAGTTGGCTGAATAACAGGGGCTGTTTGCAGTCGCTCAGAAGGCTGTAAAATCCCTGAAAATTATTCAGGTCAACGATGGGATTGGCGCTGCCCAGAATTTGTCTGAAATCATTATCGATGGAGCTTTCCAGCAGCTGGCATTGCATTGTCTGTCCATTGTTGAGCGTCCACAGGGTTAAACCGGTTAATGGAAACCGGTTAAACACGTCCTTTAAGCGCTCCTGCAGTTGTTGCAGTGATGGCTTGGTGGAATCGGAGAAATCGATTCTGGAAATCTGGTCCAAATAGGTCTGTGGATCGATCACATGCGCTCTTAAATGAGTAATGGCATTACTCAGCCGTTGGTATTAATAGTGGGAATGGGAGGCATTCTAACCAACAGCGTTTGCCCCCGTGACGCAAAACTCATTTCTATTGATATGGGTCAAGAAGGGGGCACTTGCTGGCATTAAGGCCTCAAGGCCGAATGACTCAGGAATAGATCCGCGGGGTGCGCAGCGGCATGCGGGTCAACAATTCGTAGCCAATGGTGCCACACAGCTGGGCAATCTGATTGACGCAGACGTTTCTGCCCCATAATTCAACCGGGTCACCAATAGTAACGCTGCCAATATCCGTGACATCCACGGTGATCATATCCATGGATACCCGACCCGCCAATGGGGCGGTTTGGCCATTGATCAGCACCGGGGTGCCTGAAGGTGCCTGTCTCGGGTAGCCGTCGCCGTAGCCGATGGCCACGGTCGCAATCACGCTGTCGCGCTCAGCAGTCCAGCTGCAGCCATAGCCAACGCTGTCACCCTTGGGTACCTGATGGATGGCAATCACCTCAGACACCAGTTGCATTACCGGTTGCAGTGGTTCGGCATTGCTGTGCTGCTGGTCCAGCGGCGTGTTGCCGTAGAGCATATAGCCGGGGCGATTCCACTGGCCATGGGAGTCTTGCCAGGCAAGTACGCCAGCGGAGTTGGACAGGCTGATGGGCGCGCTCTGATCCGGAATCATGTCGCGGAAATTGGCAATCTGTTGCCTGGTAAAGCCGTTGTCCACCTCATCGGCGGCGGCAAAATGGCTCGCCAGTACGATCTCGTCGTGAACATGGGGTAGCTGTCGCAGTTGCTGGTAGGCACGGCCAAAGGCCTCGCCCTGGAATCCCAGACGGTGCATGCCGGAGTCGGCCTTTAACCAGACGGTCAGTGGTTGCTGGCACTGGGCTTCGGCGATCCAGTCCACCTGTTTCTGGTTGCTCAGCATCAACCAGAAGTTGTGCTGTTCAGCCACACTAATTTCTTCGGGACTGAAGGGGCCTTCCAGTAACAGAATGGGCTTGTTCACCCCGGCCGAACGCAGTTCCATGGCCTCCTCGATGCAGGCCACGGCCAGTGCCGGAGCCATGGATTCCAGCGCTTTGCCGCATTCGATGGCGCCGTGACCATAGGCGTTGGCCTTGATTACCGCGATGCTCTGGGCGCCGGGCGCCAACTGGCACGCCAGAGAATAATTGTGGCGCAGGGCGTCGAGATCGATGTGGGCTTTTGTGGGACGGGCCATGATGACTGCTTACGATTCAGGGTTGATTAATAGTCGAACTTGCCGGCGCTGTAGAGCTTCTGTGCGGCTTCCCAGACATCACCGGGTTGGCCATTGCCAACGGGCTTGCCATCGATTTCAACCACGGGCGCCACTTCCTTACTGGAACTGGTGATCCAGACTTCATCGGCGGCAAAGACTTCGTCCATGGTGACGGCACGCTCTTCCACCGGAATACTGCCGTCCTGGCGCAGTACGCCCAGCAGAATCAGGCGAGTGATGCCAGGCAGAATCTGATTGTCCAGCGGTGGTGTGATCACGGTGCCGTTTTTGACGATATAGGCGTTGCAGGCGCTGGCCTCGGTCAGTTCGCGGTCGGCATTGTAGAGCAGGGTTTCGTTGTTACCCTCGGAGTGGCCGTGCTGAAAGTGCATCACATTGCCCAGCAGCGCGGTGGACTTGATGTTGCAACGCTGCCAGCGCAAATCCTGAGTCGTGGAAACCCGGTAACCTTTGACTTTGGCTCTGTCGGCCACCGGTGGCGGTGCGATTTCAAAGGCAAAAGCAAAGACCGTGGGGGGAATGTCTTCAGGGTAGGCGTGAAAGCGCTTGCTGTCGGCGCCGCGGCTGATGTGCAGGTAGATGCCCAGATTGCCGCTGCCGTTTTTCTCGATCAGTTGATCACAGACGTCCTGCCACTGCTGGTGGCTCCAGTCGAATTCAATGCCAATGGCTTGCATGCCATCATTCATACGATCGATGTGCGGGCCAAAACCGACCATCTTGCCATCGTAGGAAGGCACCACTTCGTAGATGCCGTCGCCAAACAAAAAGCCGCGGTCCATCGGTGAGATGCGTGCCTCTGCCATGGGCAGGTATTCGCCGTTGAGATAAACAATACTCATAGTGTGATCCTGTGTTTCATACAGCCCATTCGGGCAAGCGGGGCATTAAATACAATGCCGTCGAGATTCAGTAGGGCCAGTTGCGGAATAATCCGTGGTCCAGTTCCATGTCATCCTGAGCGATAGCGAAGGATCTCCAACAAGATCCTTCCTCCCGGCGGTCGTCAGGATGACGCTAATGTTGGTCATCAGGATGGCAGACTAACTCACCAAGTGTTTTAACCTGCCAATCAGCTCAATGCCTTCGCTGGCAGGGAGACCATCCTCCGTCAGTTCATTGAGGCGGGTGACACCGTCAACGCTACCCTTTTGCGACAGGTATTGGAGGATGGCCATGGGATCGATATCACTCAGTAGATCCCGGTCACTGTGCCAGCTGAGCAGGGCAATCAGGCCCAGAGCGCCCCAATTGGAAACATCGGCAATCACCAGCTCGGTGCAGGTGGTGCTCGAGGGCACAATGTTCAGGCTCTGCAGCGTTTCGTGAATATTGCCCATGCCGATTTCATTGCCGCCGTCGCCGATAGCGATGGTGGGGCACAGGGCCTGTTCCATAAAACTGTCGAAGCAGGCGGCGCGGGCGCTGATGTCCTCGCCGCGCATATTGTAGTAATTGCCGTCCCGGGCTTTACCGGGCCGCTCGATGGAAATAATCAGTGACGGCTTCCAGCGGCGCAGGGCTTGGCGGGCCTCTTCATCCTGACCCGCGTGCGGGCCAACCAGCAGGGGTTCGATGCGATAGTCGTCAACAAGTTCCGTGCACAGGGGCGGGCCGCAGACCAGTACCGGTTTGGCACCAAGAGTCTGCAAGGCGTTATAGAGGGCAATGGCACCCACCGGACCATCGGTTTCAAAGGTATCGGTCACCGGAAAGCCGGTGCCAATCAGGATGGTGCCCTGTTGCTCACAGGCGCGCTGGATCATTTCGGCGGCGCGACCGTAGTAGCCGGCAGTCAGTGCCGGTTGGATGGTTTTCATGCCGCGCAGGTTGCGCTCTACCAGCATGTCTTCAATGGTTTTACTCAGTTGCTGGGCTTCGCTTGAGTGCAGGGATCTAGTCACAGACTGGCTCCTTGGTGATGCTGTTCAATCGGCTTTGTGCCAGGTGCAGGGCGTTGTGGGCACAGTCGATGGTGATGGCGGCAAAGTTGACCTTGTCGCCGGGCATCAGCTGCGCCAGACGAGCCAGATCCAGAGACAATACCGAACCGATCTTGGGGTAGCCGCCAATGGTCTGGCGGTCATTCATAAGAATAATAGGTTGGCCATCGGCCGGCACCTGAATGGCGCCGAGGCAGATGCCCTCGGAGAGGATGCCCTCGATGCTGGATTTCAGCTTTGGGCCTTCCAGACGGATGCCCATGCGGTCGGCGCGGTCACTGATGGTGTAGGTGTTGTGGAAAAACAGCCGTTGCTGCTGGCGGCTGAAGGTGTGCTCCTGATAACCCGGAATCACACGCAGAGTAACTTGTTTGCTGTAATGGGGGATGTGTTGCTCTGGCAGCTGCCAGTGTTGCGCCATGTCGGTGGGCGTGCAGGGCAGCTTGTCGCCGCTTTGCAGTCCGCCCCCGCTCAGCCCGCCAATGCCTTCACGCACCACGGTGGCGGTGCTGTCGAACATGGGCTCAATCTGAAAGCCGCCGGCTACCGCCAGATAGGCGCGGCAGCCTTCGGATGCAAAACCGAGAGCGATGCGATCGCCGCTTTGAACCGGCCAGGAACGCCAGTGCTGGCGAGCCTCGCCGTTGATGGTCAAGGCCATATTGGCGCCGGTGACGGCGATGGTGGTGTCGCCTTGGGCTTCAAGCTGCAGACCGCCCACGGTGATTTCAATGGTGGTGGTATTAGTGTCGTTACCGCACAGTTGATTGGCCCAGTAGAAGGCCTCCGGATCCAGCGGGCCGCCAGTGGTCAGACCGATCTGGTGCTTGCCCAGTCGACCGGCGTCTTGCAGCAGGGACAGAATCCCGGGATTGATAACCTCGAAATGACTCATGCTTTTTCCCCTGCCCGCTCAAGGCGGTTCCCCTCTGGCAGTTCGCCGCCCAGACGGATGAATTCGTCACGGTCAATGGCTTTAAAGCGCACCCGGTCGCCGACGCTGACGGGCATGGTGGGGTCGCCGTTAGGGTCGAACATGGGGGTGGGGCACAGGCCAATCAAATTCCAGCCGCCGGGTGATACGGCGGGGTAGACGGCGGTTTGGCGATCGGCAATGGCCACCGCACCTTTGGGGACTTTGGTGCGGGGCGTGCTCAGACGCGGCGCGGCTATGCGCTCGTCCACCTGACCCAGATAGGCAAAACCCGGTGCAAAACCAATGGCGTAAACCCGGTATTCTTCAGCCTGATGCAGGGCAATCACCTCATCGGTACTGAGACCGGCGTTGGCTGCCAGACTGGCGAGATCAGGACCGGATTCGGTGTCGTAGTAAACCGGCAGGGTAATCAGCTGACTGGCTGTGGCATCACCATCATCGAACTGTTCGGTGGCGCGGTGGATGGCCTTGCGCACGGCCAGATGATCGGTGGCCAGGGCGTCGAATAACACCAACAGCGAGGCGTAGGAGGGCACCAGATCAATCAGGGTATCGCCCATAATGGCGGGTAACTGTTGCGCGGCCCTCTGTACCTGGGCGGAAATCTCCGGACTGGTGAGGTCACCAAAATAGACGATCAGGGCGTTTTCACCCGCCACATGGATTTTCATAGTCAGGCGCTTACCAGTTGCTTAATGGTTTCAATGGCCTGCACACCTTCCATATTGTCACCGTGGACGCAGAGGGTATCGACTTGCAGGGGCAGCTTGTGACCGCTGACGGTGGTGACGGTTCCCTCTTCGTTGAGCTGCTGAACCTGTTCCAGCATCTTCTCCTTGGTGTGAACCGCACCGGGCTTGGCCCGTGACAGCAGGGCGCCGTCATCGTCATAGCAGCGGTCGGCAAAGGCTTCAAAATACAGTTCGATAGCGCGCTGGTCGGCCTCCTGCTGATGTGTTTCTGCGGCGGCCGTGGCCTGCAGCATCAGTTTCAGGGGCCGGTGATAGGCGGCAATGGCCTCCATGATGGCGTGACGGGTGTCGGCCTGTTTCATCATGTCGTTGTAGAGTGCGCCATGGGGTTTGACGTAATCGAGGCTCATGCCCTGACTCAGCGCCATGCCGTCCAGTGCGGCAATCTGATAGGTCATCAGGGCGTGGATTTCGCTGGCGCTGAGCGCCATCGAACGGCGACCAAAGCCGTTTAAATCGGGGTAGCTGGGGTGTGCGCCAATCACCACATTGTGTGCTTTGGCCAGTTGCAGAGTCTTGTTCATCACCATGGCATCGCCGGCGTGGAAGCCACAGGCAATGTTGGCCTGGTCGATGTGCGGCATCACCGCTTGGTCCATGCCCATGGTCCAGGAACCGTAGCTTTCGCCCAGGTCACAGTTCAGTAGTAATGCCATGGATGGGTCTCCTAGAGTACGGACAGCTGGCTGTTGCGAATGTCGGTAACGGCCATACAGCCGGGACTGTGGGTAATACAGAAGGGGGGCTTGGCCGCCATGATCACGGCCTGAGGTGTTACGCCGCAGGCGGTAAACACCGGCACCTCACCTGCTTTAAGGGTCACTGCATCGCCATAGTCCGGCGAGTCAATGTTGTGGATGCCGATGGCTTCGGGATCACCAAAGTGAACCGGTGCACCATGAACATCGGGAAAGCGACTGCAAATCTGGATCATACGGATGGCATCGGCGGGTTTGAACGGACGCATACTCACCACCATATTGCCGTGTAATCGTTCGGTGGCACGACAGGCGATGGTCGTGTCGTACATGGGAACGTTTTTGCCTTCCGTGATGTTGCGAATTTCCAGTCCGTCGGCGATCAGGGCTTCTTCAAAAGAAAAGGAGCAGCCGAGCAGGAATGTCACCAGATCATCTCGCCAGTAGTCACCAATATCGCTGACTTCCCCGCTCATTTCGCCGTTTTCCCAAATGCGGTAGCTGGGCACATCGGTGCGAATATCAAAGTCCGCTGCAGCGTCAGTGATGATTGGGTCTCCGGGCTTGGTACTGGTGGCGACCACAGGACAAGGCTTGGGGTTGCGCTGGCAGAATTGCAGAAACTCCGAGGCCCAGTCTTTGGGCAGGATGGCCACATTGGCTTGCACATAACCCGGGCAGTAACCGGATGTGTTGGTTTGATGCGAACCTGCGCGGATCTGTTGGCGCAGTTGTGCGGGGGAGATTGTCGAGCTCATGGCATCCCTATGCTGGATTAACAGGATGCCTTTCATTGTTGTAGTTTTGTCTGGACCTGTCTAGGAGCCAGAGTCGCCAAAGCAGTGGAGCCAGAAGCGATTGATTCAGGTTTTTTTGCCGGTCTTGGCGGCGGCCTTGTCCTGACCGTTTTGCAGTTCTTCCATGCGTTGCTCGAGTTTTTCCAGTTTGTTGGAAATATGGCTGAGCTTTTCCAGCAGTTCCTCTTCCCGATCGATAACGCCATCTTCATCGCGAGAGATGAGAAAGGCCGACATGCTGGCGGTAATCAGGGAGAACAGGCCAAAACCCACCAGAATCATCAGCGAGCCGGTGATCCTACCAGCGGGGCTGGTGGGTACCACGTCACCGTAGCCAACCGTGGTGATGGTGACCCAGGCCCACCAGAGACCGTCCCAGGGGCTGTCAATGGCGGGATCCACCACCGAGATAAAGATGCCAACGATGATCATGATGGCTAGGCTGATCAGCAGGGTAATGCCGAGATTATTGCGCGCCAGAAACGAGCGCAGAGTCGACTGGGCGTTAATAAACAATGCGATCAGCAGCAGCAGCCGGAACGAGCGCAGCATCGGCGCCAGAGTGGTATCTTCAAGAATGACCGGCAGACCAGTGATGATGATCACCACGTTCATCCAGTTGTACATTAGGTGGCGCAGCTTGTTGTCCACCAGAAAAGTCAGTACGGCGGTTTCCAGCAGGAAGAAGCCCCAGACAATCAGGTCGCTGACCCAGATAAAGTTGGCATTGACCAGATGGTTGCGCTCGAGATACCAGAGCAGCACCACGCCCATGGCTATCAAGAGCATCGGTGCTTCAAACAGAACACCCATTTTGCGGGCTTGTTCATTCTCACTGCTGGCAACACCGTGCATGCCAATCAGGATCGAGAATTTCGGCAGTTTCAAATCGGACATTGGGAATCTTATCGCTGTTATTACCGGCAGCTTATCAAAAAAGCCTGAAGAAAAAGAGGGTATTGATCAGGTGTGGTCGGTCGCAAGTGATCACAAGGCAAGATCCCGGAGAATGGGTTAGTATTAATTGCGTTAAGGGACTAATGCTAAGAAGTCGCCCAACGAATTGGAGCAAAATAATAACAATGTTGCGAGCAGCATACTCACATCTTAAGACTCTGGTCAGCGAGTACCGCACCAGACCCGAGCAGAGCTTCATTATTTTTCAGGCCTACGTAGGCTCATTTTTTATATTCCTGTTCGGAGTCTACCGCATCTTTAAAGCCGACTGGCCACTGGTGGCGGTCGACTTTCTGATGGTGATAGCGCTGTTGTTACTGGCCTATTTTGCGGCCAGAGATCTTTATTTCAGGGTGGTTACCCTGTGTTTTATCATGGTGGTCGTGGTGGGATCCTGGGCCACCATTCTGTACGGTGGTGAGGGCAATCTCTATTGGTCCTTCCCCGTGATTCTGATCATGTTCTATGTGCTGAGAATCAAAGAGGCGCTGGTGATCAATTCCGTCAGCTTGGTGGTGCTGGCGGGCCTTTATCACGATTCGGGGGTTAATCCGACGGCGTTTATCGCCTGTTATATTCTGGTGACCCTCTACGCCTTTCAGTTTGCCTATCTGATGAAGAGCGATAACGAGCGTCTGGCCTATGAGGCCAGCGTCGACCCTCTGACCAAGGTGGGTAACCGTCGCGCGCTGGATGATGCCATGCTGGAGGCCATTGCGGATTTCCATGAAACGGCCGCACCGCAATCGGTGATCATGCTCGATATCGATTATTTCAAAACGGTGAACGACGACTTTGGCCACAATGTGGGTGATATCTGTTTGCAGCGGGTGGCCGATACCATCAATGCCGTGCTGCCCGAAACGGCCCGATTGTTCCGCTTTGGCGGTGAAGAATTTACCGTGCTGCTCAAGGGTGACTTGCCGCGGGCGACCAGCTTGGCGGAGACCATTCGCCTGTCAGTGGCAGCAGCCACACTGTTGCGTGAACGGCCGTTGACGGTCTCTTCCGGAGTGGCCGAGCTTGCTGGCGGCAGCGATGCCCGGGAGTGGCTGCATCGAGCCGATGTGTTGCTGTATAAAGCCAAGCACAAGGGGCGCAATCGGGTCTGCTCAACCGAGGAGTAAAAACTTCGTTGGCTGTTTGCTCGATATCAACTTTCTGAAGTGGGTTTGCCGTTACGATGCTGAGCGAAAGCATCCCACTCCTATCAATAATAATTCGCTTAATCATGTTTGCAGCATCACTTTCGCGCCTGAATAGATTTGTTCGTCATTACGCCGTTCGCCCGGAGCAAAGCTTTATTGTGTTTCAGGCTTGTCTGGCCTCGTTTTTCATTTTTGTGTTTGGTGTCTACCGGATCATCCAGCAGGATTGGGCTCTGGCGGTTGTCGATATGGCTCTGGTGGTGGCCCTGCTGGCTCTGATTTACTTTGCGCTACAGGAACTCTATTTCCGGGTGGTTTCCCTGTGCTTTATCGCTGTGGTGCTGCTGGGATCGTGGGTTTCCATCGGGCTTGGAGGCAGAGACAATCTGTTTTGGGCCTACCCTGTGGTGCTGATGATGTTTTATGTGCTGCGCATCAAAGAGGCGCTGTGGACCAGTCTCATCAGCCTGGCGGTGCTGACGGTGATGCACCTGCTGTCTGGTACCAGTCCCACCGCCTTTATCGCCTGCTATCTGTTGGTGATTCTGTTTTCGTTTCAATTTGCCTACATGATGAAATCGGACAACGAGCGGCTGGTGCAGGAGGCCTCCATGGATGCGCTGACCAAGACCGGTAACCGTCGCGCGCTGGATGATGCCATGTTGGAAGCCATGGCAGATCTGGCCGAATCGGCGGATAAACAGTCATTGATTCTGCTGGATATCGACTTCTTTAAGCGCATCAATGACGATTTTGGCCACGATGTGGGCGATGCCTGCCTGCGGCGAACCGCACAGGTGCTGCGCGAAGCATTACCCCGGGGAGCGAGTTTGTATCGCTTTGGTGGTGAAGAGTTTGCGGTGCTGATGCAATCGGGCCTGCCCCAGGCCTGTGAGCTGGCCGAGCGGTTGCGAGCATCGGTTGAACAGGCTCCCCTGATCCGCCAGCGGACAGTGACTATCTCCGTTGGTGTTGCCGAGCTGGCCAGCTCTGATGATGCCCGGGAGTGGCTGCATCGCGCCGACGAACTGCTCTATCAGGCCAAACATCGGGGCCGCAACAGGGTGTGTGTCCGGAAAGTTAATCTGGAGCAAATGCCCGTTGAGTGGAATCTGGGAGAGGGCATTTGATAACTAGCCGATAGTTACCCGAACCCAGCCTTCCATAATGACCCGGGCGCTGCGCTCCAGTGTCGCCTGATCAATACACCAGTGGCCCTGTTGATTGCGGCTGGCGCTGGTGCCAATGCTGACGCTGCCCGATGGGTGCCCCAGAGTCAGTTTATCCCGTGTGCCTCCCAGAAGTTGTGCCACCAAGGTGCCCGGGATGTTTGCCGCACTGCCCAGAGCCACCACCGCCGATGCCATCATGGCGTGATGCAATCTACCCATGGACAATGCGCGAGCGCAGAGATCAATCTCTGCCGCGTTGATCTCACGGCCACTGCTGGCAAGGTAGGTCTGGGGGTGATTAAGCCAGATGATTTTGGGGGTGTGCTGTCGCTCGCGGGCTTGCTCCGCAGAGCTTATCAGGCCCATTTGCATGGCCGCCTGAGTGCGGATAATTTCAAGCTGCTGCAGCCTCGATGGCTGATTCAACAGGTCCTGTTCCTGCTCGGTTGCACTGAGGTTGATTTGCCGTGCATCGATAATCACCGCCGCGATACCGGAGTTGATCAGGGTGGCATCGATCCTGCCGCGGGGGTTGATGGCCGTCGGCACGGCAAGGCTGTCCATCGGGTTGCCACTGGGGAAGAGGGCATTTTCGCTGTCGCCGGGGTGTAAAAATGTCAGGCTGATTTTGGCGCCGGGAAAGGCGACGCCATCGATGTAAAAGTCGCCCTGCTCCAATGGCTGGCCGTCGGCCATTGGCACCCGGGCAAGGATTGATTTTCCGATATTTTGTTGCCAAATCCGCACTTCCAACTCGCCGTTTTCAGGAATGGTTTGAGCGTCGATCAAGCCGCTGTTAATGGCAAACACTGCGGCGGCTGCGGTCAGGTTGCCGCAGTTTCCGCTCCAGTCGACCAGTGGTTGGTCGATGCCAATCTGGCCAAACAGATAATCCACATGGTGGCCCGGTTGTTGGCTGGGTGACAGGATGGCCACCTTGCTGGTGCTGGATGTGGCGCCGCCCATGCCATCGATTTGTTTGCCATAGGGATCGGGACTGCCCATGATGCGTTGCAGCAAACGGTCGCGTTCTGGTCCGGCGGACTGAGCAGAGGAAGGGAGATCTTCGAGACGGAAAAACAGGCCTTTGCTGGTGCCGCCGCGCATATAGGTGGCGGGTATGCGAAGTTGGTTGGGCATGTTCTGGCCATTGAAATGGCCCACCCGAGAGGATTCGAACCTCTGGCCTTCGCCTCCGGAGGGCGACGCTCTATCCAGCTGAGCTACGGGTGGGTAGTTATGACGGCCGCAATCATACCCGTCTCTCCTGCGGCCGTCCACGATGCGATTAAATTACGAGATCTCGGGTTTGGATGACACCAGTTTCAGGACATCCCAGTACCCCGGCGAGGCTGGAATGGCATGTTTGGCACGCAGCATTTTATGCAGGCGGGGTAATTGCCAACAGGAGATCTGCGCCAAGGCGTGATGTTCGATGTGGTAGTTGACGTAAAACGGCGCCACAAATGCTCTGGCGATCAGGCCTGCGCGAGTGGTGCGGGTGTTTTTCAGCATGTCGGGGGATTGCTCCGTCATGGCGTGTTCCGCCAGCGCACGGATTCTCAGAAACAGATAATAGGGGCTCAGATAGGCCACCAGCCAGGCCAGAAAGAGTTCGCTGTGGCCGATCCAGTAGCACAGGCCAAACAGCATCAGGTTAAACAGCAGTGTGGGCCAGGCATTTTTAACAAAGGCCGCGGCGTAATCGAAAAAACTCTGACCTTTTGACGGCAGCCGCTCCATGTCGCTGGCCATGGTCCAACGCAGCACCCCGGCATTCATCAGGACCAGCCCGATGATACTTTTTATGGCGGTGATGCCCAGCAGGTCGCGGCTGAATTTTCGGATAAGCGACGTTCGGGAAGTGGGCAGGTCACGGATCAGGGAGTAATCGATGTCATCCCGGGTGCCCGTTTTGGCGTGGTGGACAAAGTGGTGGCGACGGTATTTGTGGATCTCGAGAAAGATCGGATGACCGCAGAGCCAGTTGGCCAGGGTGTCGTTCAGCCAGTTGTTTTCAAACAGGGCGCGATGTGAGGCCTCATGCATCAATATCGCCATAGCCAGTTGTCGGCCGCCGATGATCAGAATTGCCAGAGTCACTGTGACAACAGCAATCCAGAGGGGTTGGCTCTGGGCCCAGACGATCGCGGCCATGGCGGCCGCTACCACCACCCACACGGAGGTGACCGCCCACCAGCCCCAGAGGTTGGAGCGCCGGTGCAGGTCCCTGATGGTTTGCTCTCCCAGCAGTTCGGTTAATTGGCGGCGGGCATTTTGCCGGTGCAGCCCTTCGGCAAACAGGTCAGGTTGGGGGGTGTCCATGGATGCGGCCCTCGCGACGCGGCTTTTTCAACAATCTTAAAGGCTTTTTTCAGGCAGGTAGTTGATCGGGCTTTCCAAGCTTTGCTGCCAAAACCAACGTTTTGCATACAATTGAACGGATAAGGAGGTTTTTACCCCTACGTTTTCTGTCTATAATGCAGCCTGCTAAAAATAGCCGGCTATCTAAATTGAGGATTTATAACGTGAAAGTAAGCAAAACATTACGTCTGCTGAGCGCAGCGGGACTGGGCATCGCCATTTCCATGGCGGCTTCTGCCTCTTCTGTTAACGACGCTATTGCCGAGCGCATCAAGCCGGTGGGCGACGTGTGTATGGCCGGCAGTGATTGTGCAGCGGCTCCAGTGGCTGCAGCGCCCAGCGGCCCTCGCTCTGGTGCTGAAGTCTATGACACCAAGTGCTTTACTTGTCACGCCACGGGTGCGGCCGGTGCGCCAAAAGTAGGCGATGTTGACGGTTGGGCGCCACGCATTGGCAAGGGCATCGACACCCTGTACACCAACGCCCTGAACGGTATCAATGGCATGCCAGCCAAAGGCCTGTGCATGGATTGTTCCGACGACGAGATCACCGCGGCCGTTGATCACATGGTGGCTAGCAGCAAGTAAACGACTTGCGGTTGAACCCATAAAAAAACGCAGCCTTGGCTGCGTTTTTTTATGGCTGGCAATTGCGGATCAGACTTCCAGGTCGTAATCAATGATGATCGGCAGATGGCTGGAGAACTGCTTGCTCTTGTAGATGGTGGCGTATTCCACCCGGTTGCTCAGGGTTTCTGAAATCACCTGATAATCGGTGCGCCAGCCATCGCCCTCACCAATATTCCCGCTGGGCCACCAGCTGTATTCGTCGTTATCGCGATTGGCTTCGCGAAAGGCGTCGCAATACCCTACTTCGTTAAACAGTTGTGACATCCATTGCTGTTCGTGTGGCAAAAAACCGGGCTTGCTGTCGTTGTCCTGCCAGTTCTGAACGTCGTCACGGGTGTGGGCCATTTGCCAGTTGCCACAGAAGATAAATTCGCGGCGCTTGCGGGTGATCTTATCCAGATGAGCCTGCATGTCGTCGAAGAAGCGAACCTTGACGTCCATCGAGTCGTTATCAAGATTGGCGGCCGGTGCCAGCAGGGAACCGATGCTGATCTGTTCGAAATCGGCTTGCAGATAGCGCCCTTGCATATCGATGCCGCTGTTAAAGCCCAGACCGAAAATCAGGGCTTTGGGTTGGTGGCGGCTGTAAATGGCAACACCGTTGGTGTATTCGATACCGGAATCAAAGAAATAGGCAAAATAGCCATCCAGATGGAAAGGGTCTCCGTCCAGTTCGTACTCTTGTGCTTTCAGATCCTGAAGACAGATGATGTCAGCGTCCTGTTCGGCCAACCATTCGTAGAGTCCGCGCTGTGCCGCCTGATGAATGCCATCGACGCATAGACTGATTATTCGCACGTTAGCCCCCCAGCTGAGGACTGTGTATCATACTCGCTCATTCGTTATTGTTTTCTATTTGGTTTGTACAGTTGCCGTTCGATATGGATCGGATACGGGCAGTCCATTTAAGTTAGATCATTTACAGGATATTACCATGCAAAAGTACCAGCGCGACTTTATCCAGCTGGCCATTGAGCACCAAGCCCTGTGTTTCGGGGATTATACCCTGAAATCAGGCAGAACCAGCCCCTACTTTTTTAATGCGGGCAAATTTCAAACCGGAGCAGCATTGTCTGCACTGGGTCGCTTTTACGCCGATGCCATTCGCGACAGTGGTGTCGAGTTTGATGTGGTTTTCGGTCCGGCCTACAAGGGCATTCCGCTGGCGGCCACTACCGCTGTGGCTCTGGCGGATCAGCATGGTAGTGATTATCCCTATTGTTTTAACCGCAAAGAGGCCAAGGATCACGGTGAAGGCGGTTCTCTGGTGGGTGCTCCCCTTCAGGGTGGCGTGCTGATTGTCGATGATGTTATTACCGCAGGAACTGCGGTGCGGGAAGTGATGTCCATAATTGAAGCAGAGGGTGCGCGCCCGGCAGCGGTGCTGATCGGTTTGAATCGCCAGGAAAAGGGGCAGGGTGAACTGTCGGCGATTCAGGAGGTTGAGCGTGATTATGGCATTCCGGTTGTCAGCATCATCAAGCTGGACGATATTATTGCGTATCTGGAAGAACAATCCGACCAGCAGGATAGGGTTGAGAAAATTCGTGAATACCGTCAACAGTACGGTGTTTGATAGTTAACTGAAAATCGGGAAAACAGGCGTGTTGCTGACAATGCTGTTAAAGCGAGCGATGATCAAGCGAACGGGTTGGCTTTTGGTTGGCCTGCTAGTGGCGTCCCAAGGCTGGGCGCAGAAAGACAACAAACCCCGCAAACTCTATTACCGCTATGTTAATGAGCAGGGGGTTAGAGTCATTGAGCACTCCATTCCGCCAGCCTATGCCCAGAAGGGTTATGAAGTGGTTACCCTTGGCGGTGAAGTCGTTCGGGTAGTTGAGCCTGCGATCAGCTCAGAGGCGGCCGAGCAACAGAAACTGGCCCGGGAAGAGGCCGAAAAACTGGCCGCTTGGGACACGGAGCTCAAGCGCCGTTACAGCAGCGTGCGAGATGTGGAAGCCGCCAAGCAGCGAAAGCTCAATGAGTTAAACGGCAATATTGCCATTCTCGACAGCAATATCAGCAGTTTGAAATCTCAAATTGCCCAGCAGCATGCCAATGCTGCCGAGAGTGAACGGCAGGGCCGTAAAATTCCTCAGGCGGTTGTTGATGCGCTGGCAGGCCTTGAAGAAGAGTTGGTGCTGACCGAAGAGCTGTTGCGTGAGCGGCAGAAACAGTATCGGCAGGTGTCGGATAAGTACGATCGCGATCGCGAACGCTTTCGCGTGATTCGCCCGGACTAATGAGCCGGACCCAATAATTACAACAATAAATAATTTCTGAGATTGGGGGATTTATGCAGGCAGAAATTTTTCAACCGGTTCTGGCGATGTTGCTGTTAACACTGGTGGTTTGGGTGGTGTTGTTTGTGCGCCGCATGAAGTATCTGATGGGCAACAAGGTTGATGCCGAATTGGTAAAAACGCCGGAGCAGGTGACGGCACTGTTGCCTGCGGATGTTAATGCGCCGGGCAACAACTTTAAAAACCTGTTCGAAATGCCGGTCATCTTTTATGTGGTTTGTCTGGTGGCCTTTCAGCTGCAGCAGGTGGATGGTTTCCTGTTAAATTGCGCCTGGGGTTTTGTGCTGTTGCGTGCAATCCACAGCCTGATTCACTGCACCTACAATCGCGTTCTGCATCGTTTCTATTCTTACATTGGTTCCAGCGTGTTGGTCTGGGCGATGTTGGTGGATTTGGCGTTAAAGAATTTTTAAAGCCTGACTCCAGGCCACAAAAAAGCCGGGCACTAAGCTCGGCTTTTTTGTGGCTGACGTTATTGAAATTGAATCAAAAGGCGAATGGATTAATTCAATCGATACTGCAGTAAGGCAGTAAAGCTGAAAGTGTCTTCATTCAGCTCGCGGGGAATTTCCGGAAAGGGCGTGGCTCGTTTCAGTGCATCCTGAGCCTGTTCGTTAAACAGTTTGCGGCGAGATTCTTTCAGGGTTTGGTGTTCGATGATTTGGCCGTTGCGATCGATGGTTACCAGCAACTTTACTTCGCCTTCCCAACGCCTCTGAAAAGCCAGATAGGGCGTGGTCTGGTAGTTCTGCAAATGACTGATCAGGTTTTTGTAGTACTGCTGACGCAAAGCCAGAATGGCTTCGGTTTCCGGTGCCGGTTGCAGCTCTGGAGAGGTATCGGTCTGGCCGGCGGCAGGTGAGTCAGTTGGCTCCACGGCGGGTTTTGCCGCCGCCGGTTGGGGAGCCTGTGGAATGGTTTGAGGCTGTGGTTTAGGCTCTGGTTTTGGTTGTGCTTTTGGTTGTGGTGCCTGAGCTTTGACCGCTACCGGCTTGGTGGCGACTACCGGTTTAGTGGCGACTGCCGGTTTGGGTGCAGCCTCAGATTTGGCTGCGGTAGCCTGAGTCAGAAGTTCGGTTTTGTCGGCTGCCTTGGCGGTTTCAATCGTTTCCGGTTTGCTGGCAACTGCGGTTTTGTTTTTGGCGGTAAAGGTTTCAATGGCCTGAGCTTGCTTCTTGCTCACGCTCTCGGCTTTGACAACCTCCTGCGGGGTGATCTTCGGTGGCTTGGCGGCGGGTATGGCTGGCGCCGGAGCCTGCCAGGACTGGATCATTGCCTGACGTTCTTTGGTGTAACTCAATTGGTCGCGACGATCTTGGGCAGCGCCGTCTTTCTCGCCTTTGACCAGGCTTTCTTTGAAGCTGGCCGACAGGGGTACATCACCCAGCCAGCAACTTAATAACAGCGGCCCAAACCGGTTGCCCGTCAGGGTCTGCAGCGTAATGCCGTTGAGGGTTACAACGGTATGTCCGCCTTCGGTATAGCGCACCCGGAAATCATCACCCTGTTGTAGGCGGCCCTTGAACAGGTTGCTGAACTCGGCCAGATGACGGTTCATGGGGGCGAGTTTGTCGCTGCTGTTGTTGATGGTGACGCCTTCCAGCCAGCTGCGGCGGAAACTGCGGCTGCCAATGGTGCGAGCTTCGACGGTCAGGCGCATTTCAAACGGGCTGTTACCGTCGAGAAGTGCTTCAACGTCAAGGTCGCCTTCAGGTGCATAGAAGTCGGCAATAAATTGTGGTTTGTTGAGTTCGCTGTAGGCTGCGGTACTGTGCAGCATCAGGTTCTGAGCAGAGGCAGACAGGGCCACAGACAGCAGGCAGCAGAACGCAGTCAGCCTTGCAAAAGCTTTTATTATTGTCATTGCTATTAACAGTCGTATTGTTGATTGGTCTTATTGTTATCGGCGCGTTGTTTATTGTTTTTTTCCGCCCATTCCATGGCGCTGGTATAGAGCGCAGGTACCAGTATAAGCGTTACGGTGGTCGCAAATAAAACCCCGAACGACAGTGATATTACCATAGGAATCAGAAAACGTGCTTGCACACTGGTTTCGGCCATGATCGGTGTCAAACCGATAAAGGTGGTCAGGGAGGTCAGGATGATGGCGCGGAAGCGATCGCGGCCTGCCTGCAGCGCGGCGTTGGCGGCGCTCAGACCCTTGTTACGCAGCTGATTGATGCGATCGAGCAGCACCAGATTGTCATTCACCACCACGCCGGCGCAGGCGGAAAATCCCAGAATCGACATCATGCTCACTTCGCGCCCCATAATCAGATGGCCGATCACGGCGCCCATAAAACCAAAGGGGATGGCGGTGAGGATCAACAGGGGTTGACCGTAGGAGCGAAAGGCGACCGCCATCATGGCGTAGATTGCCAGTAGGGCAAGGGCAAAATCGCGCCCCAGAGAGTCCATGAATTTCTGCTCTTCGGACATGTCGCCATCCACTTTCAGGGTCATGCCCGGGTAGTCCTGCCGCCAGTTGGGGAGGTTGTGCTGCAGCAGGCTTGCAACAATCTCGGCAGGATCGGCGACGCCATCTTCCACCTCGGCCGTGATATTGATGGAATGGCGCCGGTCGGTGCGCTCAATGCTGCTGTAACCGGGGACAAAACGGATGCTGGCCACGGCTTGCAGGGGAATTTCCCGCTGATCACTGGTGCGGATGCGCATATTCTCAAGTTGATCGATGCGCGAGCGCTCGTCACTGGAGTAGCGAACCATGACTTTGACGTCTTCCCGGCCTCTGGGGATGCGCTGAACTTCTTCGCCATAAAACCCCTGACGCAGCTGGTTGGCGATGTCCGACAGGCCGATGCCGAGAGATTCAGCATGGGGTTTCAGGTCCACTTCGATTTCGGTGCGGGTGGCAGTGAGGCTGCTGCGCAGATCGTAGACGCCGCTGTAGCTAGCCAGCGCTTCCATGACGGCTTCGGTGGCGGCTTTCAGGTCGGTCTGGTTACCATGGTTGAGCGTCAGTGTCAGATTGATGTCTTCGCTGATTTCGTTGATGGTGCTTTCAAAAGTCACTTTCTCGGCGTCAGCAATGGTGCCGATCTGTTCACGCCACAGATCGGCCAGCTCTTGTGGCGTAATTGGATGGTGTTGCTCCTGCACCAGAGAGAGTACGCCGAAGACGCTGTTTTCAACGGCCCAGATCTGGGTGTGTTCGATAACCGGCTGTTGGTATTGCGCCTGCAACCGTTGTTTGATGGCCCAGACCGGCGTTTCGACCCGATCCACCAGTGCCTCCATTTCGCCGAAAGCGATGCCCTCGGGCATATCAATGCGCATCTGAATAAAATCCGAGGGCACTTGGGGCATAAACGTGCGCTGAATCCAGCCCCCGGTAAACAGTGCCACAGACAGACCAAACGCCAGGCCAAAGCCGATGATGGTGATGGTCTTATGACGCAGCATGCGCGCCAGATTGGGCTCGTACACCTGGCTGGCAAAGGTGTCCATGCTGCGCGCCAATTTCTCCCTGAGTCGTTCCAGTCGCGCCAGCAGTGGGTGGGATTCGTCGGGTCGTTCGGGTTTCAGGTGGGCCAGATGCGAGGGCAGAATCAGCAGCGATTCCACCAGTGAAAAGAACAGGGCCAGTATCACCACCACGGGGATGGCGTAGGTCATATCACCCATGCCACCGGGAATATTGAGCAGTGGCATAAAGAAAATCATGGTGCTCAGCACCGCAAATAGGACCGGCTTGGCCACCTGCTTGGCACCACTGGCGGCCGAGGCCTGCCCCTGCATGCCTCGCTGCTGGGCGGTGTAGATGCTCTCGCCAACAATGATGGCATCGTCCACCACGATACCCAGAACCATCAGAAACGCGAACATGGAGATCATGGTCAGGCTGACGCCAGCCAGCGGCAACATGCTCAGGGCGCCGAGAAAGGACACGGCGATGCCGACGCTGACCCAGGCCGCCAGTGCCGGACGCAGGAACAGCATCAGAATCAGAAACACCAGCAGCAGACCGCTGAATGAGTTTTTCAGCAACAGGTCCATGCGGCCTTTGAAAACAATCGACCAGTCACTCCAGATTTCCGCCTTGACCCCCGGAGGCAGTTCACCGGCGATTTGTTCCAGGTGATCGCGGATGGTGGCGGCGGATTTCAGAATGTCGGGTTGCTCGGAGCTGGAAACCTTGAGAAACACCGCAGGGTGACCGTTGAGGCGGGCAATCAGGTTGCGCTCGGCAAAGCCATCCTTGACGCTGGCCACCTGCTTGAGCAGCAGCTCCGAGCCGTCGGTTTGACTGGCGATTACGATGTTTTCAAAGTCTTCGCGGTTGTAGGCCTGGCTGCGGGTCTGTAGCTGGATGTCACCGCTGTCGGATTTGATATTACCGGCGGGCAAGTTGAGTGAGGCCTTGCGAATGGCATTGGCGACTTCCTGAAAACTCAGGCCAAAACGGCGCAGGGCCAGTTCCGAGAGTTCGATGGACATTTCATCGGGGCGGGTTGCCTGCAGGGTGACCTTGGCAATGCCGGGTAGCAGGGCAAGGTCGTCGCGCAACTGTTCACCGGTCTGCTTCAGAATCTTTTCCGGGACGTCGCCATAGACGCCGATGGACATGATTTCACTTTCCCACAGCAGGTCGCTGATTTGTGGCCGCTCGGCATCGACCGGGAAGGTGGAGATGGCATCGACCCGGGTTTTGATGTTGTTGAGCAAGCGCTGAACGTCATAGCCATTGACGGCTTCCACCACCACCCGGCCCAGGTTTATGCGCGATTCCGATTCGATTTTTTCAATCCCGTCGAGATCGGCAATGGCCTCCTCGATCCGCTTTACCACCAGCTCTTCCACTTCCTTGGGGCCGGCGCCCGGGTAGGGGGTTTCAATTTGCACCCGACCGGTTTCAACTCCGGGGAAAACCTCTTTCTTGAGGCTCGCCATATTGAATATGCCCAGCGCCAGGATGGTCACCATCAGCAGATTGGCTGCGATGGGGTTTTCAACAAACCATTGAACCAATCGCTTCACGACTTATTGCTCCCGGGCAGGTTTGATGGCGACCTGCATGCCGGATTTGAGGTAGTGCTGTTTCTCCAGAGCAATGGCCTCGCCCTGGCGCAATTCACCTTGTACCCAGGCAAAATCGGCGTTGCTGCTCAGTACCTTGACGGGTTTTATCTGGACTCTGTTGTGTTCATCGATGGCGTAGACGTGGGCGCTTTGATACAGCCCCGGTTTAGGGATCCGGATCACTTGCTGTAGTGGCTTGCCCTCAATTGTGGCATCCACAAACAGGCCCATCATCAGAGGCGGTGAAGCGCCATAGGGATCGTCCACCTCAGCAATGGTGTAGTAGAGCCGGGTGCGGGTGTCGATGGACGCCTCGGTGCGGGTCAGGCGCCCCTGCCATTGGTGCGGCTGGCCGGCAACGGAGCCGGTCAGGATGACCTGGGGCAGCTGCGCGGCAGGGCTGTGATTCCTTGGCAGTTCAATCAGTGCCGCCTGGCTCTCGGTGAGAGACAGGCGGATTTCAGCGATACTGGAATCATAGGCCGAGGCGATGGGGGTGCCCGGAGTCAGGTACTGCCCGAGATTAACCAGAGTTTGGCGCACCCTGCCGGTAAAGGGCAGGGTGATGTTGGTGCGCGACAGGTTGAGCTCGGCCAGCTGCTGATCGGCCAGAGCCGCTTGCAGGTTGGCTTGGGCCGAGGCCAGTTGCGGTTTGCGCAGAAACAGATCATTGGCCTGCTGGTTGCCCAGATCGCGCCACTCGCGCTTGGCTTGGCGCGCCCGGCCCTGCTCGGATGCCAGCAGTTGGCGGGCGTCGGCCACCCGGGCCTGCGCCCGGATCAGGGCGAAGTGATAATCGCGGTCGTCAATTTTGACCAGGGTTTCGCCGGCCTTGAAGTTGCCGCCGCTGACAAATTTGGGTGATACCTCGATGATTCTTCCGGAAACCTCCGCCACCAGATTGATGTCCCGCTTGGGCTCCACCGTGCCTTGCGACTGGGCCTGCAGACGCCACTCCTGTGGTTCGGCATAGCTGACCTGGATGGCCAGAGGGGCCGCCGGTGCCAGTGGTTGAGGTTGGGGTTTTGGTTTGAGGGTGGCAATGGCAAATAACAGGGGCAGGCCAATGGCCAGCATAAGCATGGGGGTGCGCAGCGATCTGATCCGTGACACTGAAATGTCCTGTTTTTTATATTTGTAAGAAGGTTGAAAACAGCAAATTTGATCATACCTATGGGAAGTATTGGCAGCCATAAAAGATTTGTAAAAACAAGGCTGTCGCTGGCATGTTGATTTGCGCATAATGCCAGGCCTTCTGGCATGTCTGTGGTATTTGTCAGTCCAATAAAAAGAGCGCCATAGAGCGTCTGTTTTGCCTTGAAAGTTGTTTCGAAAGTTTGTTTGAGTAGTTGTCTATGAAAAGTATTTCCGCCCGTATTGCCGAAGAATTGAATGCTCAGGAACGTCAGGTTGATGCCGCCGTGGCGTTGCTGGACGAAGGTGCCACCGTGCCCTTTATTGCCCGTTACCGCAAAGAGGTGACCGGCGGGTTGGACGACACGCAGATGCGGACGCTGGAAGAGCGCCTGCGCTATTTGCGCGAGCTGGAGGAGCGCCGTGCGGCGATTCTCAAAAGCATTGATGAGCAGGGCAAAATGACCCCCGAGCTGGAAGCGGACATCAACGCTGCGGAAACCAAGAACCGGCTGGAAGATTTGTACTTGCCCTACAAGCCCAAGCGTCGCACCAAGGCCCAGATCGCCCGTGAAGCGGGGCTGGAGCCACTGGCGGATGCGTTGTTGGCCGATCCGACCCTGGCCCCGGAAGCTGAAGCGGCCAAATACATCGTTGCTGGTGAGTGTAACGACGGCAGCGAAGAAGCGGCCAAGATTACCGATCTCAAGGCGGCTCTGGATGGCGCCAAACAGATCCTGATGGAGCGTTTCAGTGAGGATGCGACCCTGCTGGGACGCCTGCGCGATTTTCTCAAAGCCGATGGCGTAGTGACGGTGCGGGTGTTGGAAGGCAAGCAGGCCGAAGCGGCCAAGTTTCAGGATTACTTCGAGCACGATGAACCCCTCAAAGACATCCCTTCTCACCGGGCGCTGGCGATTTTTCGCGGCCGCAACGAGGGCTTTCTCAGTATCGCCATTACTCTGGGCGAGGAAGATGCCCGCCAGACCGGTCACCCCTGCGAGGCCATGATTGCCGATCACTGGAGCATCAGCGATCAGGGGCGTGCGGCTGACAAGTGGCTGGCGGAAGTGGTGCGCTGGACTTGGCGGGTGAAATTGTTGACCCATCTGGAGACGGATCTGATGGGCGAGGTGCGCGAGCGCGCCGAAGAGGAGGCGATCAAAGTGTTCGCCAGTAACCTCAAGGATTTGCTGCTGGCCGCGCCAGCTGGTCAAAAGGCCACCATTGGTCTCGATCCCGGCTTGCGCACCGGGGTCAAAGTGGCGGTGGTGGATGCCACTGGCAAGGTGCTGGATCACGGTGCCATCTTCCCCAATCCTCCGCAGAATAAAGTGCGGGAAGCGGAGCTGGTACTGGCCGCTCTGTGTAAGAAGCACAATGTCGGCTTGATTGCCATTGGTAACGGCACGGCTTCGCGTGAGACCGACAAGTTTGTCGGTGACGTCCTGCGCGATCACAAGGAGATCACCGCTCAAAAGGTGATGGTCAATGAGGCGGGAGCGTCGGTGTACTCGGCGTCCGAATTTGCCGCCAAGGAATTTCCGGATCTGGACGTGACCATTCGCGGTGCCATTTCCATTGCGCGTCGTTTGCAGGATCCACTGGCGGAGCTGGTGAAGATCGAACCCAAATCCATTGGGGTTGGCCAGTATCAGCACGACGTGTCGCAAACCCAGTTGGCCCGCTCACTGGATGCTGTGGTGGAAGATTGTGTGAACGCGGTGGGGGTTGAAGTGAATACCGCTTCGGCACCGCTGCTGGCGGCGGTGTCCGGTTTGAATCAGACCATTGCCAACAATATTGTCGATTATCGCGACCTCAACGGTGCCTTCAAGAGCCGTGACGAACTGAAAAAAGTGGCGCGCTTTGGTGACAAAACCTTTGAGCAGGCCGCAGGCTTCTTGCGCGTGGCCAATGGTGTGAACCCGCTGGATGCCTCCGCGGTGCACCCGGAATCCTATTCGGTGGTGGAAAAGATCGCTTCGGTTAATGGTCGCGAGATCAAAGGCTTGCTGGGTGACAGCGGTTTTCTGCGGGGTTTGAAAGCGACCGAGTACACCGATGAGCAGTTTGGTGTGCCTACCGTTAAAGACATTATTTCCGAGCTGGATAAGCCCGGCCGCGACCCTCGCCCGGAATTCAAGACCGCCAAGTTTCAGGACGGTGTGGAAAAAATCTCTGATCTGAAACCGGGTATGGTGTTGGAAGGCACCGTCACCAATGTCACTAACTTTGGCGCCTTTGTCGATGTGGGCGTGCATCAGGATGGTTTGGTGCATATCTCTGCTCTGTCCCACAACTTTGTCAAAGACCCTCGCGAAGTGGTCAAGGCCGGTGATATCGTCAAGGTGTTGGTGATGGAAGTGGATGTGGCCCGCAAGCGCGTTGGATTGTCCATGCGACTGGACGACAAGCCCGGTGAGCAAACCTCCATTGGCGGTGAGCGTCGCGGTGGGCGCAAGCAGTCCCAGCAGCGCAGCTTCGGTGGCAAGCAGCAGTCCGGTGGCGGCAAGTCCGGTGGGGATCAGGGCGGTATGGCGGCCTTGTTTGCCCAGGCCGCCAAGAAAAAAGGTGGCCGCCTGTAAGGCGGACTATAAGTTTTGTTAGCTCCGGCGGGGATCGCTGTCTAGGCTGTCTTTATCGGAGTAGACTCCTCCACAATAAAAAAGGTGGACCGTAATGGCTCAGGTTTTTTTACTGCAGAATCAGCGTAAACAATTTTTGACCAAGCAGGGCGACTGGGGTGATGGTCGCGATGCCGGACATCTGTATCGCACGGTTCACCACGATGAGGCCCTCAATCAGATGATTGAGACCAACGCCAAAGATTACACCCTGCGCATCAAGGTGCTTGAGTGCGCCACTAACGATCGCGGTGTGCCACAGATAGCCGATGAAGATTTACCGCCATTGAGCCTGGCTGAGTCTGAAATCGAAGAGCCTTAAACGTATCTTTGCCAATGTCATGCTGGCGGCCCGTGGGAGCGAGAATCTCAAAGAGATGCTTTACTGCCATTCAGGATGACAAGACTAGAGGAGTGGGATTTTGTCACTATTGAGTCAGCGTCTGGCGCTGTTGTCTGAGTCTGGCAACGAACACCTGACCCGCATTTTCAAGGGATTGGAAAAGGAAAGTCTGCGAGTGGATGGCGATGGCCAACTATCGCAACAACCCCACCCCGAGGCACTGGGGTCGGCTTTGACCCACCCCGCCATCACCACCGATTACAGTGAAGCGCTGCTCGAATTTATTACCGATCCCACCGAGGATACCGAGCAATTACTGGCCGACCTCGATGCCATTCAGCACTATACCTACAAGCATTTGCCGGAAGGGGAATCCCTGTGGGTGGCGAGCATGCCGTGCATGCTGACTCAGGATAAAGACATTCCTGTTGCCCGCTACGGCGATTCCAATGTGGGCACCATGAAGACGGTGTACCGCCTGGGACTGGGGGAGCGCTATGGGCGCACCATGCAGACCATCGCCGGGGTTCATTACAACTTTTCTCTGGGCGAAGAGTTCTGGGAGTTCTGGTTTCGTCAGGAGGCGGGTGCCGAGTCGCTGCAGCAGTATAAAAATCGCCGCTATCTGGATTTGATTCGCAATTTTCGCGGTAATTTCTGGTTGTTGCTCTATCTGTTTGGTGCGTCACCGGCGGTGTGTCGCAGTTTTGTGCGCGACCGCGAACACCAGTTGCAAGCCTTCGGTGCTGACGATCACAGTCTGCACGCTCCCTTTGCCACGACATTGCGCATGGGGGATCTGGGCTACCAAAGCAGTGCCCAGTCGTCTCTGCTGGTGTGCTATAACGATTTGAACTCCTACATCCAAACCCTTTGTGGCGCCATTACCCAGCCTCATGACGATTACGTGGACAAGGGTCTGTACGATGCTGCTGGCGAGTACCATCAACTCAACACCAGTCTGCTGCAAATCGAAAACGAGTTTTACAGCACCATCCGTCCCAAACGTACCATTCACACCGGCGAAACCGCCCTCAGTGCTTTGGCCACTCGGGGAATTGAATACATTGAGGTGCGCTGCGTCGACCTGAACCCCTACGAGCCACTCGGGGTCAATGCCGAGCAGCTCTATTTTATGGATGTGTTCCTGTTGTACTGCCTGCTGGTGCGCAGCCCCGAGGCCAGCCCCGAGAAGTATCAGCGTGAGCTGGAGAACCAGCGCTTGATGGTGTATCGCGGCCGCGATCCCGAGATGAAGCTCAACAGCGAGATTGGTCAGCAGTCGCTGGCGCAGTGGGGCAAGGTGCTGTTGCGCGAAATGGGGGCGGTGGCCAAAATTCTCGATCGCAGTTACAGCACCAGCCGCTACAGCGAGGCGGTAAAAGCCCAGCTGCCGAAGCTGCAGGATGCGTCCTTAACGCCTTCGGCGCGGATGCTGGAGGATATGCAGCGCGAGGATAAAACCTTCTTCCGGTTGATGATGGACCTGTCGCAGGAGCAGGCTGCCACCTACCAAGCCAAGCCATTGGCGGCTGGCCTTGAGGCGCAGATGGCGCAACAGGCAGAGGATTCACTGCAGGCTCAGTCGCAACTGGAGTCTGAGTCGCAACCGCCGTTTGCAGATTATCTTAAAAATTATTACGCCCAGTACCAGTGTTGTCAGGGCTGAAAATTAAGCGGCGCTGCTAGCAGTAGTAGCCGCTGTGCCCCAGACCCATCTCGCTGATCTGTTGTTGCAGGGATTCAAAATCGTACTGGCTCAGGCCAACGTAGAGCAACACCGATTCACTGATGATTTGCCATTCGTTATCCACTTCCTGATCGCCCAGGGTTCGGTAGTTGCCGCAGATGTGCTCGGCCATCTTGAGGACCGCCAGCAGGGTTTTCTTTTTCGGGTCGGCGCTCTCGTCGTCGACAATTTTGCGGATGCTGTGATGCTCGTGGATGGCCTGGCATAAGTAAGTGGGCAGGTTCCATGACTTGGCCACGTAGTAGCCGACCACCGCGTGGTTGGTATTCAGTTCGTCATTTTCTGTGTCGATAATGCGACGCTCCGGGTCGGCATAGGCGCGTTTGAGCACTTCCGGATAGTTATCAAAGCGCATCATCAACAGCGGAATGCCGCAGTTGTGAAACAGCCCCAAGGTATAGGCCTCATCCGGACAGGGGAAGCCAATATTCTTGGCAATGGCCGCTGCGGCCATGGCCACTTCCATGGAGCTGTCCCAGAATTTACCCATGGCCACGATCTGGTCGTCCGACAGCTCGCCGCGGATGGAGAGGCCGTTGACCAGATTGATCACCGAGTTAACCCCAAGCAGGTTCACCGCCTGATTGATCGAAGTAATGTTGTTGCCGAGGCCGTAGAGGGGCGAGTTAACGGTTTTGAGAACGCTGCCAGCAAGACCGATGTCCTGGCTGATCAGTTTGGCGATGGCATTGATGTCGCAGTCGGGCATCATCTGTTCCATCTGCAGATCCACCATGATCTGGGGCTGCGGCGGGATGGAAATTCCCTGAAGGACTTTTTGTACCTGTTCCTGGGACAAGTCGGCCATGCTGTTATCACTTATTCCATTGGGTGAAAAGACGCGTATTTTAACGGATAAATTCGCACTTGTCGGCTGATAATCTTGCTATTTATTCTGCCCCGGTGGTCTATAATGCGCGCCTGTTACTCAACCCGGATGGCCGCGCTATGACTCTAGAACTTCCCAAGCTGATCTTGAAATCCCAGGCGGATCGGCGTCTCAAGAAGGGCCATCTGTGGATTTTTTCCAATGAGGTGGATACCCAGGCTTCGCCCCTGAAAGGCTTCCAGCCCGGGGAGCAGGTCGAGGTTTGTGCTCATGGCGGCAAGCCTCTGGGGATTGCCACCATCAGTCCCGGCTCGCTGATATGCGCCCGCCTGATCAATCGCGATCTGGCACACCCGCTCAACAAGTCCTTGCTGGTGCACCGCATCAAGCAGGCGCTGGCCTTGCGTGAAGCCTGTTTTGATCGTCCTTTTTACCGCCTGGTATACGGCGACAGTGATCTGTTGCCCGGTCTGGTGGTGGACCGCTTCGGTGATTATCTGGTGGTGCAGACCTCCACGGCGGGTATGGATGCCCAGGTCGAAGCGATTATCGAGGCTTTGCAGCAGTGCCTCAGACCCGAGGGGATTTTGTTGCGCAATGATCACAGCGCCCGTCATCATGAAGGCCTGCCGGAAGTGGTTGAAGCCTTTGGCGATGTGCCGGAGGCGGTGGAGCTGGAAGAAAACGGCGTGCGCTTTATTGCGCCGATCGTGGAGGGCCAGAAAACCGGATGGTTCTATGATCATCGCGAAAATCGCGCGTTGTTGCAGCGCCTGTCCCCGGGTAAGCGGGTCTTGGATGTGTTCTCCTACGTTGGCGGTTGGGGGGTGCAGGCCGCCGCCGCTGGTGCCAGTGAAGTGATGTGTGTGGATGCCTCCTCACAGGCTTTGGACTGGGTCGGAGAAAATGCGGCACTCAATGGCGTGGATGATCGCATGCAAGGGATGCATGGCAAGGCGGTGGATGTTTTGAAGCAGCTGATTGCGGCTCAGGAGAAGTTCGATATTGTGGTGCTCGACCCGCCTGCCTTTATCAAGCGCAAGAAGGATCAGAAATCGGGTGAAGCCGCCTACCGCCATATCAATGAGCTGGGTATGCGATTGCTGGCACGGGATGGTTTGCTGGTGTCGGCATCCTGCTCGATGCATCTGGAAAAGAACACCATGGTGGAGATAGTGCGCGGAGCCTCACGCCATCTGGATCGCCATGCCCAGATCTTTGCTCAGGGTGGTCAGGGTGCGGATCATCCGGTGCACCCGGCTATTCCGGAAACCGATTATTTGAAAGCGGTGTTTTCCCGAATCTATCTGCCCTAGGGCTGCGACCTGTCGTGCTGGCCGGGTTGAGCTTGCCCGGCCAGTGCCAGATTGCCCCCCAGCCGTTGTGCCAGAGCTTCGATGGTTTGACGCAGGTTGGCGCGGTTGTCCTGCAGGACGGCCTGTTCAAGGATCATCTTGTCTAGCAGGGCGACAAATTTCCCAAAATCCCGGCGCAGCGCCGGCGTATCTTCTCTCACCAGTTGTTGGGCCAGACTGGGTGTTTCCGGTTCTTTGGCAAACAGCAGATCCGTCATACCGTGAATGACGGCGCGAATGGCTTCCAGTTCCTGTCCGGAAAATTGATTGTGGGGAGGGTCTGCCCGCTCCAATGACTCCGAGTCCTCGGGCAACAGAAACGGTTGCGCCAAAATTTTCTGCAGCAGATGAAGGCTGCTTTGTTGCCACAGTTGTATGCGGCTGCGTGGCATCAGTGACAGGTAGGCGCCATTGAGGGCGCTGGCCTGATGGGAAAGCCTGTAGTGCAGCGATTTCAAATCATCCACGAGCAGGGTGGCTTGCAGTTGCAGTAAGGTGGCGCGTCTGTGGTTGGGCAGATCAACCAGTTTGAGACCATTGAGTTGCTGTTCGCGCTCGAGTTTTTGTGGCGCCAGAAAGTCACTGGCCGGCCGTGATCCCTGCTCTCCCCAGAGCAGGTAAGCCATGGCGTGAAATCCGAGACTGACGTCACTGCCGTCACTGAAGCCGTGTTGCTTGCGAATGGCATCGGCGGTAATGGGGACGGCGATGTCATTGACGATACCGCTGTGCTGATAGACATCGAAGTAGTCGAGATAACCGGGCTGAATCGGGTGGCTGTCGATCAATTCCATAGCGGCTTTGATTTGCTGAAAAAGGCCGGGGTTGATGGCGCCGAAGCTGATCAGGCTGGAGCTGCGCAGCAACTGATTGTGCGTCTGATGCCATTGTTGTCGGGCGGCTTGCAGCTGTTCGTCATCCGGTGTGGCATTCAGTTCGGCAATACGCTGGGAAAGTCGCTCGGCTTCGCCAATCACCACGGCAAAACTGTCCGTCTGATGTTGCCAGAGTTGCCTGCTGAGTTCGTCGAGTTTGAGGTCGTCCGCATCGGCGCTCGAACTTTGTGCGCCGCTTTCGAGAGTGGCTTCCTGATTGCGCGGTTCGCAGCCGCTCAGAAACAGAACCATGGCCAGACTGAGGAGGGTAAGGCGAAGGGTCATGGTGATCTGCTCCTGGCTGTGTGGGTTACTGGTCGCGCAGGCTGATGACTTGCCAGCCCTGTTGCTCCGCCAGAGTGCGCAAACTGGCGTCGGGGTCGACAGCAATCGGGTGCGTCACCTCACGGAGCAGTGGCGCATCATTGATCGAGTCACTGTAAAAATAGCTGTTTTCCAGATCGCCGGTAAAACCGTGCTGCTGGGCCTGCTGCAGCCATTGGTGCAGGCGGGTGATCTTGCCGTCCTGATAGCAGGGGGTGCCGATCATTTTGCCGCTGTAGCGGCCGTCGACGATTTCGGCTTCAGTAGCCAGCAGGAAGTCGACCCCCAGGGCATCGGCGATAGGCTGGGTAATAAAGCGATTGGTGGAGGTGATGATCAGCAGGTAGTCACCCCGCTGACGGTGCTGCTGCAACAGCGCATCGGCCTGAGGCAGGCGCAGCGGGTCGATCTTGGCGGTCATAAACTGTCGGTGCAGTTCAGCCAGTTCGGCCATGGAGTAACGGGTCAGAGGTTGCAGGGAAAATTCCTGATAGGCGTGAATATCCAGCTCACCGCGCTCGTAATCTTGATAGAACTGGTCGTTGGCGCGCTTGTAGGCCTCGACATCGACCAGTTCGCGCTCAACCAGAAACTCGCCCCAGCTGTGGTCGCTGTCACCGGCGATAAGGGTGTTGTCCAGATCGAAAATGGCCAGATTCACGTTTTTGCCCTGTTGCTTATTTGGAAAGCCGCAAGGATACCGGCCGCACCCACAGGCGACAACAGTCTCTTTGTGTTTGATCGTCTAAAGTCTATTTGTGAAGCCGGGGCAATCTATGGAACAATAGCTGGCCGCGCGGAACAATAACCCACAACCAGAGAGAGGGATATCCTAGGTGATTGATGCAGATGGATTCAGACCCAATGTCGGCATAATGCTGGCGAACGCTCAGGGCCAATTGTTGTGGGCCCGGCGTGTCGGTGGTCAGGATGCCTGGCAGTTCCCTCAGGGTGGTATCAATAAAGGTGAGTCGGCCGATCAGGCACTCTATCGCGAGTTGCACGAAGAGGTTGGACTCAAGCCCGAAGACGTCAAGATCATTGCCCGCACCCGCGGCTGGTTGCGCTACCGTCTTCCCAAGAAATTTCTCCGCCACGGCTCCAAGCCGCTTTGCATTGGTCAGAAACAGAAATGGTTTCTGCTGCAGCTGTTGTCCGACGATGCCGCGATCAAATTGGAAAACGACGGTGTTGCCGAGTTTGATGACTGGCGCTGGGTCAGTTACTGGTACCCGCTGAATCAGGTGGTGTCGTTCAAGCGCGATGTCTATCGGCGGGCCATGAAAGAATTATCTCCTGCTCACAGCCAGATGGAGTCAGCCTGGTCGGGAGCTGTCGATGCTTAACGACCTGCGCAGTATTGTCCAGGAAGTTAATGCGGCCCGCGACCTGCAGTCCGCCCTCAATATTATCGTTGGCCGCGTCAAATCGGTGATGCAGGTTCAGGTTTGTTCTACCTATCTGCGCGATGGTTCCGGCAAGTATGTCTTGATGGCCACCGATGGCCTGCACACCGAGTCTGTAGGTCAGGTCAGCCTGTCGGCCGACGAAGGTCTGGTCGGCTATGTGGTTACTCGTGAAGAACCGCTCAATCTTGAGCGCGCCATGTCCCACCCCAAGTATCAGTATTTTGCCGAGACCGGTGAAGAGCGTTTCAGCTCCTTTCTGGGGGTGCCGATTGTGCATCACCGTCAGGTGCTCGGGGTTCTGGTTGTCCAGCAAGTGGAACAGCGTCGGTTTGACGAAGGTGATGAGGCGTTTCTGGTTACTATCTCGGCGCAGTTGTCCGGGGTTATTGCCCACGCCGAAGCCACCGGTGCATTGCGTGAAATCGGGGCTTCTGCGCGCGAGGCAAGTTTTACCGGTGTTGCCGGTTCGCCCGGTGTGGCCATTGGTAAGGCGGTGGTTATGTCCCCCGCGGCAGATCTGCGCGGCGTGCCCTATCAACTCTGCGAAGACGTCGACGAGGAGCTGGCGTTTTTCAATGAATGTCTGGCCGCGGTGCGTCAGGACATCAAACGCATGGGGCAGCGCTTACGCGATCGCCTGAGTCGTCAGGAGCAGGCGTTGTTTGATGCCTATCTGGCCATGCTCGATGACGCTTCTCTGGGAGGCGAAGTGGCGGAGAGAATCAAAAAAGGCATTTCTGCAGCCTACGCCTGGAGTGAGGTGATTCTCGAACACGAACGCAATTTTACCCGGATGGAAGACAGTTACCTGCGCGAGCGGGCTGCCGATATTCGCGATCTGGGGCGGCGGGTATTGTCCTACTTACAGGAATCCAAACAAAAGGCACGCAAACTGCCCGATAACGCCATTCTGGTTGGCGAGGAGCTGACGGCATCAATGCTGGGCGAGGTGCCCAGAGACAAGCTGGCCGGGCTGGTGTCGGTGATGGGCTCGAGTAACTCGCATATTGCCATTCTCGCCCGGGCCATGGGTATTCCAACGGTGATGGGGGCGGTGGATCTGCCGTTTACCCAGATTGAAGGCCGGGATGTGATTGTCGATGGTTATCGCGGTCGGGTGTATACCGATCCGGGGCAGAATCTACGTCATCACTTCGAAGACATTTATCGCGAAGAACAGGAACTGGTCAAAGACCTTGAGGCCATCAAGGACATGCCCTGTGAAACCCGCGATGGTCACCGGGTGTCACTGTGGGTGAATACCGGGCTGATGTCGGACGTCGTGCGCTCGCTGGAGCGGGGTGCCGAAGGCGTTGGTCTGTACCGCACAGAAATCCCGTTTCTGCTGCGTGATCGCTTTCCCTCCGAGGAGGAGCAGCGCAAGATTTACCGTGAGCAGTTAGAGGCTTTTGCGCCTCAGCCAGTGACCATGCGCACGCTGGATGTGGGTGGCGATAAGGCGCTGCCGTATTTCCCGATTAATGAACAAAACCCGTTTCTGGGTTGGCGCGGTTTGCGGGTAACGCTCGATCACCCTGAAATCTTTCTGGTGCAGGTGCGGGCCATGCTGAAAGCCAGCGAGGGGCTGGACAACCTGCGCATCATGTTGCCAATGATCGCCAGCATCAATGAGCTGGAGGCGGCCAAAAAACTGATCCACCGGGCTTTTGATGAGCTGCTTGAGGATGGCTTCAACATCAAGATGCCTCAGATCGGGGTGATGGTGGAAGTGCCGGCGGCGGTGTATCAGGCCCGTGAACTGGCCCAGCGTTCGGATTTCCTGTCGGTGGGCAGCAACGATTTGACCCAGTACCTGCTGGCCGTGGATCGCAATAATCCTCAGGTGGCCGATGTCTATCAGCCGTTTCATCCCGCCATTCTCAGGGCGTTACAGGAAGTGGTGGATGCCGCTCATGAGTGTGGCGTCAAAGTCAGTATCTGTGGTGAGCTGGCCGGTGATCCGGCGGCCGCTGTGTTGTTGATGGCCATGGGCTATGACACCCTGTCCATGAACGCCACTAACCTGCCCAAGGTAAAGTCCGTGATTCGGGATATGAATCTGGATCTGGCCAAAAAGCTGCTGACCGAAGTGATGACCAAACCCGATGCTCAGTCGGTCAATCAGTGCCTTGAAGACGCCATGAGTGATGGCGGTTTTACCCGTTTGCTGGCACCCAAGTCGGCTACCAGCTATTACACGGATCTGCTCAACTAGTCCCGATCCAGACTCAGCGTTTCTTGCGGTCATACAGCGCCGCTTCACCCGTTGGCCGGGTTTTGAAACGGCGATGTTGCCAAAGGTAGTCCTCGGGGTGTTCGCGGACAAAGTCTTCCACAATCTTGTTGGTTCGGGTGCAGTCAGCCAGTGGATCGCCACTGGGGAAGTTGTCCAGTGGTTTGGAAAAACGCAGGGTAAACCCCTCTCCCGGGCGACGAAAAGCCGAGGCAAAAACCACTTCTGCATCGGTTTGCTCGGCAAATGAGGTAATGGACGGGATGGTGGCTGCAGGGATGCCAAAGAAAGGCGCAAACAGGCTGCGCTTTTTGCCCATGTCCTGATCGGCGGCAATCAGTCCCAGCTCTCCCTGATTCATGTGGTACAGAAATTCCTTCACCCGTTTTCTGGGGATCAGACGCAGGGTGTAATGGCGGCGACCGTGGGTGGCCATAAATTCCCACAGTGGGTTGTCGTGAACCCGGAACAGAACATTGAACCAGGTGCGCGCCCCCATTCGCGCAAAACAGAATTCCACGCAGGTGACGTGAGGGGCAAACAGCAAAATGTGTTTACCTTCTCGTTGCAATTGTTCGATGTGCTCGAAACCTTCGAAGTGAATCAAGGCTTCGTTGCTTTTCTTGGGCCACCACACCAGCCCCGATTCAAACAGGGCCATACCGGCCCCCTTGAATGACTCGCGCAGAATTCGCTGCCGCTCCGCCGCGGACTTTTCGGGGAAGCACAACTCCAGATTGCGCTCGGCAAAATAGCGGCGCTTTTTCCCGGCTTTCATTGCCAGCAGGCCGACCCCTTCACCAATTACGCGCATGGCCCGATAGGGCAAGCGGCTTATCAGCCAGAGCAGACCGAACCAAAGCCACAGAGGCCAGAACTTGGGAGTGAGAAAGCGTTTTTCAAAGCGTACGGCCTGTTGATGGCCCTCTGCCTCGGGCGTTGGCGAAGTCTGTTCAATGGACATGATGTGCTAACCCCACTGGCGCTTGCGGCCGGTATCCAGGTGCAAGAAGTTACTGTTGGGGTAGTAGCCGACGCCGCCGTTGTGCAGTGCCAGTGCGGCTTTGCGCACATCACTCAGGTCGGCTTTGGGGAGCCGCAGGTCAATCGCACGGCCCTGCAGATGAAAGCTGCGCTTGGCCACGCCGCGCCCTTGTTGACGCAGTTTTTCATTGGTTTCCGGGGAGCGGTAGCCGGAAATGATGTGGATCTCACCCTGATAATCCAGATGCTGCTGAAGTTGGTGAATGCTGTCCAGTAAGGCCGGATCTATGCCCGCGATCTGATTGTTGCGGTGGTCGCGGAAGAAGTGATTGATTTCGCTCAGGGCATCGGCGTGGTAGTGGCCCTGTTCCCAGTAGCGGGTTGTGAGCCTTTCCCCGGTATGCAGGTGGAGCAGATCCAATTGGCGCTCAATGGGATGCTGGCTGATGCTGGCTCTGGCTGGATGACTGAGCGCAGCAGTACTGATAAGCGCGGTCGACGACAGCGCCAGAAATTTACGACGGGATAGAGACATTTCACACCTGGTACTTCAAAAATTACATCAGTCCGAAAAAGTTATTGGAGTAGTGGGCTTCGGACGGGAGCAATTATGCCGGTAACGGCAATTGGTCACAAGTTGAACAGGTGGGAAATGGCACGTGTGTCACAGTCAAAGCGCTTTGAGGCAATGAAAACACCACATTTGAAGTGATCCTGCCTAGAGACATAGCGGATTCAATCCATGGTGATCTGGCCGTGGACTGCCGGGAGCCAGTAGTGAGTAATATCGACAGGTGTCAGTAGCGGCAGCAGAGGGTTCTCAAGTTTGAACACGCGTCGTTGATGAGTGGCCAATTGCTTCAGCGTGTTGGCGTGGGTTGGGTCATTGAAAAAGAGGGCGTCAAAGCTGCCGTCGCTGTGCATCTTGTCCAGACCCGACTGAATTCTCTGGGCCAGCGCGAGATTATCCGGCGCCACAAAGAAATAGACCGGGGCGATATAAGACAATATCAGGTTCTGTTCTACCGCCAGATGCTGCTCTCTGTGTGCCTCGGCTTCGACCCAGGCTTCGTTGGCGCCACGGGGGAAGTAGTCAAACCGGCCGCCGGCCAGCATGTCGAAGAGCCGCTCATAGTGGACATTGGTGCTGACACTCAGCCCGTTGTGAATAAGGATGTCGGTATCCGGCCAGTGGCTGCCCTGACCGGCGCTCAGTTGAGCCAGATCGCTCAGTTGGTGAATGTTGTCAAATCTGGATTGATGCTCCTGACGAATCAGGAATACCCTCTGTCCCAGCAACCCTTTGAGGATGGGGACCCGTATGGGCAGCATCAGTTGTTCACGTTTTCGCGAAGTCATGGTCCAGATGACATCCAGCGACTGGCCGTGGATCAGTTCGGCAATCATACGCGCCTGGGTGTGGGTTACAGGCGCCTGCTGAACGTTGATGAGCTCGCCATTGGCTTTGCTTTTCTCAAGTGCTTGCTTGAGCAGTGTCAGGATGTAGCCAGTGTGTGAGACATTGCTCACTTCCTGGCGGGGTACACGTACCATCAGGGATTTTTGCTGTGGCGCCTGTAAGATCGCAGCAACCGGTTCTGCCGCCTGAATCAAAGCGCTGCACAGCGATGATATGATCAGATAAAAGCCAGTGAAGAGACAGGGTATCAAGCGGTGCATCTGGGGACGGTCACTTCCAACTGTTATAGTGAGATGGGCTGGCTCAGGCGTTTGTGGACCACCAGATCGCCCTGATAGATGTCATCGCGAAAGTGCACGACTTCATCTTCATCGACCCAGACTGTCTGGTAAAACAGATAGGTTGGTATGGGCTCGGGTAATTTTACGTAGCGGGTTTTGTCACCGCCCAGGTTTTGTTGCAGGCGCTCGGGATTCCAGTGTTGGCTGCCACGGATCAGGGCATTGGCCAGTTCAAACGGTTTTTCAACCCGGACACAGCCGGAGCTGAGGGTGCGAATGTCACGCTCGAACAACTGTGGGTTACTGGTATCGTGCAAGTAGATGGACTGATCGTTGGGGATCACAAATTTGATGCGACCCAGGGCGTTGCCCTGTCCTGGCTTCTGTTGCAGACGATAGGGGAAGTTGCGCCGGCTAAAACGGTTCCAGTCGATGTTGTCGATGTTTTCAGGGGTCTTGTCGTTCCAGCCACGGAATACGTTAAAGCGGCGCCTGATCAGGTAGTCCGGGTCCTGTTTGATTTGCGGCAGCAGGTCATTTACGGCAATGCGGTGGGGGACGTTCCAGTGGGGGTTGAGCACCAGACTGTGAATGCTTTCGCTCATGACCGGGGTCTTGCGGTATTCCTTGCCGATGATAACGCGCATGTCCAGCTCGACCTGCCCCTGATGAATCAATTGCAGGGTGTAATCAGTCATATTGACCCAGATGTAACGCTCGCCGAGATCCCGAGGCAGCTCACGCCAGCGCTTCATGTTCAGGGCAATCTGACGCAGGCGAAAATTGGGGGTGATGTTCAGTAACTTGCGGGTGTGGCGCCCAAGTACACCATCAACTTTGGTGCCGTGTCTGGCCTGAAAGCGTTTCAGGGCCTGCTCCAGAGCCAGATCAAACGTTTCCAGCTGCTGGTTGTCATCCTGAATGTCCTCCGGGGACAAGCTCCAGCGTTGCTCCTGCGCTCTGGTTGCGGGCTGGTAGTCACCGGTTTGGGTCAGCAGTGCGCGCATCTGGGCAACCTGAGGATGGCGATCTCCAAGTACCAGTTGTGATCTTTGCTGTAACTTAAGCCAATTGTTGTCGCTCACCATGGTCTGATAGCGATTAAAGGCCTGTCGCAGTCGCTGATATTCCTGATGCTGTGGAATCAGCCCCTGAAGAACCTCGGCGATCTGCTCCGCGCCCTGATTTTGCTGCAGCAGTTGCACGATGTCCTGTCGTTGCTGACGGGTATCAAGCGGCAGTGGATCCTGAAGATGGGTTGTGCGATTCAGTGACACGGGTTTGAGTGGGCCACTGGCGGATTGCTCGTAGGCTTCTGAGGAATAACCCGATAGCGCCATCTTGCCATTGAGGATATCCAGCATATAAGCCACAAAGGCATCGGTCATCAGTGCATCCAGTGCGGTGACTTCCCTTGGCTGGGTTTGCAAGGTATGCAGTCGCTGTTGGATATAGGCCAGATGATATTGGTAATCGAATAATTCATCGGCGCTGGATTCCAGCAGTTGCTGGATCAGTTGCTGGCCATTGTCGGAGAGTTGATAGCCGTTGAACCACAGCATTTGGTAGCGGTTGTTGCGATAGATACTGCGCAGACTATCGAGGTGATTAATTGGCGAGCGGTGCAGCAGGGCGCCGGGGTCTTCATCAGCAAACCAGCGCTGCATGGCATGTTGGGCTGCCAGCGATGGCAGTATCGGCTGCAATTGTTTGTTGGCTTCATAGGCCTTGTAAAACAGCAGGATGCTGCCGATTGCCAGCAACAGGGCCAGTAACGATGTCTTGGTGCGTGAGTGGTTGGCTGGTTTCGACATGCTTTCAGTATGGCAAAAAATTCAGTCGGGGTTTAAAAGTTCAAAGGACTGGCTGGTAACTTCGGCCTTCTCGTTAAAGTTGCGCTCGAAAAAGCGCACCGGTCCCTGAGCGCTAAACAGCACCACGGTTGAGGTGCGGGTGCCGTATACGTCACCTCGGATAAATCTCGGGGACAGGGTGCGTTCCCACTCAAGGCCCACACCGGTATCTGGCAGTTGATGGTCCGGAGCCTGTTCACTGCAGCCCAGCAATTCGAACAGAGCCAGTGCCAACTGATCCGGGTCTGGGCTGGTGGTTTTTAGGGTATCGGCCAAAGCCTGTTTGCCTGTAGCCACTTTCGGCCAGGGGGTATTGATCAGACCATTACTTAAACCATAGATGCCTTCTTGCAATCGGGGATCGGCCTCCCCGCGGTTGGAGTAATAGCCCAGTTGTTGAGGGCTGCCACACAGAAGGTTGTAGCCATTATAGTGGTGCCGGCTTGCCTGTAGCTGACTGAAGTAAGACTCGATTCGGGTCTCCGGGTCCATTAAGAAATGGCTGGGAAGCTCCCCCCTCGATGCCTTTTGCGATTGTGTCTGAATGCTGCCCGGTTCGCGAAAATTGGTGAGTGCGCTGAATTGCCCGCTGCGGTTGATTCCCAGCCAGGTACCACCGGCCTCCAGATCGAGTCCGGCATAGAGTTCCGGATGGTCAGGCCAAAAGCTGGCGGGCCGGGTGGGCCGGGCAAAAAATTCATCGCGGTTGGCAGCGACAATCAATGGGAAATCGGGGTGTTGTTGCAGGGCAAACAGAATCAGACACATGGCTCGACTTTATCTTGGGGCGGCTGCGTGGATAATAGCGTGCTTTGCTCTGTTGATGCGGGAATACTTTTGTCTATTTTATCCCTGTTGCTGATTTTCGCGGTGGTCGGTGTTGTTGCCGGTTTGATTGCCGGCCTGTTTGGTCTGGGCGGTGGCGTGGTGATTGTGCCGGCGCTGATCTATACCTTTGCCGGTCTGGCCTTCCCTGAAACAGTGGCTACCCATCTGGCCGTTGGAACTTCGCTCGGATGTATTGTGGTAACGTCTTTGACAGCCAGTCGCACGCACTGGAAAAAGGGGGCGGTGGATTTGAACATTCTCGGCCCGCTGGTTCCCGGGGTGCTGGTGGGTGGCTGGTGTGGTGGCCTGTTGGCTTCGCTGTTGGCGGGCGCTGAGCTGCAGTTGGCGTTTGCCGCTTTTCTGGTGTTTGTCGGCTTTACCATGCTCAAGGCGGTGGGTGATGGGGGGCAGCGCTTGCCCGGAATCCCGGGCCGAGTGCTGGCAGGTACGGTAATTGGCAGCCTGTCGTCTTTGTTCGGTATCGGCGGTGGGTCGTTAACGGTGCCATTTTTGCGCGTATGTCAGGTGCCCATGGCCAAGGCGGTGGCGACCTCTGCCGCTCTGGGGTTGCCGATTGCGGTTGCTGGAGTGGCCTCCTTTATTTATCAGGGCTGGGGGCAGCCGGATTTACCCGATGGGGCCTACGGCTATTTTTATCTGCCGGCCTTTCTCGGTATTGTGGTGTTCAGCGCACCCGCGTCTCGTATTGGTGCTCGTATGGCCCATAATCTGCCTGCGGAGAAATTGCAGAAGGGCTTTGCTGTCGTGTTATTTTTGATTGCTGTTGAGCTGTTTGTCAGTGGTCTGATGTAAAAGGTTTTGTTGGAACTATGTTGAATTACCCGGAAATTGATCCCGTCGCCTTTTCGCTGGGCTCTTTAAAAGTGCATTGGTACGGCATCATGTACCTGCTGGGATTTGCTGCGGCCTGGCAGTTGGCCATGGTGCGCGCGCGCAAAGGTGTGGGCCCCTGCCGCCCGGAACAGGTGGAAGATCTGATCGTCTATGGGGCTATGGGGGTGATTCTCGGTGGCCGTTTTGGCTATGTGTTGTTCTATCACTTTGATCGCTTTCTTGAGGATCCGGTTTGGCTGCTGCGGGTCTGGGAGGGCGGCATGTCGTTTCATGGTGGCATGCTGGGTGTGATTGTGGCGCTGTATGTCTATGCCCGGAAAATCAATGCCCCATTTTTTGCGGTAACGGATTTTGTTGCGCCGTTGGTGCCCATTGGCCTCGGTTTTGGCCGGTTGGGTAATTTTATTGGGCAGGAGCTTTGGGGGCGTGCGACCGATGTCCCCTGGGCCATGGTCTTCCCCAATGACCCTCTGGCGCTGGCTCGCCATCCCTCGCAGCTGTATCAGGCGCTGTTGGAAGGGCTGGTGCTGTTTGCGATACTCTTCTGGTTTTCGGCCAAGCCGAGGCCGCGCATGGCAACCAGTGGTTTATTTCTGTTGCTGTATGGCAGCTTCCGCTTTTTAGTAGAATTTGTGCGCGAGCCCGACAGCCATATCGGGTTTGATGTGATGGGGTGGATGACCCGCGGACAGCTGTTGAGCCTGCCTATGATTATCGGCGGTTTGGCTCTGCTGGTATGGGCTTATAAAAAGAGTAATAACAGGAGCTGAGCGCTGGTTTAAATCGCTGAAGGCTGATTTAAGCGGCTGAAGGCTCTTCATTTTTTTGTAAATATTTAATTTTTCAGTTGAGTAACTATGAAGCAATATTTGGATTTACTGCAGGATGTGATGGATAACGGTACCCTCAAGGGTGACCGCACCGGCACGGGTGCGGTTTCTGTGTTTGGGCGCATGCTGCGCTTCGATCTCAATCAGGGTTTCCCTCTGCTGACCACCAAAAAAGTGCACTTTCCATCCATTTTTCACGAGTGGAAGTGGTTTGTCTCCGGCAGTACCAATATCAATGATCTCAAAGCCACCATCTGGGATGAATGGGCCACGGAGGATGGTGAGCTGGGGCCTGTCTATGGTAAGCAGTGGACCGCCTGGCCCACCAAAGATGGCAATACCATCAACCAGATCGATTACGTGGTAAACGCACTGAAGACCAATCCCAACAGCCGTCGCATCCTGTTTCATGGTTGGAATGTGGAATACCTGCCGGATGAAGGTGTCAGCCCTCAGGAGAATGCCAAAAATGGCAAGATGGCGCTGCCTCCCTGTCACCTGCTTTATCAGTTTTACGTGGCCGATAACAAGCTGTCCCTGATGCTGACGATCCGTTCCAATGATCTGTTTCTCGGCAATCCTTTCAATATTGCCCAAGCGGCACTCTGGGTGCATGTGCTGGCGCAGCAGTGCGACCTGGAGCTGGGCGAGCTGGTGGTGTCCATCGGCGATGCGCACATCTATTCCAATCACTTTGATCAGGTCAAAACCCAATTGCAGCGCGAGCCCAAGGCCCTGCCCAAGCTGAACATCAAGCGCAAGCCGGATTCCATCTACGATTACGAGTTTGAAGATTTTGAACTGGTTGGTTACGACCCGCACCCGGGAATCAAGGCGCCGGTTGCGGTCTGATCCATGTGACAGGTCGGGCTCCCTGTTGTGCAAATTGCTCGTGGGTGGATTACATTAAAGTCATGATCCACTCCATTATCGATGCGCAATTAGGGGCAGTCTTTGAGTCGTGCAGTCAATCAGTCCGCCACTGTCGGCTCGGGTCGTTTTCCCAGACTGGGCTTGGGGGTGGCAATCTGTTCCGCCTTATTGTCAGCCTACTCCAGCCGTAAAGCCTACGCTGGCAGTTGTGCCGGTGCTGCCGGTACCTACAGCTGCAGTGGTGCCGCCGGCGCCGATGTCACCCAGAGTTTTAATCCGGGTATTCCCCTGACGGTTACCACCGATCCGGGCTTTGGCATCAACGTGGGCGGTGGCAATGCCTTTGAATTGACCGGTACCGGTGGTGTCACCTTTATCGATAACAATAATTCCACCATTGTCGGTGCTGATGAAGGTATTGAGATAGACAACCTCGTCAGTGGCGACGTCAATATTACGATTACCGGTTCTGTGACAGCTACGGGGCCTCTGGGCGATGGTCTTGAGGTCTTCAGCGAAGGTGAGGATTTTAATCTTAATGTCTCATCGGTAAATGGTAATGAAGACGGCATCAATATAGAAAATCAGGGCGTTGGCGATTTTAATTTGACCGCGGGCGCCGTCACTGGCCTGAATGGTAATGGCATTGAGATTCTTGATTCAGGAGGGGGAGGTTCAGCCTCCATTACCATTACCGGTCCCGTTACCGGGGGTGGTTACTATGGTTTGTGGTTTCGCGGCATCCCAACGGATTTACGCATCTATGTCGATGAGGCCACGGGCCAATCTGAAGGGATCAGTGCGGCGGGTTCAGGTTCCGGGAGTGTCTCGATTACCGCAACCGGTCATGTCAGAGGTATTACCAATCAAGGCGTCATCGCAGCCAATCTTGGTACGGACTTGAGCGTAAACGTTAACTCGGTAGCGGGAGGTCTGGACGGTATTTTTGCCTACAATTTGGGCAGTGGCAGCTTATCCATTACTGCCAGTGGTGATGTTTCCGGGGCTTCCAGATATGGTATCTATGCCCGGCAGGGTCCGAATGGCACCACACTGGATATCACTGCGGACAATGTCTCCGGTAGCGTTCATGGCATTGGCGTGGTCCACTCTGGCAGTGGACCCACCAGCATAACCATTACGGGAGCTGTCAGTGGTGCGACCGGGATTTACGTTGCCCCTCGTCCCAATCAATCCGCCGTGACGCTGAATGTTGAAGACAGAGTCACTGGCACCGGTGGTTTTGCCATAGATTTGCGCGGCGATGGCCATGATACGGTCAATCTCGGGCCCGGCGCGCGTCTGATGGGGGCCGTCGACTTTGGCAATGGCAACGATGGCAAGGGCGGTACCAATCCCGATGATGTGGATACCCTCAATATCTTGCCGGGCTTTAACGGCGTCGTCCGCTTTGCCGACAGTTCGGGTACGGATTCCGACCTGCAGAGTGCACCGGAGTGGGTCAGTGACAATGTGATTTTACTGGATGGCGGTTTGCTGGCGACGGTGTTTGATCCGTCGGTATTTGCGACTGCGGATGTGTTTCTCGACAGTTTCACTGACCAAATCAATCAGACTGTGGCCGATCAGGGGACCTTGTCGTCGTGTCACGGGGCGGGTGATGCTTCTTTCCGTGGTGGCTATTGGCTGACGGGTTTTTCCGGCCAGCAGGATCTCAATCGACAGCAACATCTGGTGGGGCTTAAACAACATTTTAATGGCTGGATGCTGGGCGCTGAAATCTGTGCCGATGAGTTTATCTGGGGTGGCTTTGCCGGTGCCGGGCGGGGCTATGCAACGCTGGATGTGGATGCCGGTGGTGCCGATCTGGAGGCCGGGTTTGCTGGCGTTTATCTCAAGAGAAAATTGTCGGGATATCACCTCAAGGTCTGTGCTCTGGCCGGTCGCGTTGACCAACAACTGCAGAGAAACTTTGCCGGGCTGGCAACCACTGTTGTGGAGGGCCGTGGCGATGGCTGGCTGGTGTCACCATCGGTTGAAGTGTCTGCCCCTGTGTCTGGGTTGCCGGTCAGTGCCTACGGCAGTATTGCGCTCAGTTATTCGGGCCTGTTTCTGGATGAATATCAGGAAACAGGCAGTGACTACCCGTTGTGGGTGTCGGCGCGCGATCTACACCAGTTGAGCGCTAGGGCGCAGTTGCAATTGCCATCCAGATTTGAATACGATGGCAGTGGGGCCATGGAGGTAGATTGGCGGCTGGGGCTGGATGTTCACCGAGACCTTGATTCGGATAAGGTTCGGGTGAGCAGTGGTGGTGGCGCAACTGAGTTTGATCCGCGTCCCGATGACCGCGCCGAAGTCTATGCAGGCGTGACGATGAGGCACCGGCGAAGTCGTGATAGTCTGGCGATTGAGTTGTCCGCTGAATGGCAATCCAGCCCGGGGAATAGCGATGCGTTCTTCGGTGAAATCCGTTTTCAGAAACCCTTTTGATCCGGTTGTTGCTCTATGACTGCTGCTCCGCCCAATTCGCTGTCAGATGGCCCGTTATCGGAGACGGTGGAGTACTCGGTCTCTGCCAATCTGCTCAATCGCTTGCACAGCCTGAATATCTCGATTGCGTTTACGTCTTACCAATCCGGTTTACTCTATTTTATTGGACGCAATGGTCAGGGTGGCATCAATGTTCATCAAGTGGCCATACCCAAGCCGATGGGGCTGTTTCGCGATCACGCCGGTGGACTGACTATGGCCGCCGGTTTTCAGATAATACGGTTTGAAAATGTCTTACAGGCCGGGCAGAAGATTAACCATTTGTTTGATGCCTGTTTTGTGCCGCGCCTGGTGCATGTCACCGGACAACTGGATGCCCACGATGTGGGTGTCGACGAATGTGGCAGGCCTGTCTTTGTTAATACGCGCTTCAATTGTCTGGCGACCGTTTGTCATCGCCACAGTTTTGAACCGCTCTGGCGCCCGCCGTTTGTATCCGCATTGGTGGATGAAGATCGCTGTCATCTCAATGGTCTTGCCATGGCGAATGGTCAGCCGCGCTACGTTACCGCTGTGAGTCGCTCCGATACCATTGATGGCTGGCGTGACAGGCGCGCCAACGGCGGGGTGGTGATGGATGTGGTCAGCAATCAGATTGTCTGTGAAGGCTTGTCCATGCCGCACTCGCCGCGGCTTCATAATGGCAAGCTTTGGCTGTTAAATTCCGGCGCTGGGGAACTGGGGTTTGTGGATGTTTCTGCCGGGGACGGTCACTATCAGCCGGTGGCTTTTTGTCCCGGGTTTGTCCGCGGGCTGGCCTTTTGTGGTGACTATGCATTGGTTGGTTTGTCACGACCCCGCTACCAGCGTTTTAGTGGGTTGGACCTCGACGCCAGACTGGAGCAGGCGGATTCTGATCCCTGGTGCGGCATTCAGATCATTGATTTGAATACGGGTGCCTGTGTCGACTGGTTTCGAATTGATGGGGCTGTCGGTGAGCTCTACGATGTGGAAATTATTCCGGATATTTCGGCGCCCATGGCGGTGGCTCCGGGTTCCAATGAAGTTGCCAATTTGATTACCTTTGCAGAGCCATGAATAAACTATGACATCCAGAATTCTCAGATTTTATCAAGGTGGATTACTCTGTATCGCTCTTCTCATTGTTGGGGCTAAAGGGCATGCCCAGCCCGATGCGGTAGAGCCACCTCTGACCATTGCACTCTATCAAGATTTGCAACCATATATGGGGGCGGACATTAATGGGGAGCCTTCAGGCATGATGGTGGACCTGTGGCGTCTGTGGTCTGAAAAAGTGGGCAGGCCTGTGCGCTTTAAATTGTATCCGGGGCACGATTCAATGGATGCGTTAAAGCGTGGCGAGGTGGATATCCACGCGGGTCTGTCACGCAGTCAGGAGAGGCAGTCCTGGATGTTGTTCTCATCGGCCATCTATCAGAATACCACCAGGCTGATTACGCTGGCACCGGGAGCCGAAGATTTTGATTCAGGCCTGATTGGCAGTGGTTATCGGGTGGGTATTCTTCGTGATCACGCTCATGAAAAGCATTTCAAAGCGGAATTCCCCACGGCAGAAATAAACCACTTTAATGGCCGCAACGACATGCTCAAGGCTCTGTTGGGGGGTGACATTGACGGGGTGTTAACCGATGCCACGCCGCTTAATTATCGCGCAACAGTTTTTGGTCTCAAGGGGCGGATCAGTTCCGTCACAGACGTGGGCTATGTGGAAAATGTTCACGCAGGTGTTCTCAAAGGGCGATCGGATTTGATCGACCTAGTGGATCGCGGGTGGCGTGAGATTACTGCTGCCGAGTATCGTTCGGTTGAGACGCGATGGCTCGATCAAGACGTCAGGCTCAATTTTAAAAGTTATCGCAAAAAACTTGAGTTAACTCAGCTGGAAAAAGATTGGCTGGCCAGCAAAGGTCGAATAAAAGTTGTTATCAATCGTGATTGGCAGCCCTATTCTTTTGTTCGAGAAAATGGTTCTCAGGTTGGTATATCCGTTTCGATTTTTAATCTGCTGAATCAAAAGTTGGGTGGCAAGTTGATTCTTGAATCCCGGCCCTGGGATGAAGCCATGGCGGCCGTCAAGAGTAAAGATTTTGACGCGGTTATGAACATTGCGCCACTGGTCGATCGGGAACCGTTTTTCAAATTTTCATCGCCCTATCTTGAGACCCGTCACGCGATTTTTTCCCGTCGCGGTGCGGTTGCTGATAAACCGGATTTGTCCGGTTCTACGGTTGCTCTGGAAGCAGGCTTTGGCAACGTCAAACTGCTGCAGCAGGCCTATCCGGATATCACCGTGATCGAAGTTGATAACACTCTTGCGGCGCTTCGGGCTGTTGCGGATAAGCGGGCGGATTATTATGTGGGTAATAAAGTTGTGGGCATGTTTTTGGCCCGTAAAAATAATTTATCTGACAGCGTTGTCCCCGTCGAAGACCTGAGTCGGCCGCCGACCCTGTTGAACGTGGGTGTCAGAAAAGACTGGCCGATTCTTCGGGATATTTTTGATAAGGCTATTCAAACCATCTCGCCGGCCGAAAAAAGACAAATCATTGAATCCTGGGTTGGCAGCAGTGGCATAGACAGTATCGAACTGACAGATGAAGAGCGCGCCTGGTTGAGTACCAACAAAAAAGTTCGTTTGTTTATAGGGGACTGGGCTCCTTTTCATTATTTGGAAGATGGACAGCCCAAAGGTTTGGCCTACGACTATGCGCACAAGTTGTTAACCAATCTGGGCGTTGATATTGAGTTGGTTCATCTGAGTGCTGCTGAAGCGTCAAAACACATTAGAAATCTTGAGAAGATCGATCTGATGGCAGCCATAGAGCCGACACCGGAACGGCAAGGCGTGGTCAATTTCTCGACGCCGTATTTGTCTTTTCCCATCGTGATCTACACCCGCAAAAATGCCCCGGTGATTTCGTCTTTGGAGGACCTAAAAGGCAAAACCGTTGCGGTAGAGAGAAATTTTATTCCTCATCTGCGCCTTCGTGAGCAGAATCCCGAGATCAATTTGAAGCTTCATGCGTTCACCCATGAGGCCATGACCGCAGTCTCGGTGGGGGAGGCCGATGCCTACATAGGGAATCTTGCAGCCGGCAGCTATGTTATCCAGCATAAGGGACTGACCAATCTCAAGGTGGCGTCCCCCAGTGGCTATGGTCCTAATAAGTTGGCATTTGCTGCACGCAAGGATTGGCCGGAGTTGAGCTCGCTGCTGACCAAATCCTTGTCGCTGATGAGTCAAGACGAACACGCAGAGATGAGACGAAAAGCCCTCAATGTTCGCTATGAGCATGGCATCAAATGGTCCACTGTGATTTTCTGGGGCAGTATTTGCCTGAGTGCTGCCCTGTTGATTATTACCATTATTTTTATCTGGAACCGTCGCCTTGGCAGAGAAATTCAGGAGCGCAAAAAGGCCAAGCGGGAAATGCAGCAGGCGATGGAACGATCGGAAGCCAAGAGCCGGGAGCTCGAAGAGCTCAATCGCGACTTTATTGCGGTGCTGGATTACTCCAGCGACTTTTTATACATCAAGGATGAGCAACAGCGTTTCAGGGCGGTGAATAAAAATTTTGCGGCATTGATTGGCTTCTCCAATTGGCGCGATGTAATTGGGAAAAACGATTTTGATGTATTTCCCCGTGCCGACGCTGAAAAATATTACTCCGATGAGCGCCAGGTTATCGAATTTGGCACTCCGTTGGTTGATCACCTTGAGCGCTATGTAAAACCCGATGGTTCGACCGGTTGGGTTAAATCCAACAAGCGTCCTATTCGAGATGGAGAAGACAGAATTGTGGGATTGTTTGGCTTTTCTGCGGAAGTCACGGAGTTGATTGAATCGAAAAAAATGGCCGAGGAGGCAACTCGCGCCAAGTCAGATTTTCTGGCGAATATGTCCCATGAAATACGCACGCCCATGAACGCCATTATTGGTATGAGTAATCTGGCGCTGGCGACCGATTTAAATTCCAAGCAACAGGGTTATATCGAAAAGGTCAATCGCTCGGCGGAGTCATTGCTCGGGATTCTCAACGACATACTCGATTTCTCGAAAATTGAAGCCGATAAGTTGGATATCGAGACAACCGATTTCCACTTGCAGGATGTTCTGGATGATTTGAATAACCTGCTGAACATCAAAGCCGAAGCCAAAGGTGTGGCATTGCTATTTGCAGTCGACGATCAGGTGCCGATGAATTTAATTGGTGATCCATTACGTCTCGGTCAGGTGTTGATTAATCTGGGCAATAACGCCATCAAGTTTACCGATCAGGGCGAGGTGGTTATCTCGGTAGTTCTTGACGACAGCGATGGCCAGATGGCCCGGCTGCATTTCTCTGTCCGCGATACCGGGATTGGCATGACGGAGGCTGAGCAGGCCCGCTTGTTTCAGTCGTTTTCCCAGGCGGATACTTCCACCACTCGCAAATACGGCGGCACCGGTTTGGGTTTGACCATTTCCAAGCGATTGGCAGAGATGATGGATGGCGATATTTGGGTTGAAAGCCAGATAGAGATTGGCAGTACCTTTCATTTCTGTGTGCCGCTGGGTCTGCAGGTTCACCCTGGCGTTGCACGGAGCAAATCCGAGCCTCCGGCTGAAGATATTTATCGTTCCCGCAAGTTGCAGGGGTGTCGGGTGCTGTTGGTGGAAGATAATGAAATCAATCAGGACCTGGCCATGGAGCTGTTGGCCGGTGGGGGCATTGTCGCGACCTTGGCAGAAAACGGTCAGCAGGCATTGGAGATACTCGCTGGGGATGAAGTTTTTGACGGTGTCTTGATGGATGTCCAGATGCCGGTCATGGATGGTTACAGCGCGACTCGTGAGATTCGAAAACATGAACGCTTTAAGGATTTGCCGGTGATTGCTATGACCGCCAATGTCATGGTGGGGGACCGCGAAAAAGCCAGGGCGGCAGGGATGAACGATCATATTGGCAAGCCGATCAACGTTCATGAAATGTTTGCCACTCTGGCCCGTTGGGTGGTGCCTTCGGATGATCCTGCACCCATGTCGGCTGCAGATTCATTGAGCGGTCAAGATGAAGTTGCCATCCCCGAGTTGCCGGGAATCGATACTCAGGCGGGATTGGCCATTGCAATGGACAATAAGCCTTTGTATCTCAAATTGTTGACCAAGTTTCGTGACCGGCAACAGGGTTTTGTTGATGACTTTCAGGAGGCCATGAATGGTAACGACTGGGAGGCGGCGACACGCATGGCTCACACCCTCAAGGGCGTGGCGGCGAATATCGGCGCCGAATCATTGAGTCGGGCCTCCGCCGAACTGGAGAGCGTGTGTCGTAATCATGGATCTGATGCTGAGATGGGCCACTGTCTGGAGTCAGTAGGTGAGCGTCTGAACACCCTGTGTACCGGATTGCAGATTTTGTCTGCTGGAGCTGAGCCGGTGCCTTCAGGGTTTGATCCGTCTCGGGCACAAGCTCTGGCCACTGAACTTGCCGTGCTATTGGCGGATAATGATGCGGCCGCCGAGCACAAGGTTGCCGAATTGCAGGGGTTGTTGGCTGGTAGCGATCAGGCCGATCTGATGGCGGAAGTGGCGGCTGCCATTTCCCTGTTTGATTTCGAGGCGGCGCAAGAGTTGCTGAAACATATTCGGTTATAATACTGCCACGGGCAGTCCTGCCCTGTTGTGTACCCCTCAAATTAAGGAATTATCGGTGGACCAGAGTGTTATCCCCCTCGCCCTGATTGTGGCTCAGTCATCCAATCGCGTCATTGGTATTGAAAATCAATTGCCCTGGCATCTGCCGGAAGATCTCAAGTATTTTAAGTCGGTGACTCTGGGCAAACCTGTGATCATGGGGCGCAAAACCTACGATTCAATTGGCCGGCCACTGCCGGGGCGCAAGAATATTGTCATCACTCGTCAACCTGATTGGCAGGCAGACGGTGTGGTGGCAGTGAATGATTTGGCCTCGGCTGTGACCATGGCCCGGGAAGAGGCGGGTCGTCAGGGTGTTGCAGAAGTCATGGTGATCGGCGGCGCCCAGATTTACGCCGAAGCCCTGCCAATGGCTCAGCGCATTTATGTAACCCGGGTTGATGTGGAGCTGGAAGGCGATGCGTTTTTTCCCCCATTGTCAGAGGCTGACTGGCTTGAATCCTCCTGTTCGGAGACATTGATGGGCGATATTGAAGGGCAGCAGGTGGGCTATGTTTTCGCCGTTTTGGATAGGTGTTGATCGCTTGGTTGCTGTCATGAGCGAAATCCAAGCTATCGTCTATGCTGGAGAATGGTGATAAACAGCCATTTTAGAGGTGGAAACAGGCCATGCTTTTGGTGAACGATTGAAGCCCATGGAATTTTTCGCTCTAATCGACGACCCAGTTTGTGTCTAGTAGTGAAAGTTGGCCAGCTTTGTTTTCGTCTTTGGACCAGTGAATATCAAGGCAGAGCTACAAGCGTGTTCCACCCTGAGGTAACATGTGACTAATTCGGTAGTAATTGGTCATTCGCCAGTTGCACCGTTAATAGACTGTATGACCACACAGCCAAGGGCATTGCTCTTGGCTGTGTGGGTTTAATCGGACCCATTTAGAGGGAAATATGAAGAACAAACAATTCAAAGCTGTGGCTTTGTCTGCCGCCTTGTCTGCAAGTGTGTTTGCAGGCGGGGTTCAGGCACAGGCTTCGGTTGATTCCATTCTCAAGGTTGGTGAAGCCAAAACCGCACAGGCGGTTGCCTCTCAGCAGCGCATTGACAAAATTGCCGACGATACCAGCAAGTTGCTGGCCGATTTCAAGGTGGTGAACAAGCAGATTGACGGTCTTCGCGTCTATAACGCTCAACTGGAAAAGCAGATTGCCAATCAGTTGGTTGTTATTGAGCAGCTGGAAGAGTCCATCGAAAACGTGACCGTGATCGAGCGTCAGGTGCAGCCGCTGATTCTGAAAATGCTGGAAGGTCTGGAACAGTTTGTTGAGTTGGATGTTCCCATGTACCTGGAAGAGCGCCGCGAGCGCGTAGCGCAGTTGCGCAATAATCAGGAGCGCACCGATATCCCCGTGGCGGAAAAATTCCGTCAGGTGCTGGAGGCCTACCAGATCGAATCCGAGTACGGCCGCAAAGTCGATTCTTACGAGGACACTCTGGAAATCGGTGGTCAGGAGCGTGAAGTCAATGTGCTGGTGGTGGGCCGTATTGCCCTGATGTATCAGACCAAGGATACCGAGATCTCTGGTGCCTGGGATCAGAGCCAGCGCAAGTGGGTAGAGCTGGATTCCGGTGAATACCGCAGCGCCATCCGCAAGGGCATTCGCATCGCCGAGAAGCAGGCGTCTATCGATATCATGAATCTGCCGATTCTGGCTCCGGAGGCCGCACAATGAAGATGACATTTGTTAAGCGCGCCGCAGTCATTGCCGCCGCGGGTTTGTTGAGCGTCAATGTCGCTGTCGCCGAAGAAAAAGCCCAGTCTCTGGATCAGCTGCTGCAGATGGTTAAGAGCAGCAAGATTGCCGAGTCCAAGGATCACAAGCAGCGCGAAGCGGAGTTCCGTCGCCAGAAGGCCAATCAGCAGTCCATGCTGAAGCAGGCCGAAAAAACCAAGGCTGAAGAAGAAGCCCGCTCTGCCCGTCTGGAGAAAAAGTATGAGCAGCAGGAGCTGGATGTCAACGCCAAGCGTCAGCAGCTGCAAGAGCGTCTGGGCTCTCTGACAGAGTTGTTTGGTCACCTGACCTCTACCGCCGGCGATCTGCGCACCAATCTGAGTACTTCGATTGTGTCCGCCCAGTTGCCCGGTCGCGCCGAATTTCTGGATGAGCTGATCGAAAAGATGAACAGCGCTACCCAGCTGCCCACCATCGAAGAGATTGAACGCCTGTGGTACGAAATTCAGCGTGAAACCATCGAAGGCAGCAAGGTTGTCAAGTTTACCGGTACTGTGATCAAGCCCAATGGCGAACAGGCCGAGCAGGAAGTGGTTCGTATCGGCAACTTCAATCTGGTCTCCGACGGCAAGTATCTGGAGTTTGTCGAGAAGGGCGAGAAAATGTCCGAGCTGACCCGCCAGCCTGAAGGTGCTTACCTTAGCGCCGCTGCCGATCTGGCTGCTGCCACCTCGGGCTTCACTCGCGTGGGTATTGACCCAACGGGACCAAGCGGCGGTTCTTATCTGTCCGCACTGATCAACAGCCCTTCACTGGAAGAACGTTGGCATCAGGGTGGTCTGGTTGGCTACATTATTTCTGCCGTGGGTGTGTTTGCCGTGTTGCTGGCTATCTATCGCGCGGTGGTTCTGGCTGGTGTCAGCAGCAAGGTCAGTGCCCAGCTGAAATCTGCCACGCCAAATACCAACAACCCGCTGGGTCGCGTATTGAAAGTGGCGGAAGACAACAAGGGTCTTGATGGCGAAACTCTGGAACTGAAACTGGAAGAGGCGGTGTTGAAAGAGCGCCCTGCCATTGAATCCGGTCTGAACCTGTTGAAGATCATTTCCATGGTGGCCCCGCTGCTGGGTCTGCTGGGTACCGTAACCGGTATGATCATTACCTTCCAGGCTATCACCATCTTTGGTGCGGGTGATCCCAAGGCCATGGCCGGTGGTATTTCCGGTGCTCTGGTGACCACGGTTCTGGGTCTGGTGGTGGCCATTCCAACCGTTCTGCTGCACACCCTGGTTAACGGTCGTGCCAAGCGCGTACTGCACGTTCTGGAAGAGCAGAGCGCCGGTATCATCGCTGAAAACGCAGAGAAGAAGTAGGAGACGCGCATGTTGGCATTAATGGACGCACTGGCCGCCATTAAAGCCTTTATGGCTCAGGGTGGTAATGTGCTGTGGCTGATTGCCGCCCTGACCTTTGTCATGTGGACGTTGATTTTCGAGCGTATCTGGTACTTCAAATCGGCCCTTAAAGTCGATGTGCAGGATGCCCTGGACCAATGGGAGGCGCGTGATGAGCGTAAATCCTGGGGGGCTCATCAGGTGCGCTACGCCTTGATTTCCCGTGTTTCTGAGAAAGTGACTGCCAATCTGGACATGATTGCGACACTGGTGGCGCTGGCGCCACTGCTGGGCTTGCTCGGCACAGTTACCGGTATGATCGAAGTGTTTAACATTCTCGCTGTCACTGGCGGTGGCGATGCCAAATCCATGGCGGGAGGTGTCTCCAAAGCCACCATCCCGACTATGGCGGGTATGGTGGCCGCGCTCTCCGGGGTGTTTGGTAACACCTATGTGAGCGGGATTGCCGAGCGAGAAAATCAACTGCTGGAAGACCACCTGACAATGGACCATTGAGGCTCTCATTAAAGAGCCTCTGGTTGCCTGAAGGTCTTACCCTTTTTCAATAAACAAGCAGACACTATTTATGGCTAGAAGAAGCAAAGCCGCAGAAGAAGATCAGAACGCCATTGATCTCACGCCCATGTTGGACGTGGTGTTTATCATGCTGATCTTCTTTATCGTGACGGCGTCTTTTATCAAAGAGCCGGGCATTGAAATCAATCGCCCGGAGGCCACGACTTCCGAGCTGAAGAAAAACGCCAGCATCCTCATTGCGATCACCAACAATAATGAGGTCTGGATTGACAAGCAGCGCATTGACATTCGCGCTGTTAAAAACCGCATCGAGCGCCTGTACGCCGAGAACCCCAAGGGTACCGTTGTGATTCAGGCGGATGATGAGGCCAGCATTGAAGTTATGACCAAGGTGGCTCAGGCCGCCAACGAGGTGGGCGTGATCGATGTGTCCGTCTCTACCGAGAAAAAATAAACGCAAACGGATTACCAAGTAACGCTATGAATCTAGCAAGAATTGTATTGGCCCTGGCGCTGGCCGGCGCAACAACTTTCGGGTTGTTGCTGCTGATGCACCTGCTGATTGCGGCAGATACCAAGCCGCCTGAAGAGGCTGAACAGCGCAAAATTGCCGACATTCACATGCCTGAGCGCGTGATTGAAACCCAGTACGAAACGGCCAAGCCCGATAAGCCGGAAGATCCTGAAGAGCCGCCGCCGGATATGCCGGAGCCGGAGTTTGAGCAGCCGGAGATCAATCCCGATGCGCTGAATATGGCTGCGCCAAGGGTGAAGCCGAACTTGAACGTGAAAGGGGTTGGCGGTTTTGGTTCCGATGGTGAGTATCTGCCGATCGTCAAGGTTCAACCCACCTATCCGCGGCGTGCGTTGCAGCGCGGTATTGAGGGTTACGTCATCGTGGAGTTTACCGTGACCACCAACGGCTCCGTGCGCGACCCTATTGTGGTGGAAGCTCAGCCTGAAAAAGTATTTGATCGCGCGGCCATGAAAGCGGCCCTGAAATTTAAATACAAACCACGGGTGATCGATGGCGAAGCGGTTGAGGTGCCCGGTGTGCGCAACAAAATTACCTTTGCTATTGCTAAGTAGATAAGTGGTGAAGCAGCAATGATGAAAAAATTCACAAAGAGCCTGTTATTGGCCGTACCGGTTGCGCTGACGCCGCTGGCCGCCAATCTGGCCGTCGAGTCGCTGGGCTTTCCTGCGCTGACCTCGGCTACGCTCCAGGCTCAGGAAGAAAAGAAAAAGACCCAGTACAAGACCAAGAAAAGCTATTCCCTGCGTCAGCCAGTGTTCAAGGATTTTGCCAAGGTTCAGGAAAAAACCGAGGCCGAAGACTGGAATGGTGCATTGGTGGTGCTGAAGGAGTTGGAAAGCAAGAAGGCTCCAAAATATACCAGCTTTGAAAAGGCCAACCTGTGGAATTATTTTGGCTGGATCTACTATTCGCTGGAAAACTTTGATCAGGCCATTCGCTACTACCAGAAGGTGCTGGCCGAAGAGCAGCTCAGCGATGCCCTGAAGTTGGGAACCCTTTATACCCTGGCTCAGCTGCAATTTGTGCAGGAAGATTACCGGGCGGCGATTGATCTGTTGAAACAGTGGATGGCGATTCAACCCATCGTCGGTGCCGACGCCTATGTGTTGCTGGCTCAGGGTTATTACCAGCTGGGTGATATGAAACAGGCCATGGTGAATGTGGACATTGCCGTGGAGCGCTTTGAATCAAAGGGCAAGGTGCCAAAAGAAAACTGGTACGCCCTGCAGCGCGCGGTCTATTACGACAAAGGCGACAACAAAAAAGTCATCGAGATTCTGCAGAAGCTGGTTAAGCACTACCCCAAAGCTACCTACTGGAAGCAACTGTCCGGTATGTACGGCATGGTCGGGCGTGACAAAGATCAGTTACACAGTCTGGAAACCGCTTACTTGATGGGTGCGGTGACCAAGGAAAAAGAACTGATGAATCTGGCTTATCTGTTTATGGGTGAAGACGCCCCTTACAAGGCAGCCAAGGTTATCGACAAGGGCATCAAAGCCAAGCAGATTGAAGAGACCTCCAAGAATCTGGAGATTCTGGCCACGGCTTGGCGCATGGCGCAGGAAGTGAAAAAGTCGATTCCGGAAATGGAGAAGGCCGCCAGTAAATCCGATAAGGGTGATTTGTATGCCAGCCTGGCAAATATTTATCAACTTGATGAGAACTACGCTAAGGCAATTGCCGCAGGACAAAAAGCTCTTGAGCGAGGCGGTGTTAAACGATTATCTCAGCTGCACAGCGTCTTAGGCGTGGCCCTGATTAATCAAAAAAAATATAGAAAGGCGATTGAGCAATTTAAGTTGGCCGAAAAGGCCGCTAAGACAAAGCTTGATAAGCAGTATGCTGGTCAAATGCTCGAATATGCAAAAAGCGAAATGAAGCGCGAAGAGTCGTTAAAAATTTAAATGCGGGCAAAACAGATCCCGTAAAGAATATAATTTGAGGTTACTTTTGTGAGCCGTAGAAGAAAACATCGTAGCGAAGAAGACAGCAGCGAGATCGATCTGACCCCCATGTTGGATGTGGTGTTTATCATGCTGATCTTTTTTATCGTGACCGCCTCTTTTATCAAGGAGAAGGCCATTGATATCAACCTGCCGCCGGAGCAGGAAAACCCTCCGCCGCCGTCGGATGACAACAGTGCGATTCTGGTGACCATTACTGCCAACAATGAGATCTGGATGGAGGGTCGCCGGGTGGATGTGCGCGCGGTGCGCGCCAATATCGAGCGTATGCACGCAAAGTCACCGGATGCGCCGGTGGTGGTGAAAGCCGATGCCAAGGCATCTGCCAAGACGTTTGTGGCGGTTGCCGATGCGTCGCGTGAGGCAAAAGTTTATAACGTTTCGCTGGTACCGCCGGAAACCAAATAATCGCTCGCCGAGACTGCAAAGGCCGCCTGATTTATTAGGTGGCCTTTTTTGTTTTCAGACGGTGGGATTTTGGTTGAGCCAGCTTTCCAGAATCAGTCTCGCGGCAATGGCGTCAATCGGATTCTTGCCGTAATTGCCCTTGTGGCCGCGCTCTTGAGCTTCGGCCTTGGCTTCCCGGGTGGTCAGGCGCTCATCCACCATGTCCACCGGCAGGCCAAAGCGGCCGTGCAGGCGATTGCCAAACTTGCGGGCCCGTTGGCTCAGTTCGCTGTCGCTGTCATCCATGTTTAGGGGCAGACCGACCAGCAGTCGGTTTGGTTGCCATTCCTTTAACAGCTTTTCAATATCGTCCCAGTTGGGGATGCCGTCGCGGGCTTTGAGTCCGGGCAGTTCGGTGGCGGTGCCGGTCAGTGTCTGGCCGTAGGCAACGCCGATGTTAAGAGTGCCGAAATCAAAGGCTAACAGGGTTTGACTCATAGAGGCTTTTCGTCAGGCGTGGCCGGGGGCGTTGGGGATCAGGTCGAGGTTGATGCCGAGGTTGGCAGAGGCCGCAGCCCAGCGATGTTCGGCGGGGGTGTCAAACACGATGTCGCTGTCCGCCGCACTGGTGAGCCAGGCGTTATCGGCGATTTCATCTTCCAGTTGGTTGGCGTCCCAGCCGGCGTAACCGAGCATCACCAAAAACTTTTCCGGGCCTTTGCCCGCCGCGATGGCGTGGAGGATGTCCTGTGACGCGGTCAGTGAAATGTCATCAGAGACGGACAGGGTGGAGTTCCATTCGCTGTCGGCCGAGTGCAGGACGAAACCACGCTCTGGGGATACCGGCCCGCCACACATGACTGTAGTTTCGGCGTGGGATGCCAGTTCGCTGTTGTCGATACCCAATTGGCTGTAGATGTCCGCCAGTTGCACATCTTCCAGTGGCTGGTTGATCACAAGGCCCATGGCACCCTCGCTGTCGTGATTGCACATCAGCGTGATGGTGTGGGAGAAAAACGAGTTGTTCAGGCTGGGCATGGCAATCAGAAATTGGTTGCCCAAGCTGTTCAGGTTCTCGGTGGTGGGGGTATTGTCAGTCATAGTAAGAGTATTGGGGTGGTGCTCCGGGAAAACAAGCCGGTCTTAGATTAATTGGTGCTCAAACCACTGATTTCAAAGTTCCAGGTGCGAATGATTTCCAGTTGGTCCGTGTCCTTGCGTATCTCTGGCGGGAACGGCGGGAATGGCGATGCCAGATGCACGATTTGCAGGGCGGCGTTATCCAATACCGAGAACCCCGAGGATTGCAGAATCTCAACGGAGTGAATGGTGCCGTTGGGTTTCAGTGTCGTCGCCAGCCGCAGGCTGCCGAAAATCTTGCGAGCCAGCGCTTCCTGGGGGAAATTGCGGTTGCCGACAAAGACCACTTTATTAATCCACTTGTTCATGTATTCGGCGTCGACCGAGGCCTTGGTTGCCACAGACGTCAGGCGTCTTACCCGCGGGCGTTTGGCGATGGCCTGACGCTGTTTGTCGAGTTTCGCGCGCAGGCTGGCAATTTCAGAGCTGAGGCTGGAGTCGACGGCGTCACGCCCTTCCTTCTGCTCCTTTGGCTCGCTCAGATCCTTGGGGGCCTGTTGTACTTTGAACTGGCTTTTTGAACGCGTTGTCACCTGTGTGGTTTCCACTGGTGGCACGGGCTCGCTCTTTTTGACCATCGGTTGCGGGTTCAACTCGCGCACCGTGGGGTCATTAAACACAGAGGGCTGATCGGTGGTCATTTGTCGGGCTTGATCAGCGGTACCGCTGGCCTGTTGGTTATGCTGAGCAAGAAAATCGGCTTTATCCGGCTCTTGAATGTCCCGGTGGCTGGCCAGAGTGATCTCCAGGGTTGGTGCCGGTTTGCTGAACAGGTCGTCACCGAAGGTTATTCCGAGAATCAATAGGGCGTGTACGGCCAGCGCCAGAAACAGGGTAAACGTCAGGCGATCACCGGTGTCGGTATGGGCGGGTGCAGCGCTGGCGCTGGCGATTGGGGCGGCGGCCATGGTTGTGGTTATGTCTCCAGTCTGTTCAGGCGTCTTGTGGCAGGCGTTTGGCGATGGCGGCCATAAGCTTGTCAGCAATATCGATGTCGTAGGCCCGCTCTATCTCGCGCACGCAGGTGGGGCTGGTGACATTGATTTCCGTCAGATAGTCCCCGATGACATCGAGACCGACAAACAGCAGGCCCTTTTCTTTTAGCGTGGGGGCTACCTGATCAACAATCCATCGATCGTGCTCATTCAGGGGCTGGGCGACACCGGTGCCGCCGGCGGCCAGATTGCCGCGAGTCTCACCGGCAGATGGGATGCGTGCCAGACAGTAGGGCATAGCTTCACCGTCGACGATCAGGATGCGCTTGTCGCCGGCCTTGATTTCGGGAATGTACTTTTGCGCCATGATTTGCTGCTGACCATGCAGTGTCAGCGTTTCCAGAATGACGCCGAGGTTGGAACCATCGGGTTTGCAGTGAAAGATTCCGCTGCCACCCATGCCGTCAAGGGGTTTGAAAATCACATCCTCGTGCTGGGCATGAAACTGACGCAGCAGGGTGTCGTTGCGACTGACCAGTACCGGCGGGCAGCACTGGGGAAACTGGGTGGCGAATATTTTCTCATTGCAGTCCCTGAGGCTGCGGGGGTCGTTGACGACCAGGGTGCCGAGGCGCTGAGCCGCTTCGAGGATGTAGGTGCTGTAGATATATTCGTTGTCAAAGGGCGGGTCTTTGCGCATCAGGATCACGTCCAGATCGGCGAGATTGATGTCAGATTGTTCGCCTAACTCAAACCATTGCTCGGCATCGTTGGCTACTGTCAGGGGTTGCGACAGGGCTCGGGGAGCAACGGCGTCCAGATAGAGATCGCTCTGCAGCATGTAGTGCAGGGACCAGCCTCTCTTTTGAGCCGCCAGCAGCAGCGCCAGAGTGGTGTCCTTTTTGAAGTTGATGTCTGCGATTGGGTCCATGATGACCCCGAGGCGAATGCTCATAATCGGATTCCGTAGAGATAAATAGTCAGGTGGGGATAATAAACTATGCTTTAAGCGTTCGATAACACGATTCTTAGTCTGAACGTCATTAATTGGGGTTAATCTTCAGGCTGGGGGCTTAAAAAATCAATAAAGTTAGCGCTTTATAGATAAAAGCTAAATTGTGTGTTAAAAAATCGTGCTTTGTACCAGATCCTCAATCGAGGACGAATTTTAGGCGACAGCAATAAATATAAAGGTCGGCGAGTTATGGATGTAAATCTTGAAAACCTCAAGGTCATGGTGATTGATGACAGTAAGACCATTCGCAGGACAGCGGAAACCCTGTTGAAAAAAGCCGGGTGTATGGTGGTGACTGCGACTGATGGCTTTGATGCTCTGGCAAAGATTGCTGACACCAAGCCTGACATTATTTTTGTGGATATCATGATGCCGCGTCTGGATGGCTATCAAACCTGTGCATTGATTAAAAATAACAGTGAATTCAAATCCACCCCCGTGATCATGTTGTCCAGCAAAGATGGTTTGTTTGACAAGGCCAAGGGCCGGATTGTGGGATCGGACCAGTATCTGACCAAGCCATTCAGTAAAAGTGAGCTGTTGAGCACCATTGAGGCTCATGCCAAGCCAAAATAACGCGCGGGTAAAATTTCCTTATCGGCAAATGAGCCGGAAACACTAACTAAACATTTGAGGCAACCATGGCGAAGGTACTAATCGTTGATGGTTCCCCCACCGAAACTCATAAGTTGACCAGCATTCTGGAAAAGAATGGTCACACCGTTATCTCGGCTGATAATGGCGAGAAAGGGGTGGCAACTGCCAAGCAGGAGTTACCAGAGTTGGTGTTGATGGATGTTGTGATGCCGGGGCTGAACGGCTTTCAGGCAACCAGGCAGCTGACCAAAGCGGCGGAAACCAGCCATATCCCGGTAATCATTGTTACCACCAAGGATCAGGAGACTGATCGGGTCTGGGGTTTGCGTCAGGGGGCCAAGGCGTATTTGACCAAGCCCATAGAAGAGAAACAGCTGTTGCAGGTTATGGGCGAGGTGATGGCGTAGCCACCATGGCTGAATCTGTCGACAACCAGGCTTATCAGGCGCTGGTAGAGCTTTCTCGCCAGGGGCTGGCATCCGCCAAGGGTCTGCCTGCTCAGGTGGATATTACGCCGCATTGGAGCGGTGTTGGCTTTGAATTGCTGGGGCAACGTTTTGTGGCACCCATGGGAGAAGTGGCAGAAATGCTGGAAGTTCCCATTCATGCTCGCATCCCCAATGTCCAGTCCTGGGTTCGGGGCGTGGCCAACGTTCGTGGTCGCCTGTTGCCGCTGTTTGATCTGGCGGCTTTCTTCGGTGACAAGCTCCGGGGCGCCCGGAATACCCGCCGGGTTCTGGTGTTGGAAACCGAGGATCTCTACAGCGGCCTGATCGTCGATCAGGTGTTTGGTATGCAGCATTTTCCTGTGGATTCCTTTGCCTCTGAGGCTGAGGATGTGCCTGAGTCTGTTGCATCGTTTGTTTCAGGCAGCTATCGCCATGCCGGCTCAGAGTGGCGGGTGTTTAGCCCAAGGTTGCTGGAGCAGGATGCTCGTTTTATGGATGTGGCTCAGGCTTAATGGCAGCTGCCAGAGCTACAGACCGCAATAGAATAACTTTAATAATACGCAACGTCGTTCAGGAGCACGTAGCATGAAAAATAACGCCCAGAGCCTTATCTCTACAGTAAGGCAAAACCGTTCCATGACGGTTCTGGTTATAGCCCTGTTGGGTTTTCTGGTGGCCACCGTGGTCAGTGCCGTATGGGTTCAGCGCGATTCGTCGCGGGATCAGCAGGTATTGCAATACACCGCGGATTTGCGGGCTTTGTCCTATCGGCTGACGGCTCTGTCGCGCGATGCGACCTCGGGCAGTGAGGCGGCTTTCTCTGAGTTGGGCAATGTTATTGAGTTGATGGATCAGACCTGGGCGAAAACCCCCAATCTTGATGCTCGCTCACGTGCAGCACTGGCAGAGGAGATCTCCGGTTATGACGGTATTTGGCAGCGGGTAAAGAGTAATGCCAGCACCATTGTTGACAACAAAGGCACCATTATCTTCCTCAACGACGTAGCGACAACCCTGAACGAGTCGCTGCCTGAGCTGCAGGCTGAGCACAATAATATCGTAGAGATTCTGCTGGATAACCGCGCGCCGGCTAATCAGGTGGCGGTTGCTCAAGAGCAGTCCTGGCGTGCTGAGCGTATTGGTCGAAATGTGGATAAAATGCTGCGAGGTGGTGACGATGCTCCTGACGCCGCCGACCAGTTTAACCTCGATGCCAACCTTTTCGGAAAGGTGGTTGTCGCCATGCGGAAAGGCGATTTGGCTATGGGTATTTCCCGAGTCACCGACCGTGACGCGCTTAAATCTCTGGAAGAGATTGATGGTCTGTTTGAGTTTGTGAGTTCTTCTGTCGGTGAAATCTTTGAAGCTTCACCTGCACTGTTTAAAGCGCGTCAGGCATCGATTGCGCTGCTGGATGATGGTCCGCTGCTGCAGGAAGCTCTGAGCAAACTGGCCGATAAAGTTGGTGGCCTGTCCGCAACTCGCCAGCCCAACAATATGACCACTCTGGTATTGGGTGCGTTTGTTATTCTCTGTTTGATTCTGCTTGGTGTGCAGTTGTACTCCGGTACTCGAAGCCGTCTGCAGGAAACCCGTGAAACCAACGACAAAAACCAGAGCGCAATTTTGCGTTTGCTCGACGAACTGGCTGACTTGGCTGACGGTGACTTGACCGCAACTGCAACGGTAACCGAGGATTTCACCGGTGCTATTGCCGACTCCGTTAACTTCACCATTGACCAACTGCGGGTACTGGTATCGCGAATCAATGAAACGGCCGTGAGTGTATCTACGGCGGCACAGGATACCCAGCAGACGGCATTGCATCTGGCCGAAGCTTCCGAGCATCAGGCTCAGGAAATTGCCGGGGCATCAGCCGCGGTAAATGAGATGGCGGTGACCATTGACCAGGTATCGGCCAACGCCTCGGAATCCGCCGCGGTAGCGGAAAGATCGGTATCGATCGCAAACAACGGTTCCAAGGTGGTGCAGAACACCATTCACGGTATGGATACCATTCGTGAACAGATTCAGGATACTTCCAAGCGGATTAAGCGACTGGGTGAATCGTCCCAGGAGATTGGTGATATCGTATCTTTGATTAACGACATTGCCGACCAGACCAACATTCTGGCACTTAACGCGGCCATTCAGGCATCGATGGCGGGTGATGCTGGTCGAGGCTTTGCGGTGGTAGCGGATGAGGTACAGCGCCTTGCGGAACGTTCTGCTGCGGCAACCAAGCAGATTGAGGCGCTGGTTAAAACCATTCAGAACGATACCAACGAGGCGGTAATCTCGATGGAACAAACCACCTCCGAGGTGGTTCGCGGGGCGCGCCTGGCTCAGGATGCGGGTGTTGCTCTGGAAGAAATTGAAGGCGTATCAGCCAGTTTGGCCGACTTGATTCAAAACATTTCAAACGCTGCACGTCAGCAGGCTTCCTCTGCAGGCCACATTTCCAACACGATGAACGTTATTCAGGAAATTACCTCTCAGACTTCGGCGGGTACCAGTGCGACAGCTGGCGCGATTGGTCGTTTGGCTGATATGGCGATGGATCTGCGAGAATCGGTGGCCGGTTTCACCCTGCCCGAAGAGGCGAGTAACGACGAGGAGCCAATCGATCTGGCCGCTGACGACGACCTCAGTGAAGAACTGGATCTTGACGATGTGCTGCTTGATGAAGAGGAGCCAACTGCTTCTCCAGCGTAATAGCGGCAGGCAGCTTGCGGTATGGGGTGGCAGTTACAGTCGGTTCCTGAGCTGGACGATGATCAGTTTGAGCGCTGGTGTGTACTGCTGGAATCCCGCATAGGTATGCAGGTAGCCCCGCACCAGCGAAGTTTTTTGCAAATCCAGATAGCCCGGCGAGTCAGAGAGCTGAAGTTCACCGGTTTTGATGAGTACTTTGATTACATTCAGAAAGGTATTCCCGGGCTTATGGAGTGGCGTCAGCTGATTGATCGGCTGGTGGTTAGAGAGACCAGCTTCTTCAGGGAGCCCGACTCACTGGAATTTGTCTGTTCCGAGCTGCGCCGCCGCATGGCGGAGCGCTCACTCGAGGGTGGTTTTGACGTCTGGAGTTTGGGTTGTGCCACCGGGGAGGAGCCCTATTCGCTGGCGATGGAACTCAACAACTGTTTTGAAGCCAGCGGGCTTGCACCGCAGTTCAGCATCACCGCTTCTGATGTCAGTCAGCAGGCTTTGCAGCAGGCAAAAGAAGCGGTTTACAGCAGCCGCAAACTGGAAAAGATCTCACAGGAGAACATTCAGCGATATTTCAGCGAGATTGAGCCCGGCTTTTGGCAAGTCGATTCTGGCTTGCAGCAGCGAATCTGTTTTACCGCAATCAATCTGTTGGATTTGGCGAAGGTGCCTATGGTGCCCATGGACATTATCTATTGTCAGAATGTCCTGATTTATTTTCGCCGCTGGCGTCGCCGTGAGATTCTGGATGAACTGGTTACCCGCCTGAAGCCCGGTGGGATTTTGGTTATTGGTATGGGAGAGCTGGTGGATTGGTCCAGTTCTCTGGTGACGAGAGTTGCCGACAATCGAGTGCAGGCCTACCTGCGCTGCGAATAATTATAATGAGGGGATGCCTGAATGGCAGATAACCGCAATTATGCAGCCCTTGAATGGGTCATAGGCGAAATCGAAGAAACCTTACAGCAGGCGCAGCAGGCGCTTGAAGCCTATGTTGAAAACCCCGAGGACTCGACGCGAATCCGTTTTTGCCTGACCCATATTCATCAGGTGCACGGCAGCTTGCGGATGGTTGAATTTGCCGGTGCCGCGCTGTTGGCTGAAGAAATGGAAATACTGGCCCAGTCGCTGATGGATCGTAAAGTGGCTCATCAGCGTGATGCACTGGAAGTGTTGATGCGGGCCATTCTGCATTTACCCATCTATCTGGAGCAAACCAAGGTCACCCGTCGGGATGAGCCTACTCTGTTGTTACCGCTGTTAAATGATTTACGCGCGGTGCGTGGTGAACGCCTGTTCTCTGAAACTCGCCTGTTTGCTCCTGACCTGTCGGCAATGAAGGATGTTCAGGGAGCACCTGCCGGTGCGCTGGACAATGAAGTGCAGTTGCAATCGATGCTGCAGAAACTCCGCAAGATGTTTCAATATGCGGCGGCGGCCTATATTCGCGATGCCAACCCCGAAGAAAATATTGGCTACCTCAACAAGGTGTTTTCCCGGGTTGGCTTTCTGGCTCAGGGTACTGCCCGTTATCCACTCTGGGAAATTGTTCAGGAGGTGGGACTGGCGCTGGAAGCGGGATTGTTGGAACCGAGCATTGCGCTGAAATCTTTGTTGCGACGTCTGGATCGGGAGTTGCGGGTTCTGCAGGAAGGCGGAAAGGCGGCTTTTGACAGCCACAATTCCGAAGCATTGACCAAGAATTTTCTTTATTACCTGTGTGGCAGTGATGCTTCTACGGCAAAAACCCAAGAGCTCAGAGAGCGCTATGGCGTGCGCCAGGCCTTGCCGGATGAAGACTTCAGTGCCAATAGTCAGAGCCTGCTCGACCCAGAAACCATGGAAACTGTGGTCGCAGCCCTTAAAGATGAGCTGGAAGTTATCAAACACGCACTGGATATAGGTATTTCCGGCAGTGATCATACCGCCGTTGATGATGCCTTGCCGGTCATGCGCCGGGTGGCCGATACCCTTGAGTTAATCGGCATACCGGATCTGCGTCAACAGGTGCTGACCCAGATTGAGTCCCTTGAGGAATATCAGGAGGGTGGTGAACCGCCGGCCAATTTATTGATGGGAATCGCCAGCGAGATGATTTCCATGGAGCAGCGCCTAACGGCGATGACAGCGGCTGCGTCCAGAGCCGTGATTGGTGGCAGCTCCGCCGACAAAACTGCCCGCATTGAGATTGGCCATGCCCAGGAGACGGTCCTGCGGGAAGCCCGCAACGATCTGGAAAAAGCCAAAGAGGCCATCATTGAGTACATCGCGTCTCAGTGGGATGTTGCCCATCTGATGATGGTGCCGGATCTGCTCAATGAGACCCGCGGTGGTCTGAGCATGATCCCTCTGGCTCGCCCATCCTCAATTTTGTTGAGTTGCAGTAATTACATCAAACGCGAGTTGATTGAATCTGACGGTCCCCCGGATTGGGCACAGCTCGATACCCTGGCTGATGCCATTTCCAGTGTTGAGTACTATCTCGAGCGCTTGGCTGATGACGCCGACGAAGAAGGCGAGAGCCTGATGGCGATTGCTGAAAACAGTGTGGCTTCTCTTGGCTACCCGGTTTCCGGCTACAAGGCCATTGCCTCTACAGATAGCACTGACGAGCACAGTGATGCTGATGCCGAATCGGTTCTGGAAAAGATGGCGGACGTTGAATCTTTCGAAATTGAAGCTCTGCCAGAAGTTGCTGACGATGACGATCCTGGTATCCCTGAGCTTGAAGCTGATATCGAAATTGAAATAGACGCAGAAGAACAATCTGGCTTTCTGGTGGATGCAGAGGCGTTTGATGACGCTCTGGATGATTCAGGAATTGACAGCGAAGTTGTTGAAATTGCCGATGTCGGCGGCCTTTTGACCGAGTCTGAAACCGCTGCAGAAGACAGCGACGATGAACAATTGTCGTCTGACTCAGTGGCAGCCAGCCAGCCCGATGAGATGGGCCAAGCGATTGCGGATGAAGACGAAGATGCCGATGAGGTCGACCCGGAAATTGTTGAGATCTTTGTTGAAGAGGCCGGTGAAGTCCTTGAAGCGATTGACGAGTATTTCCCTCAATGGGCCCGAGATTTTGACGATCGAGATGCTCTGACCGAATTTCGCCGTGCTTTCCATACCCTCAAAGGCAGTGGCCGGATGGTGCAGGCCAACGATATTGGCGAGTTGGCTTGGGCTATTGAAAATATGCTCAATCGGGTTATGGATGGCGGTGTTGAGCCCCACAGTGCTCAGGCCAACCTGATCACCCGAGTCAGGACCCTGTTGCCTGAATTAATTGCTGCCTTTGCCGCAGCAGAAGCGACGCCCCACCTTGACCAGATCAAGCAGCTCAGTGAGTGGGGTGATGCACTGGCTAAGGGTGAGGTGCCTCCTGAATTGGTGCCGGCCAATGAATTGCGCGAAGGTGGTTCGCCATTTGCGAAAGACTCTGAAGCGTCCCTGGCTGACAGTTCCATGGAGCAAGCACAGGATGCTGAAGAAGCATCGGACGAAGACGCCGATGAAGAGCGAGATGCGCTTTGGAGCATCTTCGTGTCTGAGGCAGAGACTCACCTGAATACGGTGGGTGAATTCCTGACGGATATGGACGAAGCGGCTCCGTTGTTTTTACCGCCCAGTGAGAGTTTGCAACGGGCCTTGCACACGCTCAAGGGCAGTGCCCATATGGCGGATGTTGTGCCAGTGGCCGAATTGGCGACTCCGCTGGAGCGCTTCGTCAAAGAGCTACGCACCTATCTGGTCAATATCGACGAAGACATTCTGCAACTGCTCAAGGACGCAGTGGAATACACCGAAGCCGTACTGGAGCAGATTCGCACATCACAACCCATTAATATTCCGAGACTTGAACAGTTTCTGGCCCGCGTTGCCGAGCTGAAAGACCGCTCGGTTGGCCCAATGCTGCGCCAGCGCGAAGAGACAGAAGCCGGCACCAAAACAGTGGATCCCAAGTTACTCTCCATATTCATGGCCGAAGCCATGGATCTGCTGTTGGATGTCGATCAATTATTGGATCACTGGCAATCTCAGCCAGAGGATGTAGAAAAACTGGCTCCATTAATCGAGGAGCTGGAAACACTTGCCAATGGGGCAGAGCAGGCCGGTTTACCGGAGATGGCGCAGATGAGTCGATTGCTGGAGGCGGTCTATCAATCTGCGGGCGATGATGTCCGGCATCTGCAATCAGATGATTTCAGCCTGTTACAGGATACTCACGAAGCCTTGCTTGATCAGGTTAATGCGGTTGCCGCAGGACAAAACTTACAGCCGCTCAATGAACTGGTGATTACCGACCTTCAGGATTTGGCGGAGCGTTTGAGTGAGGCACAGTTGGAATCCTCCGATAGCTCGCCAGTTCAGGAAGGAGAAGAATCGCCGGAGCTTGATTCGGATATCGCCGAAGAGTTTATCAATGTGATTGCCGATTCCGAACTGGAGGCTGATACCAGTACCGTTGAGGATATTGCTGCAGAGCCAGAGCCAGAGCCAGAGCCACAAAATCTGGTTGGGGCAGATGATTTGCCGGACGATATTGATCTGGATATCGTCGAGATCTTTACCGAAGAAGCCGACGAATTGATGGAAGAAATTGAGCAGTTCGTGGGCGATTGGGAGGGCGATTGGGCCCTGAGCGAGCCGCTGACTGAATTGAAGCGGGTGCTGCATACGCTCAAGGGTGGTGCACGTCTTGCCGGTATGATGGGTCTGGGTGATGTGGCTCACAACTTTGAAACCTATCTGATTAACCTCGATGACAACACGGCCGTCAATGATGCTTTCTTTGCCCGGGTGCATCGCTATCAGGATGTTCTGTTAAAGGGCGTGGAGACAGTTAAGTCTCTCTCTGCCGGTAATCGGGTTGATCTCAATGGCGTGCTGACCATTGAAGCCGATACCACCGAGCATGAAGAGGTGGCGGTAAAAGCGGCGACAGTTGAGGTGGTTGATACGCCTGTCCAGCAGCCTCCGGCCGATGAGTCGGGGACGGTTGTACCTTTCAAACCGAAAGACAATGTTCCGGTTGTCAGTGGCACCGATTCTGAGCCCAAAGGTGAGCTGCAATCGCCGGCAGATGCTGCCAAGCAAGCGGCTGTTGCGGGTTCCAATGCCGCTGCGGCGCTGGCGGTAAAACGCAGCGCGCCACAGGAAATAGTCAAAGTATCTGCGGAGCTGCTCGAAGAACTGGTTAATCTCGCGGGTGAAACTTCCATCAGCCGTGGACGAACCGAGGAGCAGCTCAGTGAAATGGGCTTCACTCTTGAGGAAATGGACTCCACTATTCTGCGCTTGCAAGAACAGCTGCGTCGCCTTGATATTGAAACCGAGGCGCAGGTATTGTTCCGTCAGGAACAGATGGCCGAGTCAGAAGATTTTGATCCATTGGAAATGGACCGCTACTCGCAGCTGCAGCAGTTGTCTCGCTCCTTGATCGAATCGGCATCCGACTTGCTCGATTTGAAGACCACGTTGAGCGATAAAACACGCGATACCGAGACATTGTTGCTGCAGCAGTCGCGCATTAACACCGAGCTGCAGGAAGGCCTGATGCGCTCTCGCATGGTACCTTTTTCAAGGCTGGTGCCACGACTGCGTCGGATCGTGCGGCAGGTTTCCAATGAGCTGAACAAAAAAATCAATTTCGAGCTGGCAAACGTCGAGGGTGAGCTGGATCGTACGGTACTGGAACGCATGGTTGCGCCGCTGGAACACATGTTGCGCAATGCCGTAGACCACGGTATCGAATCCCCCGAAGAGCGATTGGCCGCCGGCAAGTCTGAAACCGGTCTGGTGGTTCTGAGCCTTAGCCGCGAGGGCGGCGATGTGGTGCTGCGTTTAATCGATGATGGTCGCGGCGTCAGTATTGACCGCATCCGGGAGAAGGCGATTGAGCGCGGGCTAATGACACCCGACGCCAATCTGAATGACCGGGAAATCATGCAGTTTATTTTGCATGCGGGCTTCTCCACCGCCGAGGCGGTAACCCAGATTTCCGGTCGGGGTGTGGGTCTGGATGTGGTGCACTCTGAAATCAAACAGCTGGGTGGCTCCATGGATATCAATTCCATGGAAGGTCAGGGTTGTGAGTTTACCGTGCGCCTGCCATTTACCGTTTCGGTTAACCGCGCCCTGATGGTTCGGGTGGGTGATGACCGCTTTGCCATTCCGTTGAACAGTATTGAAGGTATTGTGCGCGTTAGCCCCTTCGAGTTGGAGCACTACTACAGTAATCCGGATGCCCGGTTTGAATACGCCGGTGAGCGTTACGAAGTGCGTTACCTGGGCGAGCTGTTGCACTCCGATGCCTATCCCAAGCTGGAAGGCCAGGCGATGCCGCTGCCGGTCGTGTTGGTGCGTTCGCCGCAACACACCGTAGCCATGCAGGTGGATATGCTGATGGGCAGTCGGGAAATCGTGGTGAAAAATATCGGCTCACAATTCAAGCGTGTCTCTGGCCTGTCCGGTGCGACCGTGATGGGTGATGGTAGCGTTGTGATCATTCTCGATCTGCACGCCATGATTCGTCAGGATGCGGCACTGGAGCAGCACTCGGGTAATATCCTGTTGTCGCCTCAGGCCGAAGACCGCGAAGCCATGAAAACCGTCATGGTGGTTGATGATTCTGTGACCGTTCGTAAGGTGACGTCCCGGGTGCTGGAGCGGGAGGGTTACGAGGTCTATACCGCCAAAGACGGTGCCGATGCTCTACTGATGTTGCAGGACCATATTCCCGATGTGATGTTGCTGGATATTGAAATGCCGCGCATGGATGGTTTCGAGGTGGCTAAAAATATTCGCTCCAGCAGTCGCCTGAAAGACATTCCCATTATCATGATTACGTCGCGAACCGGTGACAAGCACAGAGAGCACGCACTGTCTCTGGGTGTGAACATGTATATGGGTAAGCCCTATCAGGAAGAGGTCTTGCTGGAAAACATTCAGACACTGATTGATTCATAGCGGGTTGGTTGTGTCTCATCCTCTGCAGTTGGGGCTGCTGGTAGAAAGTGAGCATCAGGCTCAGGTTCTGCGGTCATTGGTCGATGACAGTGGCCACCATTTGCAAGACTGCCATCTGGCTACCGAGGCTATTGCCAATCCGGGCCTGCTGGAGGCAACAGCGGCGGATGTTTGGCTGGTTAATGTCGCCATCGCAGAGCCACATAACCGGGATCTCGAGGATTGGTTGCTGACACTGGATCAACCCGTGATTGTGAGTGAGCTGCATGAGTCTCTAACCGGTGAGGAACAGGCACTTTGGTTGCGACGCATTCAGGAAAAGTTGCACCAGCTGCAGGGCAGCATCAATTTGGGCAAGCATCCGGAAGGCGCCGCCCCGTTTATCTGGGTTCTGGGCGCCTCTACGGGTGGGCCAGAAGCGGTAAAAGAATTTTTTAAGGCGCTGCCGGCGGAGCTCGGGGTAGGTTTTATCTATGTACAGCACATAGACCCGGGTTACGAGCAGACGCTGGTGGACATTGTGAACAAGCATGGCCACTATCCGGCTTATCCGGTCACTCATGGTGATGTGTTGCCTCCGAATAAAACGGCCATCATCGCCAATAATGATTGGGTGGAGCTGCTTGAAAATGGCACGCTGTGTCTGAAACAGGGGGGCTGGCCCGGCGCCTACAGCCCATCCATTGATCAGGTGTTCGCCAATGTGGCGCGCAGTTATGGCGGCCGCTGTGGAGCCATCGTATTTTCCGGAATGGCCGATGATGGCGCGTCCGGGATTCGCATGATCCACCAGCAGGGTGGAGAGGTGTGGGTGCAATCGCCGGCAACCTGTACCATCTCCTCCATGCCCGACGCTGCACTGGATACCGGAGTGGTCAAGGTAATCGCTTCACCGCAGGGGCTGGCGGCCCGATTAACTGAATTTATGCGAGAAAGAGAGTTAACAACGTGACAAGCAGACCAGCATTGGAAAATTATTTGCCCGCGGATGTACCCAGCCTGATGCTGCCTTTCAGTGACAAGGTGCTGCTGATGCCTACAGTCACCGTGGCAGAGATTGTGGGTTATGCCCGCCCGGAACCCATTGCCGATGCTCCCGACTGGCTGTTGGGCCGGTTTTCCTGGCGCAATCAGCAAGTGCCCATGTTGTCACTGGAGTTGCTCACTGGTCAGGCTCTGCCGGATGCCGGCAGATACAGCCGGGTGGCGGTGCTAAACCACACCGGCATCAGCGATGAACTGCCGTTTATTGCGGTGCCCACCGTGGGGATTCCAAAGCTGGAACGGGTAACAGAAGAGCAGCTCACCATGCAGGAGGATGGTCCGGCCAACAGCTTTGAAAAGGCCAGAGTCAATCTCAACGGTGAGGATCTGGTGATTCCTGAAGTTGCCTCTCTGGAGCAGGCTTACCTCGACTGGCAACGATCCAGCTAAAGCATTCGTTTGGTGTCATCGAGGATGCTCTGCAGGTCTTCGGTGACAATACACAGTAGCCCGCGGCGATCCAGCCGGCGCATTTCAGATGGTAAATGTTGATACATTGGCAGCTCCGCCAGAGGCGGCAGGCTGGGGTTGCGGGTGCGCAGAGTGACACTGTGATACAGGGCCAGATTCACCACTTCGCTCAGGCCCGGTACGCCCTGTTGATAGGGCGTATGATAGTGCCAGTTACCACTGTGGGTCAGCGCCTGATAGTAGTGATCATCAATCTCCCATTTTCTTAGGACAATGGCGCCAAGGGATTTGCTGTACTCACGGCACAGGCGCAGATAAGTGGTTTGTGACGGGATCTCTTCGGCATCGGTCAGGGCCGAGAGAATGGCCAGAGTACCGACTTCCGTCAGCATGCTGGTAACCACCGCCTCTTCGATGGGGCGGTAACCCAGTTTGGTTGCCAGTACCCGGCAAATAGACGCTTTGAACAATTGTCGCTGCCAGGCGCGATCAAACAGTTGCTGTAATTTAGGCCGCTGGAACACAAACAGACTTTTTAAACCGTGCAGTGTGACAATGCGCCCCAGATTCTCCAGTCCAAGCAGTCTGATGGCATCAAACAGGGTTTTGGGCTTTTCTGCCGTCAGATAAACCGGGCTTTGCACTTCCCGCATAATCCAGACGCAGAGGCTGGCATCCTGGGAGATCAGTTCACCCAGTTGCTGATGATTGACGTTTTCGCTGGTCAGGGTGCTGCGGATCTTCAGGGTCAGAGAGGGCAGGCTGGGCAGGTGCTGGGTTTCCTGCATCAATTGTTTGATACAGGTACTGTAGATTGAATAGGTTGCCACTTCGGCCATTTGGGTGCGTCCTTGTTGCATAGTCCCAGTTTAGTCGGTTTTGCGGCATTGGCTTGTTGGTTGCAGCGGGGGGATGGTCAGCTTTTGCTGCTGTTGAGATCCCCCCAAAGGTACTGCAGGACACTGATGGCCGCCAGTGGTGCGGTTTCAGTGCGAAACACCCTGGGCCCCAGAGTCAGGGGCTGAAAGCCCTGTTGTAACGCTGATTCAATTTCCTGCTCACTGAGGCCGCCCTCAGGTCCTATGGCCAGAGCAACCGATGTTGCGGGTGATGCAGAGGCAAGATTTTGATCGCTGCGGTGATGCAAGACAAACCGGGCCTGCTCGGTGAGTGTAGGCAGCCACTTGTCAAAGCGCTGTGGCTGCAACAGCTGGGGTGGTCGGTTGAGTTGGCACTGTTCACAGGCGGAGATGATGATTTGCTGCCAGTGCCCCAGTTTTTTGGCGAGACGGTCGCCCGCCAGTTTGACTTCACTGCGCTCGGTAAACAGGGGAGTAATCTGGCTGACTCCCAGCTCCGTGGCTTTCTGCAGTACCCATTCAAAGCGGTCGCCTTTGGACAGTCCCACACCCAGATGAATGGTCAGAGGAGAACAGCGGTCGGAGGCAGAAAATGACTCAATAGCAACCGTGACCGCTTTTTTGCTGGCACTGATGATCTGACCGGTGAATTCACCGCCTGTGCCATTGAACAGGATCAATGACCGGCCTTCGCCCATGCGCAATACCTTGGTGATATGGTGCGATGGCCCCGCTTCAAGTTCGACCTGTTGGCCTGTCTGGAGGGGGCGTTCGGTATAAATCCTGGGTACGCGCATGGTGCCAGTCAGCTACCGGACAGGCCCAAATTGCGGACAATGGTGGCGGTCGGTTCGGTCTGATTCATGGTGTAGAAATGCAGACCGGGGGCACCGTTGTCCAGCAATACCTCACACAGCTCGGTCACCAGATCCAGGCCAAAGGCCTGCAGGCTGGCGGTGTCGTCACCAAAGCTTTCCAGCCGCTGACGCAACCAGCGGGGAATGTCGGCACCGCAGTTGTCGCTGAAACGCACCAGATTCTTGTAGTTCAGAATCGGCATAATGCCCGGATAGATGGGCTGGGTGATGCCGGCGTTCTGGCACTGATCCATAAAGTAGAAGAAGGCATCTGGGCTGTAGAAATACTGAGTGATGGCGCTGTTGGCGCCCGCATCGAACTTGCCTTTCAGATAGCGGATATCATCGTCGTAGCTTGGCGCTTCGGGATGAATTTCAGGGTAGGCCGCCACTTCCAGCTCAAAGTGATCTCCGAAGTGCTCGCGGATAAAGGCCACCAGCTGGTTGGCGTATACCATCTGGAATGAACCGCCCATACCGGAGGGCATGTCACCGCGTAACGCGACAATGCGTTTAACACCGGCCGCCTGATACTCGCTGATTAATTCTTTGATGGTGTCTTCGGTATCACCACCGAACGACAGGTGCGGTGCGACGTCGATACCTTGGTCACGCAACTCGGTGACAATGCCCTTGGTGTTATCGCGGGTTGAGCCACCGGCACCATAGGTGACGGAGAAAAATTCCGGATTGAGTTCGCTGAGATCTTCGCGAACTTTCAACAGCTTGGTTTTTCCCTCGGGGGTTTTTGGCGGGAAAAATTCAAAGCTGAGTCTTGGAGCGTTCTGGTCGTTGCTCATAGTTGTTATCTCTTATGAGCCTTACCCACGGCCGTGGGTAAGGCGAGTTACTGCTTAATACTTGTAGCTTTCGGGCTTGAAGGGGCCATCAACGTCAACGTTGATGTAGTCGGCTTGAGTCTGGGTCATTCTGGTGATCACGCCACCAAAACCTTCGACCATGTCCTGAGCCACTTCTTCATCCAGCTTCTTGGGCAGTACTTTAACGTAGAGGCTTTCTTTTTTCTCGGCTTCCATCATATCGGCAAACTTGCGCTCATACAGATAGATCTGAGCCAGCACCTGATTGGCAAAGGAACCGTCCATAATACGGGATGGGTGGCCGGTGGCGTTGCCCAGATTCACCAGACGGCCTTCAGACAACAAAATCAGGTGATCATTGACGCTCTTGTTGCGATAGATCTTGTGTACCTGTGGCTTGATCTCATCCCACTCGTAGTTGTCGCGCATAAACTGCGTGTCGATTTCGTTATCAAAGTGACCGATGTTGCAGACCACTGCGCCGTTTTTCAAGGTTTTCAGCATGGCGGCATCACAGACATTGACGTTACCGGTGGTGGTTACCAGCAGATCGGTGGTGCCCAGTACTTCGGTGTTGATGTCCGCTACTTCGCCGGTGTTGATGCCATTGTTGTAGGGGGAAACCACTTCAAAGCCGTCCATGCAGGCTTGCATGGCGCAGATGGGATCAATCTCGGTTACTTTTACGATCATGCCTTCCTGACGCAGGGAGGCGGCAGAGCCTTTACCCACATCGCCATAGCCAATAACCAGCGCTTTTTTGCCGGACAACAGGTGGTCAGTGCCGCGCTTGATGGCGTCATTGAGGGAGTGACGGCAGCCGTATTTGTTGTCGTTCTTGGATTTTGTGACCGAATCGTTAACGTTGATGGCCGGCACTTTCAGTTCGCCTTTTTCCATCATTTCCAGCAGGCGATGGACACCGGTGGTGGTCTCTTCAGAGATGCCGTGAATCTTGTCCAGCATAGCCGGATACTTGCTGTGAGCCATTTCGGTGAGGTCGCCACCGTCGTCCAGAATCATGTTGGCATCCCAGACTTCGCTGCCGTCTTTTTCCGACAGGATGGTTTGCTCGATGCACCACAGGAATTCTTCTTCGGTTTCACCTTTCCAGGCAAACACGGGGATACCGGCGGCGGCAATGGCGGCGGCAGCGTGGTCCTGGGTAGAGAAGATGTTGCACGAAGACCAACGCACTTCAGCGCCAAGGTCTACCAGGGTTTCAATCAGCACAGCGGTCTGAATGGTCATGTGGATACAACCCATGATCTTGGCGCCAGCCAGAGGTTGTGCATCCTTGTACTTGCGGCGCAGAGCCATCAGTGCCGGCATTTCGCCTTCGGCGATATCAATTTCTTTACGGCCCCAGTCGGCCAGGCTGATGTCAGCCACTTTGTAATCGGTAAAATTGGTCATTGTCGACTCCAAAAATATAAATTAATCAGACGGTAGAGTTAGGCAATAGCCGTTTTCAACTCATCCACCTTGTCAGTCTTTTCCCAGGTGAAGGCGGTGAAGGTCTCGGATTTTTCCTCACCGTTTTCAGTCCAGGTGTAAGTGTGTTCAAACGGCTCGCGGCCAAAGTGACCGTAGGCTGCCGTCAGTTGATACATGGGATGCTCCAGATCCAATACGCGGGTAATGGCGTAAGGGCGCAAATCAAATACCTTGCGAATGGCTTCGATGAGCTTAACGTCACTTACGGTGCCGGTGCCAAAGGTGTTTACCGAGATGGAGGTTGGCTCTGCCACGCCAATGGCGTAGGACACTTGCACTTCACAGCGGTCTGCCAGACCGGCGGCTACCACGTTCTTGGCAACATAGCGGCCGGCGTAGGCGGCTGAGCGATCCACCTTGGAGGGGTCTTTTCCGGAGAAGGCGCCACCACCGTGACGGGCCATGCCGCCGTAGGTGTCGACAATGATTTTACGTCCGGTGACACCGGCGTCGCCCACCGGGCCGCCGATGACAAAATTGCCGGTTGGATTGATGTGGTACTGGGTGCCTTCATGCAGCAGCTCGGCGGGCAGTACCTGGGTAATGATGTTGTCCATGACCGCGGCTTTCAGGTCTTCCTGACTGATTTCAGGGTTGTGCTGGGTGGACAGGACCACGGCATCGATGGCCACTGGCTTGCCATCTTCATAACGCAGAGTGACCTGACTCTTGGCGTCCGGGCGCAACCATGGCAGCACCTTGTCCTTGCGCAGTTGCGCCTGACGCTCAACCAGACGGTGTGAGTAGTACACCGGTGCCGGCATCAGGGACGGCGTTTCGTTGGTGGCATAGCCAAACATCAGGCCCTGATCGCCCGCGCCCTGATCTTCGGGCTTGGTGCGGTCCACGCCCTGATTGATATCAACCGACTGCTTGCCGATGGCGTTGAGTACCGCACAGGTGGCGCCGTCGTAGCCCACATCGCTGCTGTCGTAACCAATGTCGGTAATGACATCGCGAATGATATCTTCCAGATCCACATAACAGGAGGTAGTGACCTCGCCGGCAACAATGGCCATGCCGGTTTTTACCAGTGTTTCCACAGCGACACGGGCGTGTTTGTCGCGGGCAATGATGGCGTCGAGAACCGCATCGGAAATCTGGTCGGCCATTTTGTCCGGGTGGCCTTCAGAGACGGACTCTGAGGTAAATACGGAATATTCAGACATGCTTGTTTGCTCCTGTTTACAAAGCTTATCCGCCAAAGGTCAGTGGGCGGGCTTAAAAAATTGTCGAAATTGGATTTGAAAGCCATTGCGCAGGGCAATGTACTGGCTTTCCCCTTCAGTCAGGCCCGCCTGACGGGCCCAGTTACTTAAATCATCGGGATCAAGTCCCAGCCACAGATCTCCGCAGGCCTCTTTGGCCCACTGCTGATCGTGGTGACACAGGTCGGTCATCACCACGGCGCCGCCAGGGTTCAACAAGGTACTGGCGTCCAGCAGGATGCTGGCCGGGGATGGTGTGTGATGCAGCACCATGTTCAGCACGATGCAGTCGACCTTGAGATGCTGTTCGGTCGCAGCCCGGGTGTCACCGTGAATAAATTCAATGTTCTGGAGTTGCTCTTTGTGGCAGAAGTTTTTGGCCTGCTGCAGCATCGAGGCTGAATTATCCAGTGCAATAACCTGCTCAAACCGATTGCTCAGTGGCTTTAAAAATTGCCCTTCCCCGGGGCCTATTTCCAGAGCGGCTTGGCGCGCTGACAGTGGTGTGGAATCCAGCATCTCCAAGGCGGCTTCAGCGTAGGCCGGGTAGCTGGCAATCAGGTCTTGCTGTTCACGGAATTTCTCGGCGTTATTGGCAAAAAAATCACGGGACGCCTGGGCCCGTTCTTCCTGAATTTTGCCAAGGCCGATCTGGTTGTCCGCACTCAGCGGTTGTAGGTCAACACTGTCAAACAGGGCTTTGATGAGCTCCTGGTGTTGAAACTGCGGCAGGGCACGACGGTAAAAAATCGAGTTGCCTTCTCGCCGGCTGACTACCAGATTGGCGTTGGCCAGCACTTTGAGGTGGTGACTCATGCCCGATTGTTTGACGTCAAAGATGCGGCTTAACTCCATTACGCCCAGCGAGTCGCGACCCAGCAGGCGCAAGATATCCAGACGCAAAGGGTCGCCGGCCGCTTTTAACAGGGCCGCCAACTCAAGATTGGTCGCTTGCTGAGCCTCAATGGGCAGGGGAGTTGATGATGACATGGCTGCCAGTCTAGCAGCACATTTAACCTATATCAAAATATTTTGATATAGGTTTATCTGGAGGCGCCGATTGGTTTCTAGCGATGCTGGGTTATGGAGTGGGCTACCACGCCTTCAATCCGCAGGTCAGCCCAGTCCTGCAGCGGCAGGTCCTCGAGGTCCTCATCGTCACTGGTGAGCAGGCTGTTGCGTAAATCCAGACGGCGACAGATCAATTCACCTTCCAGAGCGGCAACGACTATGTCACCGTGTTGCGGCGACAGGCTGCAATCAACAATCAACAGGTCGCCGTCGAGAATGCCCTGTTTATACAGAGCGTTACCGCTGGCGCGGCTGATAAAAGATTTATCCGGTTGGCGCAGCAGTTGTTGGTTAAGATCCATGCCGGGGGCTTTGTCATCACCGCCCGTGTCATAATCTGAGCCCCCACTGTGAAGAATCAGGGGAAGTTCGAATTGGCTGGTTATTTCGGCAGGGAAGGTTTCGGTAAGAATCATAACAATCACCAGAACTGTATTTATATACAGTATATGGGTAACAGCAGTTATTGCCAACAGGTGCTGGCGCTATGAGTGGATCAAGAGGGCGGTTAACGATTTGGCTGGCGAGCGCGATGCTGGCCGTTATGGGCGGGGCATTGTGGGTCTGGTTGGGTGTGCCGGTTTACCCTGATGTCCAAACCGCTGACAGTGATTGCCGCGCCGAAGTCTCAAGGGATACTGATAAGCACGGCTTCAAGGTCATGAGCTTTAATGTGCAGTTTATGGCGGGTAAGGATTATGTGTTTTTCTTTGACATGGACGGCGGCCCTGACGTTCGCCCCAGTGAGCAATCGATTGATCTGACGCTGGATCGGGTCGCGGCTCTGATTCGCGATGAAAATCCGGATGCGGTGTTGTTGCAGGAAGTGAATGACGGCAATGATGTGAGGACACACTATCGCGATCAGATCAAGGCTTTGCAACAGCGTTTGGGTGATGCGGCGTTCCCCTGTGTGGCGTCTGCGTATTACTGGCAGGCGGACTATATACCGCATCCTAAAATCAACGGGCCGGTGGGTATGCAGCTGGTAACCTTGTCCCGTCACCCGATTGTATCGGCGGATCGCTATCAGCTGCCGCGGATGCCGATGGATCCGGTGTCACAACACTTTTATTTTCAGCGCGCATTGTTGGAAGCCCGCATTGAGTATCAGGGCAAAACCGTGGCGCTGCTCAATACCCACTTTGACGCCTGGGCTGATGGCACTGGAGTGTTGCGGCAACAATTGGCGGTGGTCCAAGCCCGTGTAAAAGAGCTTGAGCAGCATAATATCCCTTGGGTGGCAGGTGGTGACTTTAATATGCTGCCCCCCGATGGCGGGCTGCAGTTGGCTTCGATTGAGCAGGCGGGCACTGGTTCGTTTGAGCAGCCAACGGCCATCAAGCCATTGTATGACCGTTATGGCGCAATCCCGTCACTGGAGGATCTGCGCTCGGCTCGGGTGGCGAATTGGTATACCCACTTCCCCAACGATACTCGGGTGACCGGGCCGGACCGCACCATCGATTATTTGTTTTACAGCAGCGACTGGCAGCTTCTGCACAGCCATGTGCGCCAGCGCGATACTCTGGAGGTGTCCGATCACTTGCCCGTGGTCGGTGTGTTTTCCATGGGCGCTGTCGAGCCGTAGAGCGCTTCAGTGCCATAGGCCAGTTCCAGCGATCTACGCTCGCTTTTTTTCAGGCCTTTGACCACCAGTGCGTAGGAGTGATCAATCATTTGCCGGAGGTCATATTCCGGCACCGATCCGTCGAGCATGACGGTATTCCAGTGCTTCTTGTTCATGTGATAACCGGGTTTTACTGCATCAAAGAAAAACCGCAGGGTCAGGGCCTGCTCCGGGTCACATTTCAAGTTCATGCGGGCAATCTCGGCATTGGCTTTGCCCTTGCTGCCATAGCTGAGCAGGCCAAACATCTTGCCCCGGATTTTGAACACCGGTACATCCGGGTAGAACGGAAAGTCTTCGGTGGCTTCGGGCTTGCTGAGAAAATAGCGATGGGCTTGCTCGAAGTTCATAACGATTACTCCGGAAAGATCAGCTGGTTGTCTGTGGCAATAGCGTCCAGTGGTATGTCCCAGTCAGCCAGTTCCAGATGGGGAACCTGTTGGCATTGATGTGCCAGACCGATCAGGCGTGGTTTGTGACAAGCGGGATTCTGGCGGAAGGCAAAGGTGCGGTCGTAAAAACCACCGCCCATACCCATGCGACCACCCCTGGCATCAAAACCGACCAGAGGCATTAATACCAGATCCAGATATTTTGGTTTGTGCTGATGCTGCTGCCGAACGCAGGGCTCGGGAATGCCAAAACGGTTATCCTGCAAGCGGGTGTCGTTGTCGAAGGGCAGGAACTGCAGAATGTGGCGGCCGTCGGGATAGAGGACCGGCAGATAACACTTTTTGCCCATGGTCAGGGCAGTTTGCATCAGCGGCCGCGGATCTATTTCGCCGTCGTTGGGCAGATAGATGGCTATGTGTCTGGCGCGCAGGAAGAAAAGCTGATTACGCAGTTGGCGACAGAGGCTCTGGGCAGCGATTTGCTGCTGTTTACCGGTCAGGGCGCGGCGGCGCTGACGCAATTCCTGTCTGAGCTTTTGGCGATCATCCATGCCGAGTTGCCATTATGGGTGCCATCCGATTGGGATTATTAGGCCCCGAGAGTGCCGCTGCCAACTTGGCCTTGAACCGTAGGGTTCAAGGTGGGAGCACCTGCAATGCCGAAGGCTTTCCGTCATGCGGACATGCACACTGGCACTGGCGAGACACACCCGGGATAAAAATTATCGGCTCGAGGACTTGTCGGCTGGCCAACACTTCAGGGTTGTCGTCATTATAACGCGGCTGCGGTGAACCTGAGTAGACTTGTAATCTGTGAAAAAGGGTGATTTGAGGTGGGGCAGGGTGTTTGCCTGTCAGTCCAACTGATCCAGTGCCTGAGTGATACGCTGGCTCAGGCTTTCAAGTCGATCCTCATCCAGCGTAGATTTGGTCGCTTGCTCGGAGGCCTGCTGCAGCTCGTAGCTGAGATTCAGCGCCGCCATCACGGCAATGCGCTCAAGCCCGATCACTGTGCCGGAGCTTTTGATAACTCGCATGCGGTCATCCAGATTCTGGGCGGCCTGACGCAGGGCCTCGCGCTCCTCGGGGGGGCAGGCGATCTGGTATTCCTTGTCGAGAATTTTGACAAAAACCGTGTCGTTGCTCATCAGTCAGTTTCCAGGCTTTTCAGACGGGTGATCATGGCTTCCACGCGGTTGCGGGCCAATTCGTTTTTCTCAACCAGACGGGTGCGCTCCTGTTGCCACTCGGTTTCTTTTGCGCGGTAGGCCTGATTTTCTTCCTGCAAGCGGTTGCACCGTGTCAGAAGCTGTTCGAGCTTGCTTTCCAGGGTCTGTAGCAATTGATCTGTCATGGGGAAGTGCACCGGCGGTCTGGGATATCCACATAACTATAAGATTCAGTGAATATCCGGTCAATGAATGTTGAAGTAAATTCTAGCTTTTGTTGGCTAACAATGCGTAATTATAGAAGAAAATTATTTTCCAGCAGGGATGTCGCTTGCGAAAGACGCAATCGTGGTAGGATGGCGGCCTCTGTAGCGAGAAGAAAATTATGAGTTCTGTCGAATCCCTGATCAGTTTTGAATACCTAAATCATTTGTTGGTGCCGGTGGGTGCGCTCAACAGCCCCGCTGAATTGCATGGCATGCTCACGGGCAAGTTGTGTGGTGGTTTACGCCTCGATTCCGAGGAATGGTTGGCTCAGGCGCTGGAGTTTCTGGATGTGATTACCAATGAAGAACACGGCGTTGAAAGCGACCCGGAGGGTAAAACACAGGCCGAACTGGCTCGACTCTATCATGTTACTCTGGCGCAACTGCAGGATCAGGGTTACAGCTTTCAACTGTTGTTACCTGACGATGATGCCAGTCTTGAAGACCGTGCCCGGGCGCTGGGTGAGTGGTGCCATGGTTTTCTGACCGGCTTTGGCAGTGCCGGGATTGATCCCAATGCCAAGTTTTCCGAGGATGCGGCCGATGCATTGCGTGATATGGCTGCGATTGTCAGTATTGGTGACGGTGCTGATGAGGAGGCCGAGGAGGCTGAGGCCAATCTGATGGAGATTGCGGAATATGTGCGCATGGCCGTGCTGACCTTATTCACCGACTTCGGTGGCGAAGAGGAGAATCAGGAGCAGACTCCCACGGTTCATTAACCACGGCTTTCCGTCCCATAATAACATCACCTGTTTAGATACTTAGACAACAACCTATGACCATTGCCAAAAAAGAATTTCAGCGCCGTCGCAAGTCGCTGATGGAGCAGATGGAACCCAACAGTATTGCCATTCTGCCTGCCGCTGCTGAAAAATCACGCAGCCGTGATACCGACTATTTGTTCCGTCAGGACAGCGATTTCTTCTACCTGACCGGATTTCCCGAGCCCGAGGCGGTGGTGGTGTTGCTGCCGGGGCGCGAGCATGGCGAGTTTGTGCTGTTTTGCCGGGAGAAGGATCGCGAGCGCGAGATCTGGGACGGCTATCGCGCTGGCCCCGAAGGGGCGGTCAGTGAATACAAAGCAGATGACGCCTTTCCTATTGATGATATTGACGACATTCTGCCGGGGCTGATTGAAGGCCGCGAGCGGGTCTATTACGCCATGGGCAAAGACGCAGATTTCGATCATCAGGTGATGAGCTGGGTCAACGCCATCCGCGCCAAGGTGCGCAGTGGCGCAACGCCTCCGGGTGAGTTTCTCGATCTGGATCATTTCCTCCATGATATGCGCCTGTACAAGAGTGCCGCAGAGATCAAGATCATGCGCGAGGCGGGTGAAATCTCTGCCAGAGCTCACAGCCGCGCCATGAGGTTTTGCCGACCCGGAGCCTATGAGTACCAGTTGGAGGCGGAAATTCTGCATGAGTTCGCCATGAGCGGCGCCCGCTTTGCCGCTTACAGCACCATCGTTGGCGGTGGTGATAATGCCTGTGTATTGCACTATATCGATAACACCCAGAAGCTGGCCAAAGGCGATCTGGTGCTGATTGATGCGGGCTGCGAGCTGCATCACTACGCCGCTGATATCACCCGCACTTTTCCCGTCAGTGGTAAATTCTCCAAAGAACAGAAGGCACTGTATGAGCTGACGCTCAAGGCTCAGGAGGCGGCGATTGCTGAGATCAAGCCCGATAACCACTGGAATGATCCCCATGAAGCCTCGGTTCGAGTGATCACGGAAGGGCTGGTGGAGCTGGGGTTGTTGCGCGGCGAGATTGACGAGCTGATAGAAAACGAAGATTACAAAGAGTTCTATATGCATCGCATCGGTCACTGGCTGGGTATGGATGTGCACGATGTGGGCGATTACAAGGTAGGCGGCGAGTGGCGAGTGCTCGAACCGGGGATGTGTATGACCGTTGAGCCCGGCATTTACGTGGCGCCGGACAATCTCAATGTTGAGGCCAAATGGCGTGGCATCGGCATACGCATTGAAGACGACGTTCTGATTACCAAAGATGGCTGTGAGATTCTGACCGCCGATGTACCCAAAACAGTGGCTGAGATAGAGGCGCTGATGGCGGAGACTGGCTGATGACTGAGATCCAATCTCAGGCAGATATCACCATCGTGGGTGGTGGTATGGTGGGGGCGGCCATGGCGGCGCTGTTGGCGCACGCCAATGCCGGCTGGCAGGTGGTGCTGGTTGAAGGGTTTCCGTTGCCCGGTCCGGGAGAGGCCATCCATCAGCCCAGTTTTGACGATCGCTCAACGGCATTGGCATATGGCAGTATCGAATTACTGCAGCGGATCGGCGTGTGGGATCAGTTGTCCCAGGCGGCAACCCCAATCCAGCAAGTGCACGTGTCTGACCGGGGGCATTTTGGTGGCAGCCTGATTGATGCCAGTGCAATGGGGTTGGAACAGGTGGGCGCCGTGGTCGCCAATGCCTGGTTGGGACGGGTGCTATTGCAGCATCTACATGAGCTCGACAACGTCGAATTACTGGCTCCGGCCACGGTCGAGCGGGTTACTCCGCTGGCTCAGGGGGCTCATATTGATTATGCCTCTGCCGATGCAAGCGGACGGATCGAGAGCCAGTTGGTGGTTATTGCTGACGGTGCCGATTCGCCCCTGCGTGCAGGGCTTGGCATCGGGGTCGATACCCAGACCTATCACCAGACCGCCATTATTGCCAATGTGGCCCTGAATGAGCGTCATGATTGTGTCGCCTACGAGCGCTTCACCGATCAGGGCCCTATGGCATTGTTGCCATTGGGTGGTGAAAACGGCTGTGACAGTGCGCTGGTTTGGACTCAGCCGACAGACCAGGTTGATGCTCTGTTGGCGCTCGATGACGACGCGTTTATGGCGCAATTGCAGCAGCGCTTCGGCTTTCGTCTCGGTCACTTTAAGAGCGTCGGTAAGCGGGATTCATACCCGTTGCAGTTGCTGGTCGCAAAAGAGCAGGTGCGCTCGTCGCTGGTGATGATGGGCAATGCCGCGCACTTTCTGCATCCGGTGGCCGGTCAGGGGTTCAATCTGGCACTGCGCGATTGTGCTGCCCTGACCAGTGTGCTGGCCCGGGCCAGAAGGCAGCGCCAGCCGCTGGGCTCGCTGCAGGTATTACAGCAGTATGAACAGCAGCAACAACTCGATCAGCAGGCGACCATTCAGTTCAGTGACAAATTAACCCGTCTGTTCAGTACCGGGGCTTTGCCCTCGGCGGGACTCAGAGCATTGGGTTTTCTTGGTTTGGAAACTCTGCCGGGTGCCAAGCAGCTACTGGCGTCTCAGACCATGGGGCAGGCTTCTCGCCGTCCCGTTTTCCATCGATAATTTGGATTCAGCAGTGATCTATGAACAGCGGTGATTCTAATATGACAGCAGACCTGCATTTTGATGTGCTGATCGTTGGTGCCGGCCTGGTGGGTGGCGCTATGGCTTGCGCTCTGGCTGAACATCCGGCCTGTGAGGCGTTAAGCATTGGCCTGATTGAGGCGAGCGAACCTGCAGCGTCCCCTTCGGGCACCGAGTTTGATCCCAGAGTAGTGGCTTTAACCCACGCCTCTCAGGAACTGCTGGAAGATATTGGTATTTGGCACGATGTCCTGCGGCAGCGGGCCTGTGCCTATGAGCGTATGCATGTCTGGGACGCCGAGGGCACCGGAGATATTCAGTTTGATGCCAGTGAAGTGCAGCGAGAATGCCTAGGCCACATTGTTGAAAACAGTGTGATCACATCCCTGTTGTGGCGAAAGATGCAGGACCATCCGGGGATTGAGTTACTCCATCCGGCACAGCTCAGTCAGCTCAGTCATAACCCCCGCGACGGTGCTTCGCTGATTGAGTTGGCAGATGGCCGCAGCGTCGCAGCCAAACTGCTGATTGCGGCTGATGGTGCCCATTCAAAAGTGCGCGGTATTCTCAATATGGAGACCCGTGAGTGGGATTATGGCCACAGTGCCATCGTCTCGACGGTGACCACCAGCGAGCCCCACCAATTCACCGCCTGGCAGCGCTTTCTCGAGATCGGTCCTCTGGCGTTTTTGCCGCTGCAAGTTGGCTCTCAGGCCGATTTTGACGAATACCACAGTTCCATTGTCTGGTCTGCTAAAACCGAGGTGGCACAAGAACTGATGGCATTGTCTGATGAGGCTTTTTGTCAGCGTCTGGGTGACGCCTTCGAGGGGCGCCTGGGTGACGTTACCGCAGTGGCCAAGCGCTTCAGTTTTCCACTGCGCCAGCGACACGCCAAGGAGTATATCCTGCCGGGGGTGGCGTTGATTGGCGATGCCGCTCACACCATCCATCCCCTGGCTGGTCAGGGGGTGAATCTGGGTTTTCTCGATGTGATTGCCCTGAGTGAGGAAATTATCCGCGCCTGTCGTCGTGACTTACCCCTTAACGAGCCATCCATACTCAAGCGCTATCAGCGCAATCGCAAATGGCACAATCTGGGGATGATGGCGGTCATGGAGGGTTTTAAAACCCTGTTTGGTTCCGATGATCTGCCGTTGCGCTGGCTTCGCAATGAGGGCATGCGCCGAGTTAACAATCTGGGCGCGCTGAAAAATCTGATTGTGAAACAGGCCATGGGCCTGTAGCCCGCGATCTGGGTTACTCCGTCAGTTCATTAATCGTCACTTTGGCTTCTTCAGCCCAGCGCAGCCAGGCTTCCTCGCCGATGATGCCGCGCCGCAAAGTCAGATAGGGCAGCTTCAACGGTGTTTGTTTGCTGGCCGGCAGGGCCAGATACTCTGCTTCCAAAGCCAGAAAGGTATCGAGCATTTTGCGGTGCAGTTGCTGGTGCTCTTCAATCTCCGCCATCAATTCCTGAGGTTGTAACAGGTCACCTCCGTACAGCTTGACCAGCAGTGCGTCGTTGATCTTGTTGGGTTTGGCTGGTTGTTGCAGCCATTGCAGCAGTTCCTGTTCGCCGGCTGGCCGCAGTTGATAAACCTTGCGGTCGGGCTTGCCCGCCTGAGGCTCCAGAGTAAATTCAATCAGGCCCTGCTCCAGCATTTTTTTCAGCTGTTGATAAATCTGCTGATGGCTGGCATTCCAGAAATAACCCAGACGGTTCTTGAAGCGTTGCTGTAAGTCGTAGCCGCTACCGGGTTCGGTATTGAGCAGGGTCAGGAGTGTGTGTTTCAGGGACATGCTATTCCGGTTGTTGTCATAAATAATTTATATGCAAATAATTGCATATAAATAGGGTCGATGATAGTTTCTGCTCAATGATAGCGAGGTGATAATAATGACGACAGCCACGACAGCAGAAATAAACACGCAGCCCGGGAATAAAGATCGGAAAAAACTCAAAAGCAAAAAAGTCAGTGTGCGTACCGGCAAGCGCTACCGCCCGGGACGAGCCAGCGAGCACTATGATGCCATTGTGATTGGCTCCGGCATGGGTGGTTTGGCCAATGCCGCACTGTTGTCTTTGCAGGGGCTCAAGGTCTGTGTGTTGGAGCAACACTACACCGCAGGTGGTTTTACCCATTCCTACGAGCGCGAGGGCTATGAATGGGATGTTGGTGTTCACTACATTGGCGAGGTGCACAAGCCGCACTCAACCCTGCGTCGGGTGTTTGATGTCATCAGTGAAGGGCGGTTGCAGTGGCAGGCAATGGATCCGGTCTATGACCGCATTATTTTAGGCGATCGCGAATACGATTTTGTCGCCGGGGCCAATAACTTTATCGAGACTCTGACGGGCTATTTTCCGCAGGAGGAACAGGCCATTCGTGAGTATGTGGCCCTGATTCGCAATGTCAGCTCCAGCACGCCGAAATTTTTTGCCGGGCAGGCCATGCCTCGGCGCATGGGGCGTCTGTACAATCGGCTGCGTCGCCGGCTGGTGCCGAAAGAATTTTATATGACGACCCGCGACGTGTTGGAAGGCCTGACGGACAATCAGGAGCTGATCTCTGTATTGACCGGCCAATGGGGTGATTACGGGCAGGTGCCCAGTGATGCGGCGTTTGTGATGCACGCATTGATCGCCAAACACTTTCTGGGCGGTGGTGCCTATCCCGTTGGGGGCTCCAGTGCCATTGCCCGGGAGATTATTCCGACCATCCAGAAAAGTGGAGGCGAAGTCTTTACCTACGCCGAAGTGGATCAGGTGGTGGTTGAAAAAGGCCGGGCCACTGGCGTAAAAATGGTCGATGGCAGTGTGATTCACGGGGACAAGGTCGTCAGTAATGCCGGGTTTATGAATACCGTCAAACGTCTGGTGCCCGAAGAGTACCGGCGCGAACACAAGATGCAGGCGTGGACTTCTGAAGTGGACTATTCATCGGCATCGGTCTGCGTTTATGCGGGTTTCAAAGGCAGCGCCAAAGAGCTGGGTTTGTCGACCACCAATTTGTGGATTTACCCCAGTGGCGATCACGAAGGTAATATGGCGCGCTATCGTGACGATGAAACCAACGAGTTGCCGCTGGTTTACGTGTCCTTTCCCTCCACCAAAGACCCGGAGTGGGACAGCCGTTATCCCGGAAAGTCGACGGTGGAGTTGGTGTCCGTGGCCGACATGAGCCGCTTTGAGGCATGGCAGGGCACCACCTGGAATCAGCGAGGGGATGACTATGAGGCCTACAAAAAGGCCTTGGCTGAGCGCATGCTCGAAAAGTTGTTCGAGCGCATGCCCCAGTTGCGTGACGCGCTGGATTACTTCGAGCTGTCGACACCGTTGTCCACGCAGCATTTCCAGCTCAACAAGCGCGGTGAAATTTATGGCTTGGATCACTTTGTGGATCGGTTTGAAAAGCCCTTTTTGCATTCGCAATTGCCGATCAAAAACCTCTATATGACCGGTGCGGATACCATGACTGCAGGGGTCGGTGGTGCCCTGATGTCGGGGTTGATGACCACCATGAACATGCTGGGTCTGCGTGGCGGTAAAAAAGTTATGGCCCAGTTAAAAAATTATCAATCCGAGGCTCCTGAGGTGACGTAGCAGTTGCCTCTGGCTCTCAAATACTGAAAGAGTAATATGACCGATACCAAGACTGATTCCGCGGTTCACGGGCGCAAGCCCAGATTGGCCATTATCGGCACCGGCATTGCCGGCCTTTCCGCTGCCTGGCTGTTGAAAGACAAATTTGCCATCACCGTTTACGAGAGTCAGCCGCGCGCCGGTATGGGCGTGTTTACCGTCGATTACCTCAGTAATGGCATTGAGACCCGGGTGGACGTGCCGCTGCGCATTTTCTGCCGGGGCTATTACGATCACCTGTTGGCGCTGTACCGGGAAATTGGCGTTGAAGTAGAAAGCAGTGATCACTCCGGTGCTTTTGCCGATGGTGATCGCAAGCTGTTTTTTCACTATGGCAATCTGGATGTCGGGTCCATGGGTTTCAGTTTGCCCAAGGGTAAGAGTCTGGTGAGTCCAAGAGCCTGGCGGATTGCGTTACAAAGCCAGTGGTTTTTCAAGCGGGCCCAGCTGGATCTGCGCTGGTGTCGCAATCTGTCAGAACAGACGTTTGGTGAGTACCTGAAGAAAACCCGTGCCGGTCAGTCGTTCGTCGATGGCGTGTTGTTGCCGATCCTGTCGGTAACCTGTACCTGTGACTACCAGAGCGTGCTCAATTATCCGGCCGATATGATGCTGGGGTATCTGACCTGTGGCGTCCGGGAGTTTGGCATCATGAGTGCCGCCAAGGGGGTGGACGATATTGTGCCGCGGCTGCTGCAGGGGGTTGAAGTTAAGACCTCCTGCGCCGTCGCCAGAGTGGTTGAGGCCGGAGACGGACTCCGGGTTGAAGCGGAATCGGGTGAGATCGCAGATTTCGACCATGTGGTAGTGGCTTCGCAGGCGCAGCAGGCGGCCAGCATGCTGGACGGGTTTGAAGCCCAGCGTGAGCTGCTGGCGAAGGTGCCTTTTGAAACATCGACGATGAGTGTGCACACCGATCGGGGCCTGCTACCCAAAGCCACGGTGCCTCTGTCACCGGTTACCTATGTCGCACCCGAGGGGGCCACAAGAGCCGAAGTATCGGTGGATTTAACCAAGGCCATCAGCCGTTTCCGGCATCAGGCGCCAGTGTTTCAAACCTGGAATCCCATCGCGGATCCAGTCAAGGGTGCCGAGCTTACCCGGGTGCAATTTACCCGCCCGGTGGTCACCCACGAGAGCCGTGAGGCCATGGCTCAGTTGCGCCAATTGCAGCAGCAGCCCAGCAATAATTTGTGGTTTTGTGGCTCTTATCTGGCGGACAAGATTCCGTTGTTGGATGCCGCGGTGGATTCCACAGTCGCCATCGCCCGGTCTTTGGGGGTTACCGCCCCTTGGCTTGAAGCGTGAACCTCGGGGAGTTTTATGATCTGGCGGAGTTGCCGCTCAATACCCCGGGGCAGGCCTGGGGCAATCTCGGTTATTGGCACAATTGTGATGATTACTCCGGGGCTTGTCGGGAGATGGCGTTGCTGCTGGGGGCCCGGGTAGGTTTGACATCCTCGTCGGTGGTGCTGGATGCCGGTTTTGGCTGCGGTGATCAGTTGTTGTTGTGGTTGCAGCAATTCCGGGTTCAAAGGCTGTTTGGCGTCAATTACTCTCGTAGCCAGACCGCCTATGCCGGGCAGCGGATCCGTCAGGCGCAATTGGCGTCGCGCGCTGATTTGCGGCAGGGGTGTGTGGGTCGCGGTGATATCTGGGCTGCGGCCAGTGGTCAGAGCGTGGATCGGGTTGTTGCGCTCGATTGCGCTTATCACTTTCCTTCTCGAGCTGAATTCCTAAAGCGTTCCAGTGAGTTGCTGCCGGCAGGGGGGCGAATGGGTCTGACAGATTTTGTCCTGGGTGAGGGGTATACCGGGGCCGCGGCTTTGGTGGCCCGGGGTATGTTCCGATTGTCTCAGATTCCGGGAAGTAACATGGTGTCGCAACAGACCTATCATGATGATCTGGCTGGTGCCGGGTTTGGCGCTATTGAATTCGAAGACATCAGTGCCCATGTTATGCCAGCGTTCCGTTTCTGGTTGCAACAGTTCCGAAGTGATAATCCCGCGCTAATGCCTCGTCGCCGCTGGTTGAAGTACGAGGCGACCGCGCGCTTTTTGGATTGGGCCTATGAGCAACAGCTGCTGCGTTATGTTGTGGTGACCGCTGACAAGACTGGCGCCGTAGGCCTGTGATACACCCAGGCCATAAATTTGGGCAATAAAAAAGGCGCCTGTATAAAGGCGCCTCTGTCACTGGGTTAAGTCAGAGCGGCTCAGTGCTCGCGTCCGCTTTCCAGTTTTTTCTCAAGAACAAAGCAAAGTGTGCCGGCGATAGCGGCCAGAACCACGATGCCGCCCATGCTGATTGCCATACCCAAACCACCTAAAAATACTGTTTCTGCCATGATCGTGTCCCTCTCTCGGAATGCTGAATTCAATGCAATCAGAATACGACTGCTGCTGAAAGGGCTGTTGATATGAATCAAAAAGCCGGAGTCGCCTCCGGCTGTGGTGGTGGTTTTTTGATCCAGGTCAGATTTTAAAAGCTGAGTTTTTAAAAACTGACTTGGATGCCGGTGGTAATGTTGCGACCAGCGGCGGGGGCCAGTTCTCTCAAATAAGAGGTGGCGTGGCGGATTTCTTGGTTCAGCAGGTTGGTGCCGCGTACAAACACCATAACTGGCGTAGCGCCACTGTCCAGATGCCATTGCACCTGAGCATCCAGCTGATCGTAACCGTCCGTTTCTTCTTCGTTGATGCCCGGATTGTCCTGCTCGGACACGGACAGCCACTGAACAGAAGCCTCCAGCGAGTTGGCGCTGTAACGCAGTTCGGTACCGAAGCGGGCCGGAGTGGTGCGGGGAATGTCGCCGTTGTCGTCGAGCTTGGCGCGTACGTAGTCACCAAACAGGCGCAGCGTTACAGCCTCGCTCAGACCGAAGCGGGTTTCGGCTTCGATGCCATGGAAGCGGGCATCTTCCTGAACGTACTCATAGATGTCCAGTTCAGAATCGACGTCTTCCACACCAGTGTTGAACGCATAGATGTAGTCGTCAAACTGATTGTAGAAAACATTGATACTGGCTTCTTGCAGCAGTCCCGGTTCGGCTGGATGCCACTCATAGCCCAAATCGATGTTGTTGCTGCGCTCGTTATCCAGATTGCGGTCACCGATATCAAAGCTCTGAGAAGCAATGTGCGGGCCGTCTGAAAACAGCTCTTCCAGAGTCGGCGCGCGCTCAGCCAGACTGTAGCTGATGCTGAAGTGATGGGCTTCGGCAGGAGTCCAGTGGTAGGCGATAGAACCACTGAACGCGGTGTGATTTTCGCTGCTGCTGTTGTCCGGATCGACTTCCTGACGCTCTACGCGCAGACCCCATTGAATCCAGGGTTGATGGCTTTTGCTATCCCAGTGTTTTTCTTCGATCAGAAACAGACCGTAGGATTGAATATCGGCATTGGGAATAAAGGCTTCTTCACCGGTGGCGGTGACATCGCGGTCCAGAATCTGCAGACCAATGGCGCCTTTCCAGTCGTTGATCGGGTTGTGCAACAGTTCTACCCGGCCTTCGATGGCGTCGTTTTCGAACATGGTGCCGGCTTCATCACCTTCAAATTCGGTGTGCTCATAATCGTTGTGAGCCATCTGTACGCGCATTTTTTCAAATCCCTGAAATGGCTGATCCAGCTCGCCTTTCAGATCGATGCGGGTTTGTTCCATATCCAGACGGACTAGCTCTTCGTCGTCATGGCCACCGCCACCACCGCCGTGACCGTGATCATGGCCGCCGGGGGGAAGGCCGTACTCATTTTCCTGTTGGTTGATGCTCAGGCCAAACATGCCGCGCTCGCCAAACCAGCTGCCGCCGACGCTGTAGGCATGGGCTCGGGCGCTGCTGTTTTCAATGTAACCGTGTGGAGATTCATCCGGATCTTCGTGATTGCCATAGCCTGGGATCTCGACGTCGCTGCTTTCACGGTAGAGGCCATCGGCGTGCCAGGCCATCTTGCCGGCACTGCCATCCAGACGTGCGACCGTGGCGGTTTCATCGTTAACGGTGCTGTGGCGGGTTTCAATGGCGCCGGAAATGGCTTTGTCGGTCAGTTGTCTGGGGATGCGACTGTCAATCACATTGACGACGCCGCCAATCGCGCCACTGCCGAAACGCAGGGTGCTTGGGCCGCGTAAGATTTCAATTTGGTCTGCCAGCAGGGGCTCGGTGGTGTTGGCGTGATCGGCACTGGTGGTCGACAGGTCCAGAGTGTCGAGGTTGTCCTGCATCACTTTGACGCGGGCACCGCTTTGGCCACGAATAACCGGGTTGCCTACGTTAGGGCCAAAAGAGGTGGTGCTGACACCCACCTGACCGGACAGGGTTTCGGCCAGTGTGGCGGCAGCGCGGGTGCGCAGCTCAGCGCCATTCAATACGCTGGCGGTGTCAACGTGGGTACTGCTGATGGGAGAGGCGCTGACAATCACTTCTTCGATTTTTTCTGCCAGGGCTGGTGTCACTATAAAGGCGGGCAAAGTAGCCCACAGACGAAATTTCATGGTTGTTCCTTTAAGGCTGCATGGCCTTTTTTACTGATAATTTGGTGCGTTGTTTAAATCAGAAAGGAACCGGGGGCGCGCGCCCTTGATAGGCGGCGATCAGTTTTTGTGGGGCGTTGAGGCCGATAAAGGCTGTCAACACCTCCAATGTGAGGGTGCTCTGGGGCAGGGCGGTGGTTATAACCGAGGCGTCACAGCCCCCCGATTGCATGTGGAAATCACACTCGATGTGCTCGTGTGGATTATCGTGGACATGCGCTGTCGCCAGTTGCTGCGTCATTAACAGGGGCAGCAACAGGAGCAGTAAACAATAACTGGCTCTTTGTGGTAACAACATCGGGATTCGAAACAGAGAACGGCAACAAATTTAAGCGTTATGATATAACATTTTAAGAGTGGCTCCAATAATGCCTGACCAATTTACTCGGAAAATGGTTGCCTTTTCGGGTTAGGCGTTGTCTTTGTAGCAGGGTATAATCGCGCTCTTTCGGTGCCGGGCTCAGTTAACGACGCGGTGCCTGTAATTGTTTTTGTGGAGATCACTATGGCGGAAAGAACCGCATCAGTCAGCCGGGATACTCTGGAAACCCAGATTTCTGTGTCACTCAATTTGGATGGCGCTGGCAAGGGCCAGTTTGATACCGGTGTGCCGTTTCTGGAGCACATGATGGATCAGATTGCCCGTCATGGTCTGATTGATCTGGATATCACCTGCAAAGGGGATATCCATATTGATGATCACCACACGGTAGAAGATATTGGCATCACTCTCGGGCAGGCTATAGCCCAGTCAGTGGGCGACAAAAAAGGCATTCGTCGTTACGGTCACGCCTATGTACCGCTCGATGAAGCGCTGTCACGTGTCGTGATCGACTTTTCCGGGCGTCCCGGTCTGGTGATGGATGTGCCTTTTACCCAGAAGCGGGTGGGCAATTTTGATACCGAATTGTTCTGGGAATTTTTCCAGGGGTTTGTAAACCACGCTCAGGTAACCCTGCACATCGATTGTCTGCGCGGTTTTAATGCCCATCACCAGATTGAAACCGTGTTTAAGGCGTTTGGTCGCGCGCTGCGCATGGCGTTGGAAGAAGATCCGCGCATGAGTGGCATGATGCCTTCTACCAAGGGCACCCTCTAAGCGGTCCCGTATTTCTATAGTTGTTGGATAAGAGAGTTTGACTATGAGTGCAAATCGCATTGCCGTGATCGACTATGGCATGGGCAATCTGCATTCCGTGGCCAGTGCCTTGGAGCATGTAGCACCCGACGCAGAGGTTTTGGTCAGCGCCGAGCGTGACGTTATTGAAACTGCCGACCACATCATTTTCCCGGGGGTGGGAGCCATTCGAGATTGTATGGCTGAAATCCGCCGCCTGGGGTTCGATCAACTGGTGCCAGAGTTGGTCGCCAGTGGTCGCCCGGTATTGGGCATCTGTGTCGGTATGCAGGCTCTGATGGAGCGCAGTGAGGAAAACGGCGGTGTTGACTGTCTAGCTCAGCTGGATGGTGAGGTAAAGTTTTTCGGCAAGGATCTTCGCGATGAGTCCGGGCAGCACCTCAAGGTGCCCCATATGGGCTGGAATCAGGTGAGTCAGAATCAGTCTCATCCGATGTGGCATAACATTGCCGACGGTGAGCGCTTTTACTTTGTGCACAGTTATTATGTGTCAGCCATGAGTGGTGAGGTTGTCGGTCGCTGTCACTATGGCGTGGACTTTGATGTGGCTGTGGCGCACGGCAATTTATTTGCGGTGCAGTTCCACCCTGAGAAAAGCCATACGGCGGGCCTGCAACTGCTGAAGAATTTTGTCGGCTGGGACGGTCAGGCTTAAACCGATTTGGGCTGACTGGTGGCAAAATGCCTAAGGAAGTCTTCCAGATGTTCGTTGCAGTCGTCGTGGAATTCACGGAATTGGCAGCCCAGTTGGTGTTTTTCCCGGGTGACACGGCGCACGTAAATCAGGTCGCAGGTGACACGAATCAGCGTTTTATCCCGAGCGCTGGTCGGTACCGAAAAGCTTAATGTGAGTTGGATATCTGGGATTCGAGGTGGTCCGCCCTGATTCGGTATCAGTTGGGCCGCCTGAGTCATGGAGCACTCAATCTGCAGGCCGGAGCGCGATATATTGCAGATGACGCAATCACCCAGAGAGTTTTCGTGGGTCGAAAGCTCGGCATTCAGCTCCGTGTTAAATCGCGGAGCTCTGCGCTGTTCCATTAAATCCTGGATGTCCATCGCATGCCTTTGGTGATTTTGTGGATTAAATTTGCGGGTTATCCTAGCAGTTATAGGATGATCTACCAATGACGTAAGTTGTGTTGAAATAAATTATCTTTATAGGGCTTTTCATGGCGTTAGCAAAACGAATCATTCCCTGCCTGGATGTCGATAATGGTCGAGTGGTAAAGGGCGTCAACTTTGTGGGCATCCGTGATGCCGGCGACCCGGTTGAAGTGGCCAAGCGCTACAACGAACAGGGGGCTGACGAGATCACCTTCCTCGATATTACCGCAACTCACGAGGGGCGCGATACCACCGTGCATACGGTTGAGCAGATCGCTTCCGAAGTATTTATCCCGCTGACAGTGGGGGGTGGCATTCGCACGGTAGAAGATATCCGCACCATGCTCAACGCCGGTGCCGACAAGGTCAGCATCAATTCGGCGGCGGTTAAGAATCCCGAGTTTGTGCGTGAAGCCTCTGAGCGCTTTGGCGCTCAGTGTATTGTGGTGGCGATTGATGCCAAGCGGGTCAGTGAAGAGGGTGAGGAGCCTCGCTGGGAGATCTTTACTCATGGGGGGCGCAAGCCCACCGGCATTGATGCCGTCCAGTGGGCGGTCAAGATGGCTGAATTTGGCGCTGGCGAGATTCTACTGACCAGCATGGATCGTGATGGTACCAAGAACGGTTTTGATCTGGGGGTGACCCGGGCAATCAGTGATGCGGTATCGGTTCCAGTGATTGCATCTGGTGGTGTAGGCGACTTGCAGCATCTGGTTGATGGTGTGGTGGCAGGGCGCGCTGATGCGGTTCTGGCGGCGAGCATTTTTCACTTTGGTGAATACTCTGTGCCTGAAGCCAAGCGGTTTATGCAGGACCAGGGGGTTGAAGTGCGGCTGTGACCGCAATCGCGCCAATAAAAAAGCCTCCGACAGGAGGCTTTTTTATTGGTTATCGCGACTGGCCATCAGGCGTAACGATACAGTGCCAGTGTTTTGGAAAAGTCATCAGCGGAGTCGTTACACACGAAATCAATAAACTCCATGCAGCCATCTTCGGCGTCGTCACGTGCGTCGAATGGGCCGATATCGACACCTTCACGCGTACTGTAGTACCAGTATCCTTCCCTTTGGAAAAAGCGCTCTGTGCGCTGATGAGAGCCTCCCGTGTCTCCCATTCTTGTTGCCCGTGCCATGGTCATTGCCCCGATTAAGCCGAATATTTTTAGGTTATGAAGTTGTTTTCGGCGCTTTATTCAACTTCTTAAGTCAGTTTAGACCCTGTTTTTGAAAATTGTTAGCCCCATATGGGGGGCTGGCAAAGCTCAGTAGACGATTTGCTCCGGGGTCAGGCTGTCTTCGGGTATTGGCAAGCGGTTGCCGGGCTCATCGTCCAGATGGCTGAGGCTGGTATTCATCTGGGGTAGTAGCTCGGAGACGCTGACCAGTTGAACCCCCAGCTGGTCGAACCGGTTGGCCTGACTGTTGAGAAAATCCATGGTGACCTTGGTGGGATGGCCAATGGCGATGGCTGAGCCTTTTTTATGGGCAAGGTGAATCAGGCGCTGAAACTGATGGGCAACGGCTTCGGGGGTGCGCTCGTGGTCAAGGAAAATATCCCGGGTGCGACTGGGGATCATATGATTTTCCGCAGTCTGTTGGGCCACACTGGAGGCACTGGTGCGGCTGTCGATAAAAAACAGGCCGTGCTGGCTGACTTCTCCCATAAGCCAGTTCATCGATTGCTGGTTTTGGGTCAGGGCGCTGCCCATGTGGTTGTTGATCCCGGAGATATAGGGAATGGCGTGGATGCTGTCACGCAGGGTTTGGATAAAGGTGGTGTGGTCCATGTCGGAGGTTAATGCGCCCTTGTCCAATGGCTGTGGTGCCAAGGTGCTCATGGGCGCGTGCAGCATGATTTCTTTGCCCCGCTCGTAACCGGTTTTAGCAAGCTTCTGGCTATTGGGCCCAAAGGGCAGCACGGCCAGAGTCAGTGGCCCCGGGTATTGTACGGCCTGCATCCCGTAAGTAAGACTGTAGCCGAGATCATCAATGATAATGGCTATTTTGGCGATCTTTTTCTGGCCTGATCCATCCTGACCCCAGCCATGGCCGGAGACCAGGGTGAGAAGTAGCAGAGGGATAAAAAACCGCGGGTGAAATCGCTGCATGGTTACCGGCGTCTTGTTGTTTTAATGCCGGCCATTATAACGCCACAGGAGTGCTTTAGCTTCAGGATTGTGGCGTCTCTATGTCATCAACCGACTGTTGGCGGCCAAACAGGTTGAGGCCCTTAAGCAAATTCAGGGCTTCAAACAGCTGGTTGTCCCGGCTGAACAGGTCACTGCGCTCTTTGCTGGCCTGTTTGCGGGCTTCGCTGCCGTTTTCTTGTTTGCCATTGCCGTTACCAAGATGGCCTTTAAGGTCGGCCTCGCTCATGCGATTACTTTTACCCAGAGATGTCACCTTGGCACGGACCACTTCGATGTCCGGGGCAATACCCTGAGCCTGAATGGAGCGACCATTGGGGGTAAAGTAGAGGGCGGTTGTGAGCTTGATGGCACGCTCTTCACTTAATGGAATGACGGTTTGTACCGAGCCTTTGCCAAAGCTGCGGGTGCCCATAATGATAGCGCGGCGATGATCCTGCAGTGCTCCGGCAACGATTTCCGAGGCTGATGCAGAACCGTCATTAATCAAAACCACAATCGGCAGGCCGTTGGTTTCGTCACCGGCCTTGGCGTCGTAGCTGGTGTCGGTGTTCTCAATGCGGCCTTCGGTATAGACGATCATGCCCTCGTCGAGAAAGGCGTCGGCAACTTCCACCGAGGCCTGCAGTACGCCACCGGGATTGTTGCGCAGATCCAGAATCAGGCCTTTGAGTTCGGTTTCGTTTTGCAGCTTCTCGATCGCGGCGCTGGTGTCGCTGCCGGTGTTGACCTGAAACTGAGCGATGCGGATATAGCCAAACCCTTCTTCGAGGACTTTGGAGCGCACACTTTGGACTTTGATGATGTCGCGAATAATTTCCAATTCAAACGGGGCGTTTTGGCCTTCGCGAACAATGGTCAGAATGATTTTACTGCCCTTGACGCCTCGCATCAGCTCCACCGCCTCTTGCAGGGACAGGCCTTTAACCGGGGTTTCATCCAGCTTGATAATCAGGTCACCCGCTTCGACACCGGCTTCGGCCGCCGGGGTGTCGTCGATCGGAGAGACCACTTTGACAAAGCCATCTTCCATGCCCACTTCGATGCCCAGTCCACCAAATTCCCCGGTGGTGTTGATTTGCAGGTCGTCGAAAGACGTTTCATTCAGGTAGGCAGAGTGGGGGTCCAGTTCTGACAACATGCCCTTGATTGCGTATTCCAGCAGGCTTTTATCGCTGATTTCCTCAACGTAACCTTTGCGAATGTGTTCGTAGACTTTGGTAAAGGTTCGCAGTTCGTCCAGAGGCAATGCGCCAGAATTGGTCGAACTGGCGGCATCGGCATCGCTGGCCTGAGCCCAAATGGAGACACTGCTCAGTGTCAGGGCCAACAAGCTGTTGCGAAGGAAGGGGTATGGGCGACGCGCCATGCGATGCTCCTGAAATATTTATCCGTTATAAATGTATCCGCCCTTCAGATGTGGGGGCTATAATCTATCGACTTTAAAAGAATCAATTAATTCACTGGAGTGTCCATTATAATCAGGTATCTGGCAATACGCTTGGCATCTGTTTGTTGGTACGATCAAATAGTGAATCTGGTTGCTGGTTCTGGCTTTTGGGGGGAAGCATTGCTGCATGGCAAAGATTAAAACGCGCGATCTGATTCTGGATGTGGCTCTGATTTTGTTCAACGAGCGGGGCGAGCCATTGATCACCAGTGTTGATCTGGCCAATGAGATGAATATCAGTCCCGGCAACCTCTACTATCACTTCAAGGGTAAAGAAGAGGTGATTGAGGAGTTGTACGCGCGTTTCCATGCCGGTCTGTCGATCCTGATGGATGATATTCAGGAGGTCGGCGAGCTCGATGAAGATGGCATGCTGATGTACCTGGGTTTGGTTGCTGACTTTTTTCTTGAGTATAAATTTATCAGTCAGAATACCGCAGCACTTTGCGCTCGCTATGAAAACCTGCGCCGTCCGTTGTCCAAAGCACTGAACAAACTGCATGATCAGTTGCAGGAATTTGTCGAAAATATGCTGCAGACACCCTCTGATGAGCGGCCTTCCGCGGTGTCCATTATGCTGGCTAATAATCTCTTGAATACGCTGCTTAATTTGCAGGGGAGTTTAAGTCTGTTGAGTGAAAATTCTCAGGCGGCCGATATGCGAGAGCATCTGTATATTCAATTGTTGCCTTTCCTGCCCGAATAGTTTTTCCATTGAATGCCGGGCTTGGTCGGATACTTCCGTGTATAATATTGCGCCCGCTAAGCAGTAGTTTTGAGTCCGGTATGAAAAAAATTTACGTCGAGAGAGATCATCAGTTATCTGAGGCTGAATGTCAGGAGCTGGTGCGCGAGTTGGCGGATAAATTGGTCGAGCGTTTTGGCGGCCATTCGAATCATTTGCCAACCGAGACTCATTACCACCACAACAGTGGTGCCAAAGGACGTCTTGACTACGATGATAGCCAGTTAAGAGTGGAAGTTAATTTGCCTTTTTTGATGCGGCCACTGGCACATCTGATCGAGGATGAGATTCATCGGCAGTGCGATAAGCATTTTGACTGATGGCGCAAAGCCAGCATGACAAATAAAAACGCCGACGGTCATGTCGGCGTTTTTGGTTTTAGACCTTGGCAGCTGCTTCGCTGAGCTTGTCCAGCTTTTCATTCACTTCGTCAAGTTTGGTGCTGAAGCTGCTCTTGTATGTCAATCGTTGCTTCAGGTCGGCAATGCGCTCTTCCAGCTTTTGGCGATTGCTGTTGATGGAACGTTTGGCATCGGATTCGACACTTTCGCCTTTGCTGATCAGGTCGTCAAAAATGCGCTGACCTTCGTCAGTCAATTTTTCATAGCGACTTTGAATCTCTTCCTTGGAGCGGCTGTAAATGCCCAGATTGGCCAGCCAGATTTTTTTGATAAGAGATTCAATCTTTTCCAGTGCGCTTTGTGGTTTTACTTGTTTTTTAGCAGGCATGACATCGTCCTGAATCAATAAATGAATAGGGGTTTGCTGAAAAAAAGGACCCGGACAAGCCGGGCCAAAACAACAACAAACTAAAATTAGTCTTCGGAATCAGTTTTCTTCGACAGCCGTTTACTGAGGCGGTCGATCTTGGCGTTTACATCCGCCAGGCGCTTGTCGATACTGGTGGTCAGGGACAGGCGCTCTCGCAGTTCTTCGATTCTGGCTTCAAGACGGCTATTGCCTTCTTTGACTTTGTCTTTCACCAGATCGGTGGTGTCGCTTTGCAGCTCTTCGCCTTTGCTGACCAGTTCATCGAACAGCTTCTGGCTTTCTTCACTGAGCTTTTCATAACGATTCTGGACGCCATCCAGTGAGCGGCCATAGGCGCCAAGTCCGGCCAGCCAGATTTTCTTGGCCAGACTTTCTTTAATCTCAACGGCTTTTACTTTCTGTTTCTTGGTAGCCATATGGACCTCGATGTTGCGTTTCCGGCCCGGCACCTTTGAATTTGATGCTAGGGCAAAAAGTTAGAAAATCCCCCCTAATTAGAAATGCTTTTCTAATTAGGGCCGGGGCGTTATTTCCCCCTTGTTTTTCCCTTCTTGGCTGGCTCTTTGTTGGCCAGTGATTGGGAGAGCTTATCGATCTTCTTGCTCATTTCTTCCAGGCGGGTGCTGATGCTGGAGGTGATCGACAATTTACTTTTCAGTTCGTCGGCTCGTGCTTCAAGGCGACTGTTGCCTTCTTTGACCTTGTCTTTGACCGCGTCAGTGGCCTGATTCTGCAGGGCTTCGCCTTTGGCTACCAGCTCATCAAACAGCTTCTGGCTCTCTTCGCTCAGTTTGTCATAGCTGTTCTGGAAGCCGTCGAGGGAGTGGCCGTAGGCTCCCAGACCCGCTAGCCAGATTTTCTTGGCTAGGCTTTCCATTTTCTCTGGGGAATCTTTGCTCATGATTGGGCGCCTCTCGAATTGCCGCTGATTGTTTAAAGGGTACAAAACCGGACAGTAAGACGTTCATCTTACTGTCCGTATTTAGAAATGGCCCCCTAATTGGGGGGATGCTCGAGGTTACCGGGTCAGGGCCAGATATTCCTGAGTAGATGCCGCGATACAGGCAAGATAGTCATCCATGTCGGGCATGATGGCTCTGTCACAGGTAACTCCCAGAGCCAGATTTGTACCAATACCGGTGATGCCATGGGTAATGGCGACGCCGTCAGCGTTGGGGATCAGGGGGTAAATTTTATCGACGCGGGCACCGACAAAATAGCGGGGCTCCATGCCGGCCGGCCCGGGTACGTTGGTGATCACGGTGTTGATTAATGGCATGCGGCTGAGCAGGTGCAGTTTGCCCTGTGCCCAGCCCACCAGTGAGCGCATGGCCGGAGGCACCATCTCGCCCCAGGCGATGACCAGTTCGCTAATGACTTCCTGAGCCAGAGGGATGGCTTTGCTGGTGCGGCTTTGGACCTTTTCCAGGCGCGCTATTGGGTCTTCTATATCCGTGCCAATACCGATCAGCATGCCGCTGACCATATTACCCATGGCGCGTTTCTTTTGATTGGGTCTGACCGACACCGGGCACAGGGCCACCAGAGATTGATCGTCCGGCAGCTCATTGTGCATATCCAGATAGCGCCTGAGGCCGCCACCGACAATGGCGACAATGGCGTCGTTGACGGATGCGTTGGGTGTCAGCCGGCTGATCGATTTGAGTTGCAGGTAATCCCAATCAATCGATCCGTATACTCTCTGTGGCGAAATATTTTGATTGAACAGGGTTTGCGGCACCTGGGTTTGATCGGGGTGGGCGTCTTGGCGCAGTCTGCTGTAGAGCTCGCGGCCTTTTCGGGCGGCCCGGATGCCGGCTTTGGTACTGCGAAACGCCTGCGATGCCAGTCGGGGGATGGTCCGCGCCCAGGCCTCGGTAGGGGACAGGGCGGGTTCGGCGAACTGTTCCAGATCCCGTTCGCCGAAATGGTGTTCCGGGGTGGTTTCCAGCATCATCGACATCAGTTCCACCGCCGATTTGCCATCTACGTAGGCGTGATGCAATCGCAGCAATACGGCAAAGCCATTTTCAGGGAAGTTATCCGGGTCATTGAGTCCCTCAATGATGTAGAGCTCCCAGGGGGCGCGTTCCATATCCATGGAGCGGGACATGATGCGGGCGGTAAAAATTCGCAGTTGGCGCAAATCACCGGGTTTGGGCAGTCCGACATGGCGGACGTGGTATTCGAGGTTAAAGTTGGCGTCGTCGATCCAGTAGGGGTCGTCAAGATTCATGGGGACGGCCTGCAGGCGGCGGCGAAACAGGGAGCTGTGGCTGATGCGATCTTCCACGTATTCCAGAATCTGCTTGTGTCGCACCAGACCGTTGGGGGCGGTGCTTTGGTCACAGATCCATAAGGCGCCGATGATCATGGGTTGTTTCGGGGTTTCCAGCTGGAAAAAGCTGGCGTCGGTCGGAGAAAGCTGATGCATGGCGATTCTTCCCTGTTATTTATCCCAAAAGACTAAAAAAACCCAGCGATTCTGCCAAGTGTTAATAACGCTTATGTTGATCTGTTTGGGGTTAGCGCTTACACCAGAGGTTGGGGTTAACCGGTTTGCCCTGTAGGCGGATTTCAAAATACAGGCCGCTGCTGCCTTTGCCGCCGGAGTTTCCCACCTTGGCAATTTCTTCGCCACTGCTGACCCAGTCGCCAATATCTTTCAGTAGAGTCTGGTTGTTGGCGTACAGGCTCATATAGTCATCGCCGTGATCGATGATGATCAACAGGCCATGGCCGCGCAGGTAATCGGAAAAAACCACTCGGCCGTGATGGATCGCGCTTACCGAGCTGCCCTCTGAGGCTTTGATTTCCAAACCTTCCCATTTGAGCTTGCCCGACAGGCGGTGGCTACCATAGCGATTGGCAATCTTGCCGCGGGCCGGCAGCTTCATTTTGCCTTTGCGCTTGGCGAAGGGTTCGCCGTCACTGCTGAGATTGAGGTTGGCGATCGCGGCGGTGACTTCTTCTAACAGCTGTTGCAGTTGGCGTTTGTCTCTGTCCAGTTTTTTCAGTTGCTGGTCTTTACTGGCAATACTTTGCTTGAGCTTGGTCAGGGTGCCGAGTCGTTCCTGTTGTTGATTGCGCAGCTGCTGGTGTTGTCCTTCGAGGCTGCGCTTGCTTTGCTCAAGCTGTCGGGTCTTGGCCTGAATTTTGGGTTCGAGAGTGTCCAGCTCTGAAATGACGGCCAGATAGGCGTCAATTTTTTCAGAGCGGGCTTCGAGGAAGTACTCGTAATACTTGAGGGTGCGTGCCACCTGATCGGGGTGCTGCTGGTTGAGCAGCAGTTTCAGTTGGCTTTGCTGTCCCAAACGGTGGGCGGCATTGATGTGTTCGGCAATACGTTGCTGCTGTTGTTGCTGTTGCTGTTGCAGCTCAGAGCGCTGGTGCTTGAGCTGCGTCAGTTGCTTTTTTTGGCTGGCAAGCTCCCCCTTGAGCCGCTCTATTTTCTTATGGAGTTCGCCGATATTGACCTCGGTGCCCTGCAGATTGTTTTCAAGGTTGTCGCGGGAGCTTTTAACTTTCTCCAACTCGGTCTTCAGTTCTTTAATGGTGGCCTGCAGTTCATTCAGCTTGGCCTGATATTCAGCCTCGCTGAGATCGCCCTGTGCCTGAGCTGCCAATGGCAGCATCAGGATGGTCAGCAGGGTAATAAGGTGTCGGCGCATGAGTGGGGTCCTTTTCAATGTGGCCTTGGTTGTGGCTTGGGGCTATGCCTTGAGTTCTACCAGGCTGCGGCCGGTCATATCCGCTGGTTGGGCGACGCCAAGCAGATCCAGCATGGTGGGTGCCACATCCGCCAGACTGCCATCGTCCTTCAGGTTGAGCTGCCGCGGGCCGGCGTAGACAAAGGGTACCGGCAGGGTGGTGTGCTGGGTATGAACCTGGTTGTTGGCCTCGTCAAACATTTCCTCCACGTTGCCGTGGTCGGCTGTGATCAGGGCTTCGCCGCCTACCTTGTCAAGAGCACCCAGAACCCGGGTCAGGCACTCGTCTACTGCTTCGACTGCTTTTACGGATGCATCGAATACACCGGTATGACCAACCTGATCACAGTTGGCGTAGTTGCAGATGATGCTGTCGTATTTGCCCGATTCAATGGCTTCCACCAGTTTATCGGTGACTTCATAGGCACTCATCTCGGGTTTCTGGTCGTAGGTTTCGACATCGGGTGACGGAATCAGAATGCGTTCTTCCCCGCCGTAGGTGTCTTCCTGGCCGCCGCTGAAAAAGAAGGTGACGTGGGCGTATTTCTCGGTCTCGGCGATACGCAGTTGCTGCATGCCCTGTTGTGCCATAACGTCGCCAAAGGAGTTGCGCAGCTCCTCAGGTGGGAATGCACATGGGGTGTCGATATCGGCGGCGTACTCGGTGGTCATGACAAAATCGGCCAATGCCGGTGCTTTGTTGCGCTGAAAACCATCAAAGCCGGGATCCACAAAGGCGCGGGTGATCTGGCGGGCGCGATCCGGGCGGAAATTCATAAACAGAATGGTATCGCCGTCATTGATGGTGGCAGGGGCTTCGCCCTCGGCTGCAATCACCGTGGGTTCTACAAACTCATCGTTCTCGTCTCGCTCATAGGCGCTGTGCAGGGCGTTGACCGCATCGCCAGCGCGATACTCGGCCTTGCCTTCGGTCATCAGGTCGTAGGCTTTTTGTACCCGGTCCCAGCGGTTGTCACGGTCCATGCCGAAAAAGCGTCCGCTGATGCTGGCAATGCGGCCAACACCCAGTTTTTGCAGCAGGTCGGCTGTTTGCTGTAGTGACGGTTCGGCGCTGCGAGGTGGCATGTCGCGGCCATCGAGAAAGGCGTGTACGTAGACCTGTTTGGCGCCTCGCTGAGCGGCCAGTTCCACCGCGGCATTGATGTGGGCGTCGTGACTGTGGACGCCGCCCGGTGACAGCAACCCCATAATGTGAACCGCTTTACCGGTGTTGACTGCTTGGTCGATGGCGTTGCAATAAACCGGGTTCTCGAAGAAGTCACCGTCGCTGATGGCTTTGTTGATGCGGGTGTAGTTCTGATACACCACCCGGCCGGCACCAAGCGTCATATGACCGACTTCGGAGTTGCCCATCTGGCCTTCCGGTAAGCCAACGGCCATGCCCGAGGTATGGATCAGGGTTTTGGCATTGTTCTGCCACAGGTTATCCCAAGTAGGAGAACTGGCGGTTTTAATGGCGTTGTATTGGCTGTCATCGGAGTGGCCAAAGCCATCGAGAATCAGCAGGACCAGAGGTTTTCGTGCGGCAGTCATAAAATTATTGATCGTCTAGCAAACAAAGAGGGGCGATTTTAGCGGCTTTGGCTCCCTAATGATACAGATGGTGTATACTGCCTCGCTTTGTGCGCCGGCGCTTGAGCGGCGAATCTAGTGACGATAAACAGGATCGAATTTCGTGGAACAGTTTTTTGTATTTGTGGGTGAGCAATGGCTGCTGGTCAGTGTTTTGTGTGCTTTGGTATTTGGCTACTTCTGGACCGAGGGCAGCAAGGCCGGTAAAACCCTGTCGGTGCATGAGGCTACCCGGCTGATCAATGGTGGCGAGGCGTTGATTGTGGATGTTCGTGAGGCTAAGGAGTTCAAGCAGGGGCATCTGGTGGACGCCATTAATATTCCTCACAATCGTATCAATGAACGCCTGTCTGAGCTGGAATCCAGCAAGAGCAAGACCATTTTGCTGGTGGATAAGATGGCCCAGCATACCGGGCACGTAGGCCGCACCCTGAGCAGTAAAGGCTTTGATGTGGTTCGCTTGCGCGGTGGCATCAGTGAGTGGCAGGCCCAGAATCTGCCGCTGGTGAGCAAGTAAACGAGGCGGTTTCCAATGTCTGAAGTTACTATTTACACCAGTCGCATATGCCCCTATTGCATGCGTGCGCTGCAGCTGCTGAAGCAGAAGGGCGCCACCATTCATGAAATATCCGTGGACGGTGACCGCGATGCCCGCAATCGGATGATGGCCAAAAGCCGGCGCCATACCGTGCCGCAGATCTGGATTGGTGAGCAGCATGTCGGTGGTTGTGATGACCTGATGATGCTCGACCGTCAGGGCGAACTGGATGGCCTGTTGGCCGGATAGAATTATTTTGCGCAGGGCAGTTGAAATGCCATGCGCAGACCCCATGTGAATCAACACACTTATAAAAACACTTTGAACTAGGATTTTAATCATGGCTGAAGAACAAACCGCCAACGCTCCGGAACAACAATTTGCCCTGCAGCGTCTCTACGTAAAAGACATCTCTTTTGAGGCCCCTATGGGTGCCGAAGCTTTCCGCAAGCAGTGGAAGCCGCAGGTTAATCAGGACCTGAACACCAAGACGGCCAAGATTGAGGACGATTTGTTCGAAGTGGTTTTGACCATCACTGTGACCGTTAAACTGGAAGATGAGACCGCTTTCCTGGTGGAAGTACAGCAAGCCGGTCTGTTCGGTATCAAAGGGTTAGAGGGCCAGCAGTTGGCTCAGGTGCTCAATACTGTGTGCCCGAACATCCTGTTCCCCTATGCTCGCGAAGCCATTGATAACGCGGTGACCAAGGGCAGTTTCCCGGCTCTGATGTTGCCACCGGTTAACTTTGATGCACTGTTTGCGCAGGCGGTTGCTCAGGCCAAGCAAAAGGCTGAAGCGGAAGGCGCCACGGTAAACTGAGTTTACGGTTGACCGTTTTATTGAGAGGCCTCGCCAGTACTGGCGGGGCTTTTTTTTGTCCGATTACTACCCCGGGGGCGGTGCTTTGCAGGCGTTTACAGAACGAGTCGTGCGGTTGATTCGCGCCATACCGGCGGGGCGTGTGGCCAGTTATGGTGATATTGCGGCGGCGGCTGAAAGCCCGCGTGCAGCCAGACAGGTGGTGCGGATACTGCACGCCATGTCAGGTAAGCATCAGTTGCCCTGGTGGCGAGTGGTCAATAAGGCCGGAGCAATCAGTCTAGCTGAGGGAGACGGTGCTGAGTTGCAGCGCCAGCGATTGCTGGATGAGGGTGTGGAGGTGGATGAATCTGGCCGCATTCAATCCTTGTCGCGATACCGGATGGATGTGCTGCAATTGGTGGCTCTGGCCCGGCAATAGGGACAAGGCGAGCCACCCCGATGCGCTGATCGGGGTGGAGCGTGCTGGTTGGTTTATCAGTCCAGCTTTTGCAGCAGTTCTTTTTCGTAAGGTTTGAGCTGCTTGAGTTCACCTTGTTGGACGCGCTTGGCCCAGTCGGGGTTGGCGATCAGAGCGCGACCTACCGCTACCAGATCAAATCCATCGGCTTCCATGCGCGCGATCAGGTTGTCCAGACTGGCGGGTTCGGCGTTCTTAAAGTCGACAAAACCGTCTTCCGGCAGGAAGTCAGCGTTGAGGCTGACGCTGCCGACGGTGATTGCTGGTTTGCCAGTGAGCTTGCGGGTCCAGCCGGCCAGATTCAGGTCGCTGCCTTCAAACTCCGGCTCCCAGAAGCGGCGGGTCGAACAATGGAAAATATCCACGCCGGCGTCAGCCAGAGGTTGCAGGAACGCACCCAGCTGCTCCGGGGTTTCTACCAGACGCGCCGTGTAGTCCTGTTGTTTCCACTGGGAAAAGCGGAAGATGATGGGGAAGTCCGGGCCCACCGCTGCGCGAACGGCTTCTATGATTTCGATGGCAAAGCGGGAACGGCCTGCCAGATCGCCACCGTATTCGTCATCGCGCTGGTTGGTACCCTCCCAGAAGAACTGGTCGATCAGATAGCCATGGGCGCCGTGCAGCTCAATGGCATCAAAGCCGATGTCTTTGGAGTCTTTCGCTGCCTTGGCATAGGCGGCAACCATGTCATCGATGTCCTGCTTGGTCATGGCGTGACCGGTCACCTTGCCCGGCATGGCCATGCCGGATGGGCTGTATCCCGGGGTGTCGCCGCCAGGCTCTACGCCGGGTTTGCGGATGCCGCCCACGTGCCAGATCTGTGGCGCAATCTTACCTCCGGCAGCGTGTACTGCGTCCACCACTTTTTTCCAGCCAGCCAGTGCTTCTTCGCCGTAGAGGGCCGGCACATTGGGGTAGCCGCTGGCCGATGGGTGATCGATAAAGGTGCCTTCAGTGACGATCAGGCCGACATCGCCCTCGGCGCGGCGCTTGTAATAGTTCACTACCAGATCGTTGGGTACATTGCCCGGCGAGTAAGTGCGGGTCATGGGGGCCATGACGATGCGGTTTTTCAGTTCCAGATTGCCCAGTTTGAAAGGCTTGAACAGGATATCGGTTGACGACATGGGGTTACCTCATTGTCCTTGTTGTTGATTGCCAAACCTACTAGTAGGTAGGTTGTGGTGGTGAAAAAAAGCCCGGTCAGTTGTGCTCCTGCCGGGGCGTTTCAATTTGCAGCTGGATTATCCCAGCAGCAAGCAGTTCAGTTGTCGGGTGGCTTCGTGATAGAGATCGAGGCCATGGCTGCGGGCATACTGAAAAGCACCTTTGAAGGTCAGCAGACAAACCAGCGCCTGACCGTGTACCGATCCGGTAAATTTCAATTCGCCGCTGTCTCTTCCCTGTTGCAACAGTTCGGCCACAAACTTGATCTCTTCCTGGTCCAGTGTGCGAATGGCAGCGCGCATGGAATCCGGCAGGGTTGCGAGATTGCCTTGCAGGCTGCTTAGCGGGCAGACCTTGTCCATGCCACAGGCTTTGCGCAGGGAGACGTTGATGTAGTAGTCGAGCTTTTCCAGAGTGCTGGCGTCCAGCGCCCGAACCTTGTCGTATTCCCGCTCATGCCACTGGTGAATGGCATCGCACAGGGCCAGTCCCAAATCTTCCTTTTTAGGGAAGTGGTGATGAATGCTGGCCTTGGTAATGCCCAGTTCACGGGACAGATCCTGATAGCTGAAACTGTCAAAGCCCCGGGTCTGGAGCAATTCCAGTCCCAGGGTGACAATTTGTTGCTTGCGGTTTTTCATTCGTACTTGTTGCATGAGCTAAAACTAACCTACTGGTAGGTTAGTTGTCAACGAGTCAGGCCGCGAGCTTGCTGATTTCGATTTTGGCCTCAGCAATGGACTGATCTCTCAGATCGCCCATGGCAAGCCCTTCAGCGTAGATGAATTTGACCTGATCGAGCCCGATAAACCCCAGTACTTGCTGCAGGTAAGGCGTTTGCAGGTCACTGTCGGTGCCCGCGTATTGGCCACCGCGGGTGGCGATAACGTACACCTGTTTACCGGTCAGGGTGCCCTTGGGCCCCTCGCTGGTGTAATTGAAGGTCTCTCCCGCGCGAGCCACGTGATCGATCCAGGCTTTAAGAGCAGAAGGGATGCCGAAATTGTAGAGCGGCAGGCCGATGATGATGGTGTCGCTGTCGCGTAGCTCCTGAATCAGGGTGTCACTTAATTGCGCGGCTTGCTTTTGCGCTGGCGAACGCTGTTCTCTGGGCAGGCTGAAACCAGCGTGTTGCTCGGCACTGAGGTGCGGAATATCGAGCTCGCCCAGATCCCGTTTAATTAGATCGCCAGAATGCTGGTTCATTAATCGCCGGGCCAGTTGATCCGCCAATTGGCTTGAAGTTGCTGAGTCCTGATGCAGGCTGGTATTGATTTGCAGAATCTTGTTCATGATACATCTCCGGGTGGTTAGAGCTGGCTGAGTGATGAATTGTGGATCAGTTTATATCTATAATTTCGTTTAAAGGCGGGCATAAATAGATGCTTTTTATCGAAAATTTAGATGTTTTGAGTGAGGGTATGGTGAAACAGAGCATGCAGGTAAGCCTTGAACAGTGGCAGATGTTGAGTGCGGTGGCCGAATTCGGTGGTTTCCAGAGAGCCGCAGAGCATCTGGGTAAAAGTCAGTCGACCATCAGCTATGGCGTCCAGCAGCTGCAGGAAAAGCTGGGTGTCAGCCTGTTGCGCCCCAGAGGGAGGCAGGCCGAACTGACAGAAGCGGGAGAGTCCGTGTTGCGCCGGGCCCGCCATTTGCTCGATGAGGCCAGACTGCTGGAACAGTCGGCCCGGGATTTGACCGCCGGTTGGGAGGCTGAACTGAGTGTCTGTGTGGACGCGATTTTTCCCGATGCCCTATTGGCCAATATTCTCGAAGACTTTGCCCCCGAATCCAGAGGGGCTCATCTGGAAATTGTTTCTTCAACCCTGTCGGGGACACAGGATGCTATTATCCAGCGGCAGGCCGATCTGGCTATTTGTGGGGCTCTACCCATGGGCTTTTTGGGTGAACCGGTGCTGCCGATAGAGTTTGTTACGGTGGCGGCACCAGACCACCCTCTGATTGAACGGTCGAAGGCAGTGACTGAAGCCGACTTGCGTGCCCACCGGCAGATAGTGGTGAGGGATTCAGGCCAGTACCGGCGTATGGATGCGGGTTGGCTTGGGTCTCATGAGCGTTGGACCGTGAGCCATTTTTATCAGTCGCTGCAGTTGATCAAACAGGGGCTGGGCCATGCGCGCTTTCCGCGTCATCAAATAGAAGCGGAGTTGCTGTCCGGTGAATTGAGCGTGATAGAGCTTGAAGCCCCGGTTGTGTCAGCCTTTGATTGCCATCTGGTTTTGCCCAAAAAAGACAATGCCGGCCCGGCAACCTCCCTGCTGGCTGAAAAGATTCGTTATCATTGTCGCCAGTGGCAATGGCTACGTGATAAAACCCGTTGACAGTAATTGAGTACTACATAGATGAACAATCCTCATGGTTATGGTGTGGCGGACAACTCCTATAAAGCGGCCGGTGAGCTGGACGGCATCACCCGGCTGGTGAATGATTTCTATGATTTTATGGAGTCGTTGCCGGAGGCTCGCACCATTCGCGATATGCATGGTGACCGGTTGCTGGAGTCGAGAAAAAAGCTGGCCTTTTTCCTCAGCGGTTGGCTGGGAGGCCCCAAGTTGTTCAGTCAAAATTACTACCCGATCCGAATACCGATGGCGCACAGTCATTTGGCCATTGGCGAGGCTGAGCGCGATGCCTGGATGCTGTGCATGAAAAAAGCGGTGGCAATGCAATCCTACGAAGCCACTTTCAAAGAGTATCTGATCGACCAGTTGTGGGTTCCGGCTGAGCGTATTCGTCAGGCTTGCAGTAAATCATGACCGGGATGTTTGTCGGCGTGGATTTGGGCGGCACCAAGACTGAGGTGATTGTGCTCAATGGCGATTCTGAAGAGTTGCTGCGTCGACGCATTGCCACAGCGGCAAGTTATCAGGACATACTGGCGGGAGTGGCCCGTCTGGTGAATGAGGCCGAGCAAAGTTTCGGCGTAACGGGTTTGCCCGTGGGGATCGGTATTCCGGGGTCTGTAAGTCGAGTCACTGGACGAGTAAAGAATGCCAACACCCAGTGCCTTAATGGTCAGCCGCTGCCTGAAGATTTGCGCCAATTGTTGGGGCGACCGATACCGGTGGTCAATGATGCCAACTGTCTGGCTGTGTCTGAGGCGATTGATGGTGCAGGCAAAGGTCACGGGGTAGTTTTTGCTGCCATTCTCGGCACCGGTTGTGGCGCCGGGATCGCGCTCGATGGCCGGGCAATGACCGGACCCAATGGGCTGGCCGGTGAATGGGGGCATGTGCCTATGCCCGGCGTGACCGATGCGCAACGTCAGCAGCGTCCCTGCTTTTGTGGCCAGAGCGGCTGCGTAGAAACGTTTTTAAGTGGTACCGGCCTGCAGCAGACTTACTGGCAATTGTGCGGGCGCCGTGAAACCGCAGCGCACATTGCCCGGCTGGCTCAACAGGGGGATTTGGCGGCTCAGGATTGTCTGGCGATCTATCGAGATCAATTGCTTGATGGTTTGACTATGATCGTCAATATCATCGATCCGGACATCATCGTGCTGGGCGGTGGCGTTGCCAATATCCACAGCCTTTATTCGTATCTGAATCAGTCTTTGTCGGCGCGGGTTTTTGGGGGCGAGTGTCACACCCGTGTCGTCAAGGCCTGTCATGGTGATTCCAGTGGTGTGCGTGGAGCGGCCTGGTTAAATTTCAAGGATAAAAATATATGACAAAAACGGCGGTAGTGATTGGTGCCACGGGAGTGGTTGGCCGGGAAGTAGTGAATTATCTGGTGCACAGTGATGCCTATGACAGAGTGGTTACCCTCACGCGCAGGCCTATCATCAGTGACAGTCACAAAGAAGAAAATCATGTGGTGGATTTTGATTGTCTCGAAGATGTTAAAGACCTGATTCAGGGCGATTGTTTTTTTTCCTGTCTGGGAACCACAAAAAAACAGGCCGGCTCTATCGCGGCTCAGCGACAAGTGGATTACGACTACCAACTGCGTGCCGCCGAATTGGCGGCAGCAAACAAGATGCCGCATTATTTGCTCGTTTCATCCAGCGGCGCTAATGCCAAAAGTTTCAACGCTTACTTAAAAATGAAAGGCGAACTTGAGCAGGCTGTTGAGCAATTGCCTTTTCAGTCCGTGCGTATTTTTCAGCCGTCTTTATTGCTTGGTGAGAGGGAAGACGAACGCATGGGAGAAAAAATTGGAGCGGCGATTATGCCAGCACTTTGTGCGCTTCCCGGCTTGAGAAAATACAAGCCCATCACCGGCAAGCAAGTGGCCAAAAGGATGGTGTCGGAAAGCGTCAATGAAACTTCAGGAGTGTCGCATTATGTGCTCGATGAAATTTTTTAATGGGGTGCTTGCATTCGTCCGTTCTGGTTTTTTGATTTCCGGTTTGTTCATATCGTTTTCAGTTGCTGCTGCAAAAGATATGACCGATGCCGAATTTTTGCAGTGCAACGATTTGCTGGAGCAGGTGTTGAGTGAAAATGACAGTCATGAACGACAGTTTGCTCGGCCGGCAGCGGAGCTGGAAGCTTCATTGGAGCATGTGGCCGGAACATTAAAAGCGCTCGAGCGTGAAATGAATCTGACCTCTGGCAGTGATGCACAAGTCTTGCGTCAGACACAATTACAGCTGGAGCAATTTCAATCGCGGTTGAGTAACAAGCTGAAGGATCACAATCAGGCGCTGGAAAAAAACAACCAGCAAGTGATCGATGTCCAAGTGAATTTTCGCAAAGCCTGCCTGTCGGGAGTAAAGGTAACCAAGTCTGTTTACTCACATTTTTGTCCCAATAAAGACAGTTTGCCTTTGTGTGGCATTTTTAAATAAGGAGCCAATGGTTCGATGGAACGACCGCAATTTAAAATCGCGTTACTGCACCCCCGCTATTGGTTGACCTGGTTGTTTTTTTTGATGTGGTTTTTGCTGGTGCAATTACCTTATCCGCTGCTATGTGCTATTGCTTGGCTGCTGAGTAAGTTGTTTTTGGTGACGGCGCTTCGGCGGCGCCGAATCGCAGAGCGCAATATTGAATTGTGCTTTCCGGAAATGTCGGCAGTCGATCGAAAAAAACTGATTCATGATAATTTTTATTCCATGGCCATGGCGTTACCTGAAACCGGAATGGCCTGGTTTTGGCCTCAATGGCGTTTGCGTCGGCTGTTTAAAATTCAGGGGCTGGAACATCTCAATAATGATGATGAGCGTGGGGTGATTTTAATGGCCATGCATTTTTCGACGCTGGATATTGGTGGAGCGTTTCTCAATATGTGTGCGGATGTGGATGCTATGTATCGCCCCCATAAAAATCCCGTCTACGACTATGTGCAGCGCCGTGGGCGCGAGCGGCACAGTAGCGATACCCAGGTGGTCACCCGGGAGGATGTGCGGGGCATGGTGAGGCGCCTAAAGCAGGGACGAGCGGTCTGGTATGCGCCGGATCAGGATTACGGCCCTAAACAAAGTGTGTTTGTCCCGTTTTTTGGTGTTCAGGCGGCAACGGTGACCGCAACCGGTAAATTTGCCCGCCTCGGCAATGCCCGCATAGTGCCTTTTGTGCAGCATCGATTGCCTCGTTGCCGTGGTTATGAAGTTACGGTGTATCCCGAGTTGGATAATTTCCCAACGGGTGAGGAAGAGGCCGACGCTGTGCGCATCAATCGGTTTATTGAGCAGCGGATTCTGGAGCAGCCTGAACAATATATGTGGGTGCATCGGCGTTTTAAAACGCGACCACCTGGTGAGCCAAAGCTCTATTGATTCATTATGGGGCGAGTGGAATAGATGAGTAGTTTGATGATGAAAAACAAGCGTCCGGTGGTGGGTATTGCTCTGGGTAGTGGTGCGTCCAGAGGTTGGGCTCACATCGGGATTATCAATGCTCTGGAAAAAATGGGCATTGTGCCGCAGGTGGTGACCGGCACTTCCATTGGGTCTCTGGTAGGGGCCGCCTACGCAGCAGGTAATATGGGCAAACTTGAAAGCTGGGTGTGCGCGCTAACCAAGAGAGAAATTTCCCGCTTCTTTGAATTTGGCACGTCGCTATCGGGATTTGTACATCGGGAGCGTTTCAATGATTTTCTTAACAGCAATATCGCAACCGATGCCCAGCTGATTGAAGAATTGCCGATCACCTATGGCTCGGTGGCAACGGATTTGAAAAGTGGCCGCGAAGAGTGGCTCTCCAGTGGCTCGGTACTGAAATCCATTTGGGCCTCCGCGGCTCTGCCCGGACTGTTCCCCGCAGTCAGTCACGAGGACCGCTGGTTAGTGGATGGCGGTTTGGTTAATCCGGTGCCCGTGTCCCTATGCCGGGCCTTGGGGGCAGACTTTGTCATCGCGGTGAATCTCAATGATGGGCTGGTGGGCAAGCATTTTGATAAACCCAAGCAGGCCTCGCCTGAAGAGGTGGCTGGCGGCAATAAATTTGCCAACTTTATCCGTGAATATACCGGCTCACTGTTTAATGGTGAGAGTGACAGCAAGCAACCGCCTAATGTGTTTGATGCCATTGCCGGTACCATCAATATTACTCAGGATCGGATTACCCGCAGTCGATTGGCGGGAGATCCGCCCGATCTGCTTCTTTCCCCCAAGTTGGCGCACATCGATTTGTTGGAGTTTCATCGTGCCGGTGAAGCCATTCTTGAAGGCGAGAATTGTGTTAAGCGCTTGGAGGAAGAAATCTATTACGTGTTGGGCAACAGCTTTTGATTCGGAGAGGCTTTTAAGCCATCTTGCTGCCTCGAATGAACGTTTTGGATGGTGCTGCTATCGGCGTCGATTGTTATGCTCAGTAAACAGTGAATCACCACAATAATGAGAGCGGCATATGTTTCAGAATAAAAAATATTTTTTCGATGATCTGGAAATTGGTCAGGTGTTTGAGTTGGGTTCAAGAAGCCTGACCAAAGATCAAATTCTCGAGTTTGCCAGAGAGTATGATCCGCAAAAATTTCATTTGGACGAAGAGGTGGGCAAGGCCCTTCTGGGAGGGCTTGCGGCCAGTGGTTGGCAGACCGCGGCGGTCTGTCAGCGCATGCTGGTGGATCATTTTCTGGATGAAGTGGCCTGTATGGCGAGTCCGGGGGTTGAGGATTTGAAATTTGTCCGCCCGGTTTTTGCGGATGATCCTTTGACGGGTATGGCCACCATCGCCGAGAAGCGCCTCTCGAAAAGCAATCCTTCCAAGGGATTGGTTAAGCTGCAGGGGGAGGTGACCAACTCCGCCGGTGAGGTGGTGTTCAGTATGATCGGTCTGATTCTGGTGGCGGTGCGGCCACAGTCCTGAGGTGCGCCGCCAGCCTGATATAACATCAGCTTTCCAACTGCTGCCTCAGGCACTGGGGTAGCGCTGTTTTGCAATTGTTGTTGTAGTCGTAGTAAACAATTTTCCCTTCCCCTTCGGCGGCAACCGCGTTGTACTTTTCGCTGACCACGGTATAGATGTGGGTAAAGCGGTCCTCGCCAAGGTTTTCTACTTTAACGCCAATGTAAACCGTGTCCGGGTATTCCAGAGGGATCTTAAAGCGGCAGCGGGTTTCGCCCAGAATGGGCCCGCTGTTGTGTTCTGCCATGTATTTCAGCATGCCGATCTTTTCAAAGTGAGCAATGCGGGCGTGCTCGAAGTAGCGAAAATATTCGGTGTTGTTGACGTGCTCGAAGGCATCCATCTCGCCCCAGGTTACGGTGTGGGTATAAATCAGGGCGGAGTCTTTGAGTAGGGGGTGCATACGGGGCTCTCTGTTTAAAGATGAGCCCGTACTTTAGCGTCTGCGTGATTGGCGGTAAATCCGAAGTTACCGCCGTGGTGATTATTCTTCTGCGGCTTCGCTGGCACTGTCCTCGGTCATGCCCAGCTCTTTGAGTTTGCGTGTCAGGGTGTTGCGACCCCAGCCGAGCAGGTTGGCGGCGTCGCGTTTGCGGCCGGCGGTGTGCTTGAGGGCGGTTTCAATCAGGGCGCGTTCAAACGTGGGCACCGCATCCGACAGGATGTGATCCTGCCCCTGAGACAGAGCCTGATCGGCCCAAAGGCGCAAGGCTTTCTCCCAGTCGTTACTGGTGGCGGTGTCAGGCTTGTTCTGGTTCAGTTCCGGTGGCAGATCCTCGACGTGAACTTCCCGGCCCGAGGCCATAACAGTAATCCAGCGGCAGGTGTTTTCAAGTTGGCGAACATTGCCGGGCCAGCTGATTTTGGTGAGAAACTCCTGAGTTTCCGGCAGCAGAATCTTGGGTTCGCCGCCCAGTTCTTTGGCCGCGCGATGGAAGAAGTGCTGCGCCAGGCGCGGAATATCTTCGCGGCGCTCGTTCAGGCTGGGAATGTGAATCCGAATGACGTTGAGGCGGTGAAACAAATCTTCCCTAAAGCGATTTTGCTCTACCAGTGATTCCAGATCCTGGTGAGTTGCGGCAATAATTCGAACATCCACTTTTACCGGGGTGTGGCCGCCAACGCGATAAAATTCGCCATCGGCCAGTACCCGCAGCAGTCGAGTTTGGGTCTCGGCGGGCATGTCGCCGATTTCGTCGAGAAACAGGGTGCCGCCGTTGGCTTGCTCAAAGCGACCCTGACGCTGGCTGCCGGCGCCGGTGAAGGCGCCTTTTTCATGGCCGAACAGTTCGGATTCAATCAAGTCGTGGGGAATGGCTGCCATATTCAGGGCGATAAAGGTGTTTTGTTTTCTGGGGCTGTGGCGATGCAGTGCCTGAGCAACCAATTCTTTACCGGTACCTGATTCGCCGTTAATCAACACAGTGATATTGGATTGCGACAATCGGCCAATGGCTCGAAATACCTCCTGCATGGCAGGGGCTTCACCAATGATTTCGGTTTCAAACTCCGGGGGTTGTTCCTCGGTGCCTTGCTGCTGTTCCTGGGCATGAGCCAGAGCGCGTTTGATGACGGCCATGGCCTCATCGATATCAAAGGGCTTCGGCAGATATTCAAAGGCGCCGCCCTGGTAGGCAGAAACCGCACTGTCGAGATCCGAGTGCGCGGTCATGATGATGACCGGGATATGGGGATGTTCCTCGGAGAGCTTGTCGAGTAACGTCAGGCCATCGGTGCCTGGCATGCGTACGTCGGTAATGATCACGTCAGGCTGACGGTTGTTGAGTGCTCTCAGTGCGCTGTCAGCGTTTTCAAACAGGGTGGTTTGAATGTTCTCCTGTTGCAGGGCTCGTTCCAGTACCCAGCGAATGGAGCGGTCATCGTCAATGACCCAGACTTGTTCAGGCGCTCTCATGGTTAAAGTTCCAGTGGTAAATAAATTGAAAAGTCGGTGTAGCCTTTCTGGCTTTCACATTCGATCAGGCCACCGTGCTGTTGAATCAGGTTTTGTGCAATGGCCAGCCCCAATCCGGTACCTTCGGCACGGCCGGTGATCATGGGGTAGAAGATTTCATCGATCATGTTTTCCGGAATACCCGGGCCGTTATCAATGATGCTGATACAGGCCACCAGTGGATGGTGCGTGTTGCCGATGGTGAACTGGCGTTGTATGCGTGTCTTCAGGCGAATTTCACCCGGTTCATCCAGATCGGCTTCCTTTAAGGCCTGTACGGCATTGCGGGCGATATTCAGAAGGGATTGGATCATTTGATCGCGATCGGCCTGAATTTCCGGGATGCTGGGATCATAATCGCGGACCAGCCGAATGCCTTCGAGATCATCGGTCTTGATCAGTATGGCGACCCGCTCGAGTACCTCGTGGACATTCAATGGCTCTGGTTTGGGCAATTGCCTTGGTCCCAGCATGCGGTCTACCAAGTTGCGCAGCCGATCGGCCTCTTCGATGATGATCTGGGTAAATTCATCCAGATCCGGGTTGGCCAGTTCGCGCGACAGGAGTTGAGCTGCGCCGCGAATGCCGCCCAGAGGGTTCTTGATTTCATGAGCCATGCTGCGAACCAGTGTTCGAGCTGTTTCCTGAGAGGAGATAAGCGCTTCTTCACGGCTGATGCGCAGCAGGCGATCCAGCGGTGAGATTTCCATGATGATACCGTCGCCATCGGGCAGCGGGGTCACGGTGTAGTCGACAATGTGCTTCTTGCCATTGTGAATCTGCCACTGGGTGCGGCGCTTGGTGAATTGTGAACCTTCGGCAACGGCCTGCAGCAGCGCCTGACGGGTGCCTTCGGTTTCCTGAAAATAACCGGTTAACAGGGTGCCCAGAGCCTGGTTATTGCTAATAGCCAGCAGCATTTCTGCGGAGTGATTGATGTGCAGCAGGCGCAGGGAGCTATCAACGACTACGACGGCAGTATTGAGGTGGTCGAAAACAGTTTGGTAGTTAAGATCGCTGCTCATGGCTCATCTTTGGGGCACGAAAAAGTGGATGCCTCAAAATTTAGCAATAATTGAACCAATAAGCTGAAGTGCCCGTAAATTCTGGCTTGGTTTATTGTGCATAATCAGAAGCGCGGTTTTGTCTTGCTGATTATGCACTAATATGGTGCTTTGTGCGTCGAGTTTTTCTAGGGTGATCCTATATAAGGCACTGGTAGTATGTTTGCACCTGCTTTGGCTCGGTGCACGTAGATGGTGACGGCCTTGGTTTTCTTCAGGACTTTGCCTTTTTTGTTCAATATGGCGGCATGAATTTTATGGGCTCCCCGATACAGCTGGCCAAACGTGTGGCTGGTGGCCTGACTGGGTTTGCCGCTGGGTTTGCCATCAATATAGAACTGGACGCTATGCTCTTCGGCCAGAGCGGGGGAGATGGCAACGCTGCTGGTGAGGGTAAGCTGTCCCATGGTGACCGTGGTCTCATTGGCTGGAGATTCCAGTGTGATGGTGTACTTCTCGGGTTTTTTGTCTTTGTCGGTCTCTTCCTCTTTGGGAGGCGATAGTTTCACCGTGATTCGGGTGGCCGGTTGGGTGTTTACTTCCGGTAGCTTGATTTCCTCGGCTTTATTGCCTTTGGGGTTATCGGTAAAAACCACGTTGCCGTTTTCGTCGACGGTTTTGTATATCTCTGCCTGAGCGATTAGGGCTATACCGCAGGCCAGCATTAGGGTGCTGAAGATACGCAGTGCTTTCATGGCTTCCATCCTTAATAACGATCTTTGTTTCATTCTATCTTTCTTTACGACAAACAAAAGGCCGCCTGGTTTCCCGAAGCGGCCTTTCAAATAAAAAGAGCCGCAAAGGCGGCTCTTTTTATGGGTTTGAACTCCAGCGTTAAACGCTGTAGTACAAATCAAACTCAACTGGGTGAGTGGTGTGCTCAACGCGGTATACGTCTTCCATTTTCAGGTCGATGTAAGCGTCGATCATGTCGTCGGTGAATACACCGCCGGCAGTCAGGAACTCACGGTCGCCGTCCAGGGCGTCCAGAGCTTCGCGCAGAGAACCGGCAACAGTTGGGATGGCCAGAGCTTCTTCAGCTGGCAGATCGTACAGATCTTTATCAGCTGCATCGCCAGGGTGAATCTTGTTCTGAACGCCGTCCAGGCCAGCCATCAGCATAGCTGCGAAACACAGGTATGGGTTGGCGATTGGGTCAGCGAAGCGAGCTTCGATACGCTTGCCCTTAGGAGAAGAAACGTAAGGGATGCGGATAGAAGCAGAGCGGTTGCGGGCGGAGTAAGCCAGCATAACAGGGGCTTCGAAACCTGGGATCAGACGCTTGTAAGAGTTGGTACCCGGGTTGGAGAAGGCGTTGATGGCTTTGGCGTGCTTGATGATACCACCGATGTAGTACAGGGCAGTGTCAGACAGGCCTGCGTAGCCGTCACCAGCGAATTGGTTTTCGCCGTCTTTCCAGTAGGACTGGTGAACGTGCATGCCAGAACCGTTATCGCCAACCACTGGCTTAGGCATAAAGGTCGCGGTCTTGCCGTAAGCGTGAGCAACGTTGTGTACACAGTATTTCAGAATCTGAACTTCGTCAGCTTTTTTAACCAGAGTGTTAAATACCACACCGATTTCACACTGGCCGGCAGTAGCTACTTCGTGGTGGTGTACTTCAACGTCCAGACCCATTTGCTCCATGGCAGCACACATGGCGGCACGGATGTCGTGCAGGCTGTCTACTGGAGGTACTGGGAAGTAGCCGCCTTTAACGCGAGGGCGGTGACCCATGTTGCCATCGCTGAATTCGCCGTGGGTAGACCAGTGAGCTTCTTCAGAGTTGATTTCATAGCCGCAAGAGCCCATGGAATCTTTCCACTTAACGTCGTCAAATACGAAGAACTCGGGCTCGGGGCCGAAGAAGGCGGTGTCGCCCAGACCGGTGGACTTCAGGTACTCTTCAGCGCGCTTGGCAACGGAGCGAGGGTCGCGTTCGTAGCCTTGCATGGTGGCAGGCTCAATGATGTCACAGCGCAGGATAACGGTTGGCTCGTCAGTGAACGGATCCAAAATGGAGGTGCTGTCGTCCGGGCGCAGGATCATGTCAGACTCGTTGATGCCTTTCCAGCCGGCGATGGAGGAGCCATCGAACATCTGGCCTTCTTCGAAGAAGTCTTCGTCAACGGATTTTGCCGGGATGGTAACGTGCTGCTCTTTACCTTTGGTGTCGGTGAAACGCAGGTCAACCCAGCGCGCTTCGCTTTCTTTAATCAGATTCAGAGTTTGCTCTGACATGTTCATTCTCCAAAATTGGCTAAGCCAAACGGTGTTAAAAAAGTGTTACTGCGCGCCTTAGAAACGCGCTACAGAGAAAGACCCTTGCGCTGCCCTTCTTCTTGGACTCGCATTCTTCATGTTTTACGGGTTGGAAGCAAGAGAGCGTGCCCAAAAAAAGGGCAAATTGGGTGGCAGGCAATAAAAAAGGCCAGCCCCGGAGAGGGGTGGCCTTTTTGAAAACTACTTAAAGATGAGTTGGGTCGATTAAACGCCAGCTTCGTTAGTAGTTTTAACGATTGCAGCAGCAACCTTGTATGGGCAGGCGTTAGACGCTGGACGACGATCTTCCAGACGACCTTTCCAGCCATCTTCAACAGTGCCAACCGGGATGCGGATAGAGGCACCACGGTCAGATACGCCGTAGCTGAACTCGTCGATGGACTGAGTCTCGTGCAGACCGGTCAGACGCTGGTCGTTGTCGGCACCGTAAACGCTGATGTGGCGCTCAATGTTCTTACCAAACTCTTCACAGATCTTGGTGAATACAGACTCGTCACCTTGCTCACGCATGGCAGTGTTGGAGAAGTTGGCGTGCATGCCGGAACCGTTCCAGTCGGTGTTGCCCAGAGGCTTCGGATGCCAGTCGATGGCGTAGCCGTATTTCTCAGCGGTGCGCTCCAGAATGTAGCGGCCCAGCCAGATTTCGTCACCAGCGCGCTTGGCGCCTTTGGCGAAGATTTGGAATTCCCATTGACCGGCAGCAACTTCAGCGTTGATGCCTTCAACGTTCAGGCCGGCTTCCAGACACAGGTCCAGATGCTCTTCGATGACGTGACGGCCGTGAGCGTTTTTGGCGCCTACGGAGCAGTAGTAAGGGCCTTGAGGTCCTGGGTAGCCGTTGGCTGGGAAGCCAGCTGGCAGGCCAGTTTCCATGTCGATCAGGAAGTACTCTTGCTCAAAACCGAACCAGAAATCTTCGTCATCATCGCCTTCTTCGATGGTGGCACGGCCGTTAGACTCGTGGGCGCTACCGTCGGCGTTCAGTACTTCGGTCATTACCAGGTAAGAGTTGTTACGATCTGGATCAGGAATGATCGCTACTGGCTTCAGCAAGCAATCAGAATCGTTACCGTCAGCTTGCTCGGTAGAAGAACCGTCGAAGGACCACATTGGGCACTCTTCCAGGGTGCCGCCGAAGTTGTCGCGAACCATAGTCTTGCTGCGCAGGCTTTGAGTTGGCTTGTAACCGTCAAGCCAGATGTATTCCAACTTACTTTTCATCTTGAGAATCACTCCAGTAGGTTTTGTTGAGTTTTGGGGACGTTCCCCTGAATGGGGAAAACCCCGAAATAATCATGTGGGGTATTGGTGAGCAAACTCTGTACCAACTTATAAAAATCTCGGGCGCAAAAATCAGTTTGCGTCCAAAATAGCGCACGGACGCGACTATTTAAGCGCTTTATTGGGGCGGGCGAGTGTCCCCGTGGTTCAAGGCTTTATGAGGTGGTTCCGGTGCGAGACGTGTGTTATGCGTTATTTTGGGGCGCAAGTGAGCTTTAATGCATTGTATTGGTGCATTTGCTCAGGTTGTGCTCACTGTCAGTGCAGTGCGGCCTGAAGTGTGTTGTCATCAGGCATCAATCAAACGGTTTTATCTGGTGTTGTGTCATCCACAACGGCATCCACTACGATTGCGGTGATATTGTCGCGGCCACCCTGATTCAGGGCTTTATTGACCAGATTTTTTACGGCTTGTTGCGCCTCAGTTGCTGTTAACAGGGACTGAAGCTCATCTTCAGGCAGCTCGTTATAGAGTCCGTCACTGCAGACCAAAAAGCGATCTCCCGCCTGAACCAGATCGAAATCGAGATCCAGGTGCAAGGTTTGATGAACACCCACGGCCCGTGTCAGTACATGGGCTGACGGATGCCTGGCTGCCTGCTGCGGTGTCATCGCGCCACTGGCGATTTTATCCTGGGCTACCGTGTGGTCTCTGGTCAGCAATTGCAGCTGTTTGTTGCGCAAGCGATAAACCCGGCTGTCACCTGCCCAAAGCAGGAAGCCGTAACCGCCATAGTAATAGAGTGCTGCAACGGTAGAGCCGACTCGCTCGCCCTTAGACTTGAAAGAGTTGCGGCAGTTTGCATGAGCTTCGCGCAAGCGTACTTCAATATCCCTGATGCAACCGGCAATAGTGCTGGCCTTAATGTAGTGGACGAAGGCGTCAACGACGACGCCACTGGCATAATCGCCACGCGCCAGGCCGCCCATACCGTCGGCTACGGCCCACAGGCCTTGTTCCGAGTCGTTATAGAAGGCGTCTTCGTTGACCTCTCGGACGCGCCCGACATCACTTAGCGCAGCGCTGCGCCAGACAAACTTAGTGGTTGATTGGCACTGGGTCTCCAGTTCCACCAGCTGATTAAAATCGATATAGGGCATTGTTAGGGCCTGTTAATGCGAATTTGAATAATGCTGTTATGACGACATTGTGAGTGGCAGTGTCAATTTGGGTTTGAGCAGGGCTGGCGGCTCTAAACGCCTCCGTAACTCCAGCCTTCACGGAGGATGCGCAATACCTCATCCGCAGAATTGGGCCGGTCCTGAGGGTCTTTTTTCAGGCAGCTCATTGTCAGTTCAGCCAGTACGTCCGGTATTTTGGCGCTGGTCATATTGCGGGGATCCTCGGGAGTTTCATTGCGGATTTGCTCAAGCAGGGTTCGCACCACATCCCCCTGAAACGGAGTAACACCGGTCAAGGTTTCATAGAGAATCGCCCCCAGACTGTAGAGATCGGACTGGCCGGCAATGCCCGGGTCGCGATCAATTTGCTCGGGCGACATATACATGACTGTGCCCTGCAGTTTGCCTTCACCGGTCATACTTTTGCCGCTGAGTTTTTTGTTGAGAGTGGCCTCTTCGATCTCAGGCTCGTCGTCTTGTGCCGTGTCTTTGTGCCAGACTTTGGCCAAGCCCCAGTCCAGCACCAGTACCTCACCATAGGGGCCGATCAGGATGTTCTCGGGTTTGATGTCGCGATGTACTACTCCACGGGAGTGTGCGTAGCCCAATGATCGCGCAACCTGCACCATCAGATCCATGAGCTGGGTCAAATCATAGCGCTCGCGATAATCCAGCACTTCGCGCAAGGTGTAGCCATGCACCAGTTTCATGGTGAAGTAATAATTGCCGCGGTTGTCGCGGCCGATCTCATAGGTGGGCACCGTGCTCGGGTGTTGCAGCATTGCCGAAATCCGTGCCTCGCGCAGCAATCGACGGGTTTCAATGGGGTCGCCAATAAATTCGGGGCGGAGCGTTTTGTAGCAAACGGTGCGGTTCAGATGCAGGTCCCGGCACGATTTGATCAGCGATTTGCCGCCCTTGGCAATAGTGCTGAAAAACGCGTAACGCGTTTTGGGGTTGAGTACTTCCGGCAGTGGCTTATCGGTTTCTTCAGCATAAATTCGAGACTCCTCGACATTCTGCTGTGGAAATTCGTGCATGAGTAACCCCTTTAAATAGCGTGAAACGGCTGAATGGCAGGAAACCATTTTTTTGATGGCGTGTTGGTGCGATTCAATTATGCCATTGAACTGTGAAAAAGGCTGTCTCGAAGGTCAAGCCTGTACTGAAGGTGAGTTGAAGAAAAGCAACAGAAGATGATCTAGCCTTAAATAGCTTTGGTGGCAGCCGGCGCCTTACTTTATAATCGCCGCCTTTTTACCCTCATCCGCGATTGCCTGCGAGTTAATCATGCACTTTATTGTCAAACTCTTCCCTGAAATCACCATAAAAAGCCCGCCGGTGCGCAAGCGCTTTACTAAGCATTTACGCGAAAATCTGAAGTATTTGCTGGCCGATGTGGGGGCGCCGATTGAGGTGATCCGGGAGTGGGACAAAATTGATGTGATTTCCCCAAGCGAAGACCCGCTGGTAGCTGCCAGGGTGGCTGAGGTGCTGGCTCATACGCCAGGAATTGCCCATTTCTCCAAGGTTCGCAATCACCCATTGGGTGATCTGGATGATATTTACCAGAAAACCCACGAGATCTGGGCCGAGGCGTTGGCGGGTAAGACCTTTTGTGTCCGGGTCAAGCGCAGTGGCAATCATGAGTTTACTTCCACCGATGTGGAGCGCTATGTGGGCGGTGGCTTAAACCAGTATTCGGAAGCTCTGGGAGTGCGTCTGAAAAACCCGGACATTACGGTGATGCTGGAGATTCGCGGCGATCAGCTCTATGTGATTGAAGAGCAAATTGCTGGCTTGGGTGGTTTTCCGCTGGGATCACAGGATCCGGTGTTGTCATTGATTTCCGGTGGTTTTGATTCGACGGTTTCCAGCTATTTGACCATCAAACGAGGCATCCGCACCCACTATTGCTTTTTTAATCTGGGTGGTCGGGCCCATGAGGTGGCGGTCAAAGAAGTGGCCTATTATCTGTGGCGAAAATTTGGTGCATCCCATCGAGTGATGTTTGTGACCGTGCCATTTGAAGATGTGGTGACTGAAATTCTTGAGAAGGTGCACAACTCGCAGATGGGGGTGGTGCTCAAGCGCATGATGATGCGTGCAGCCAGCAAAGTGGCTGAGGAGATGGAAATTCAGGCGTTGGTGACCGGTGAGGCCATTGCGCAGGTTTCCAGTCAGACCCTGACCAATTTGTCGGTGATTGATGGTGTCACCGATACCCTGACGCTGCGTCCTCTGATCACCATGGATAAGGGCGATATCATTGATATTGCCCGGGAAATTGGTACCGAAGACTTTTCGGCCAGCATCCCCGAGTACTGTGGGGTGATCTCTCGCAAGCCTACAACTAGGGCTAAGGTGGAGCGGATTGAAGCGGAGGAGGCCAATTTCGATTTTGCCGTGCTGGATAACGCCGTAGAGGCTCGCAAAATGCAGCACATTGACGGGGTGATCAACGATTTACAGGACGATGAGCAGGTGGCTCTGGTTGCCAGTGTTGAAGCCGGTCAGGTGGTCATTGATGTGCGCCATCCGGATGAGGAGGAGCTGTCTCCGCTGACGCTTGACGGCGTCGAGGTGCTGAAGATACCGTTTTACCGTCTGAGCTCTGCCTTCGCTGGTCTCGATAAAGCGGTTGAGTACCTGCTGTACTGTGACAAGGGGGTAATGAGCCAGCTGCACGCAGCCAACCTGAAGGCTGAGGGATACCGCAATCTGGGGGTGTATCGGCCAGAGTGATCGGCTTAAGCCGCCTGATAACAATAATAATCAAGAGGAGTTGTGTTATGAGTAGTCATCAAATTTTCTGGCCAATGCTGTTGCAGATTATTTTGCCCAATATCGTGCTGTTGGTTATGGCCAAGCGCAAGGGCGCTGATCGCAAAGCCGGGACGGTGGATCTGAAAAAGTCGGCACTGGATAACACCGCTTGGTCTGAAGGGGTGGTGTTGACCTCTAATAATCTCGCCAACCAGTTTCAGATGCCGGTGTTGTTTTATGCCCTCTGCCTGATGGCCTACAGCCTGAATCTGGTCAGCGATCTGTTGATTTATGTCGCCTGGTTTTTTGTGGTGACCCGCTACGCCCACGCCTATGTGCATGTGGGCAGCAACTACATTCCCCACCGTTTCCCCTTGTTTCTGGTAGGCGTTGTCGCGCTTTGGGTGATGATCGGCAATTTGGCCTGGAAGCTGGCCGGGCTCTGATTTTCTGCTTAGTTGCAGAATCGATCAAAAAATATTCACAATCGTTAGTTTTAACGCGGCGAGGGTGCAGGTATAATGCGCGCCCTTTGCGGCGTGCTGCGCCCGTATTTTTTAAAATGAGACGCTGATTGTGATCGAGAAACTCCGAAATATTGCCATTATTGCCCACGTTGACCACGGTAAAACCACCCTGGTTGATAAACTCTTGAGCCAGTCAGGGACTCTGGATCGCAAGGACGAAGGTGCCGAGCGCATCATGGATTCCAACGATCAGGAAAAAGAGCGCGGCATTACCATTCTGGCGAAAAATACCGCCATTAGCTGGAACGACTACCGCATCAACATCGTAGACACCCCGGGGCACGCCGACTTCGGTGGTGAGGTAGAGCGCGTACTCTCCATGGTGGATTCCGTACTGCTGCTGGTGGACGCCGTTGATGGCCCCATGCCGCAAACCCGCTTTGTAACTTCCAAGGCCTTTGAGCAGGGTCTGAAGCCTATTGTTGTAATCAACAAGATTGACCGCCCGGGCGCTCGCCCTGATTGGGTCATGGATCAGGTATTTGAGCTGTTTGATTCTCTGGGTGCGACCGACGAACAGCTGGACTTCCCGGTGATCTACGCCTCTGCCATCAACGGCATTGCCGGTGACGATCCGGAAGATATGGCTGAAGACATGACCCCGCTGTATCAAATGATCACCGAAAAAGTACCTGCACCAGAAGTTGATCCGGAAGGTGCCTTCCAAATGCAGGTTTCTGCGCTGGATTACGACAGCTACGTGGGTGTTATCGGTATTGGCCGCATTACCCGCGGTACCCTCAAGCCCAACCAGCAGGTAGTGGTGAAGAGTGCCGATGGCAAAGAGCGCAAGGGTAAGGTTCTGAACGTTAAGGGCTATCTGGGGCTGGAGCGCATCGATACGGAGCTGGCGACTGCGGGTGATATCGTCTGTATCAATGGTATTGATGGCCTGAGCATCTCTGACACCCTGTGTGATCCGGACAATGTTGAAGCTCTGCCGCCACTGAGCGTTGACGAGCCAACCGTGAGCATGACCTTTATCGTTAACGATTCCCCGTTTGCCGGTAAAGAAGGCAAGTTTGTTACCTCGCGCAACATCAAGGATCGTCTCGAGCAGGAGCTGATTCATAACGTTGCGCTGCGTGTTGAAGAGGGCGACACCCCGGATAAATTTGTAGTTTCCGGTCGTGGTGAATTGCACTTGTCGGTATTGATCGAAACCATGCGTCGCGAAGGTTTTGAGATGAGCATTTCTCGTCCGGAAGTGGTCCAGCGTGAAATCGATGGCGAAATCCAGGAGCCGTTCGAGCAGGTTGTTATCGATGTGGAAGAGCAGCATCAGGGCTCCATTATGGAAGAGCTGGGTCTGCGTAAGGCCGAAATGACCAATATGGAGCCGGATGGTAAAGGCCGTGTTCGTCTTGAGTTTATGGCGCCTTCCCGCGGCCTGATCGGCTTCCGTGGTTTGTTCCTGACCCTGACCTCCGGTTCCGGCATCATGACCAGTGTGTTTGATCACTACGGTCCGGTCAAAGTGGGTGAGGTGGTTAGCCGCATCAACGGTGTGCTGGTGAGCATGGTTAAGGGCAAGACCCTGTCCTACGGCCTGTTCAACTTGCAGGATCGTGGTCGTCTGTTCTTGGGCCATGGTGCCGAGGTGTATGAAGGTCAGATCATCGGTATTCATTCGCGCTCTAACGATCTGGCGGTTAACCCCACCAAAGGTAAGCAGCTGACCAACGTTCGTGCTTCCGGTACCGATGAGGCGCTGACCCTGACGCCACCGATCAAGCATACCCTTGAGCAGGCGCTGGAATTTATTGAAGACGATGAACTGGTGGAAGTAACCCCGGAAAGCATTCGTCTGCGTAAGAAGCTGTTGACCGAAACCGAGCGTAAGCGAGCTAAAAACGCCGCCAAGTAATCTTGGACTAGTGGTGTAATCGAAAAGGCCGAAGCAAGCTTGCTTCGGCCTTTTTTTTGGCGCCAGTGTTTATGCCTGAATATCGAGCAGTGTACCTTTGACACCTTCGGGCGTTGGCGTCTCTTCGATCGGGTTGCGGTAATCCCGATCGATCAGGTTGCGCAGGTGTTCCATAAAGCTATCCTGATCGCTTTTTAATTGACCCAGTAATTCTTCAAAACGGCTTGTGTCACTGTCAGTGACCACCAGTGTTTGTGAGTCGGGTGCATCGGTGCCAGAGCTCAGGGATATATAGAGCTCGACCAAATCCTTCTGTCGCATTGCCGTATGTGTCTCTGAAACGGTTGCCCGTTTTTGCGATTGCTGATCCGAGTTTTCAGCTTTGCGACTTTCCAGTGTCTCTTCGATCTTCCTGACCCTCTCGTTAATATCTTCCGGTGTTGGGCCTTCTTCTTTGGCAACGTTTTCCTTGGCTGCGTCACCAGAACCGATAATCACTTTACTGCTGAGCGGTACGTCTGGGTTGATTGATGGAATGTTGGTCATATCATTTTCCTCTTGGTTTTTTACTGATACCAGTGTCTGTTAACGGCGGGCAAAATGATGTGTCTGAAGCCATTGGCAATGTGTGTTGCCGATGCCATTCAGACAATAAAAAAGCCAGCATTGACATGCCGGCTTTACTCAATCCATTGCGGTTTTTGGAAAATCAGGGATTGTAAAATACAGCTTCAATCTCTCTGGCTTCCTGTTCGGTAATCACAGGCTTGCGCTTACGTGGTCGGGCTGCCGGTGCGGTGTTTAGGCTGTATTTACCGGTTTGGCGACAGCGCTCAATGGTGTAGCCGTGATTGGCAATTTTTTTGTCGGAAACGTCGGCCAGAGTGGCGTCGCTGCCTTTGATTAAAAAAGCGGAGACAAACGCTCTGTTAAGTGGTGTTGGCTTCATAGGGGTTTCTCCTGATTCAATAAGATCGCCAAAGGTTGTGGTGGCTTGTGACCTCTCGGCCAACCATTAATTCCTTGGCATATATGCGTTTAAAAAAGCCAGACCTATCCAACATCACAGGATGAATGAAAAGGTCTGGCAATCGGGGGGAAGTCGGTTTACCTGTGACTGCCAGACGGCGCAGCCTCAAGAGGCTTCGCGATACTTGCCGCTTGCCTTTGAAGGCGGCTGGGCTGCCTTGGCCGGTTCGTTGCCATGGCGCGCTGGGGTGTCGTCAAACTGATCGTCAGCGAAGCCGAAAGCAAAAGGGCCGGCGGATACACGGAGCAAAAACTCTGAAGTGGATGCCAGAATGGCATCGGAAAATTGCTTGCTCATGGTGAGTCTCCTGTATTCGTTGAGTACAGGATTATTGTCGTGGCAAAGCGAAAAAAATGATGTGTGCGCGAGGTGTGAGAATGTGTCTTAACTTTGGGTTAAGGAGGGCAAGGTTAGGCTTCTCTGGCGTCCTCTGACTTACTGATCAGACGGCCAAACAGGATGCCGATCTCAAACAGCATCCACATGGGCAGGGCCAACAGCGATTGTGAGATGACGTCTGGCGGAGTTAACAGCATCCCCAAAACAAAACAGCATACGATCACATAGGGGCGCTTGGTGGCGAGCTTGTTGGCATCAGTGACGCCGGTGGCAATCAGAATGATGGTGACGATGGGGATTTCAAACGCCAGACCAAAGGCAAAAAACAGCTTTAAAACAAAATTGAGATAGCTGCTGATGTCGGTCATGACTGTGACCCCTTCAGGGCCAACCGAGGTGAAAAATTTGAAAATAATCGGGAAGACCACGTAGTATGCGAAGGCCATGCCCGCATAGAAAAGCACTATGCTGGAAATTAAAATCGGTATCGCCAGGCGTTTTTCGTTACTGTAGAGCGCCGGTGAAATAAACCCCCAAATCTGATACAGCACAAAGGGCATGGCGGCAAACAGTGCCAGAAAAAATGTCAGCTTGAAGGGCGTCAGAAACGGTGAAGCCACGTCGGTGGCAATCATTGAGCTGTTTTCTGGTAACAGACTGTGGAGTGGCGCCGAGACGTAGGTGTAGATATCGTTGGCAAAATAAAACAGGCCACAGAAAATCACCAGAACCACCAGCAGTGAGCGCAGCAATCTGTCGCGCATTTCAATCAGGTGTTGAACCAGAGGCATATCCTGGTCGGTTTCGGGTTGGCTCATGTTAACGATTCTGATCGGCGGGCGCGCCGCGGGTTTGATTGTCTTCAGATGAATGGTCGGATGGTTTCAGCGATTCGCTCAGAGGTTCATTTAAGGGCTCCAGCGCGCTCTTGCTTTCTTCGATGGCCTGATTGATTTCTGCCACATTCTCCGACATGGTGCGCTTGATGCTTTCCTGTGATTCTTCGAGGCGACGCATGACTTCTTCGTTGTGAAGTTGACGACGAATATCGTCGGCACCAATCTGTTGTTCGATCTCGGTTCGAGTGTTTTGGATACCGCGCTTGAGACGACCCCACCACAGCGCGATGGTGCGCACAGTCTCGGGCAGTCGCTCGGGCCCAATCACCAACAGTCCGACCACGCCGACGACCAGCAGCTCAAAAAAACCGATATCAAACACGGCTTAACGCACTTACTTTTTATCGACTTTTTCAGCTTCACCTTCAATGACTTTCTCACTGTTGGTGTCTTGCTGGCTTTGGTCTTCAACCTTGTTCTCGGCGCTGTCGTCATCCATGGCTTTTTTGAAGCCCTTGATGGCACCGCCCAGATCGCCACCCAGATTGCGCAGCTTTTTGGTACCGAACAGCATAAATACGATGACCAGAATAATCAGTAGTTGCCAGATGCTAATGCCGCCAATGCCCATGGGAATCTCCGTTAGTATGCAAATGTTTATTTATTGCGTGATGCTTTTTCTTCGAGGCCGGACATATCAAAACGTCGGGCCAGTTCATTGAGAACCGCCTGTGAATCTTCACCCAGATGCGACAGCATTACCAGTGAGTGAAACCAGAGATCGGCGGTTTCATAAATCAGGTTTTTGGTGTCGCCATCGGATTCGGCATCACGAGCGGCGAGAACCGTCTCAAAGGCTTCTTCGCCCACCTTTTCCAGAATCTTATTGAGACCCTTCTGGTGTAGGCTGGCCACGTAGGATTTATCGCTGTCGGCGTTATTTTTGCGCTGCGCCAGAATGCAGTCCAATTGTCTCAGTACGTCGCTCATGAATACATCTCTTTTGGGTCTTTTAAAACCGGCTCTGCAGTCTGCCATTCACCGTCTTTCAATACCCGATAAAAGCAGGACTGGCGACCTGTATGGCAGGCGATGCCGCCCTGTTGTTCTACTTTCAGGATAAGCACATCGGCATCACAGTCCAGCTGGATCTCCCTGATCAGCTGGGTATTGCCTGAACTTTCGCCTTTGCGCCAGAGCTGTTGGCGCGAACGGGACCAGTAGATGGCATAACCCTGTTCTGCAGTCAGTGACAGGGATTCCCGGTTCATCCAGGCCATCATCAGTATACGACCAGTCTCGGCATCCTGTGCGATAGCGGGTACCAGACCGTCGTCTGTCCACTTAATGGCGTTCAAAAAATCAGTGTTTTGCATAACTCAATATTTTAGGGGAGTTGTCTGATGGTGTCATTGGGCTTGTTGGGCAGTTTTTAGCGTCCCAGCAGGGCCCAGAGTGCGACCAGTCCGAAGCCCCAGCTGGGGGCGGGGATGCTGCCCAGTGTCATCTCCGCTGACATTGGGCCTGCGGTTAACACCGCGGCACTGGCGGCAATCAGACCCAGTGCCAGACGATAGTATTTGGGGCGGCTGTCTTTGGTTTGCAGTTTTTGAGCGGCCTGTTGCAGCTCAGGGGCCAGTTCACCCAGTTGCTTGACTTGATCGAGGGTGTCGAACAGGTTGTGCGGCATTTGTGGGATCTGCTCCATGACCTCTGGACCATAGCGCTTTAATTGTTGCCACAGGGTTTTCGGGTGGAAGCGATCCTGTATCCACTGCTCCAGAAACGGGTGGGCGGTTTGCCATAAGTCCAGTTCAGGATAGAGCTGTCGGCCCAGGCCTTCGACGTTGAGCAGTGTTTTTTGCAGGAGTACCAATTGTGGTTGTACCTGCATATCAAAGCGTCGGGCGGTTTGGAACAGGGTCAGGACAATGTGCCCGAACGAAATGTCTTTCAGTGGTTTTTCAAAGATCGGCTCGCAAACTGTGCGTATCGCCGTTTCAAATTCGTGGATTGGGGTGTCTTCCGGAATCCAGCCACTCTGAACATGGAGTTCGGCGACCAGTCGGTAATCGCGGCGGAAAATGGCCAGCAGATTGCGCGCCATATAATACTGATCGGAGTGGCTGAGTGAGCCCACGATGGCAAAATCCACGGCAATGTATTGTGGCGAATCCGGGTTCTGGCGCGATACAAAAATGTTGCCCGGATGCATGTCGGCATGAAAAAAATTGTGGGTGAACACCTGAGTGAAAAAGATCTCAACGCCGCGCTCAGCCAGTACCTTCATATTGGTGTTCTGGGCCCGCAATTCATCCATGTTGGTAACCGGAATGCCATAGATGCGCTCCATTACCATGACATTGCGACGGGTGAAGTCCCAGTACACTTCGGGCACGTAAAGCAGCTCGGAGTTGGCAAAGTGGCGGCGCAGTTGTGAGGCATTGGCGGCTTCGCGCTGCAGGTTGAGTTCGTCAAGAATGGTGTGCTGGTACTCTTCGACCACTTCGACCGGGCGCAGGCGGCGGCCGTCAACACTGTAGCGGGCAACCAGACGAGCCATTAGCAACATCAGGGCAATGTCTTTGACGATGGTCTTTTCGATGTTGGGCCTGACCACCTTGATAATGACCTTCTTGCCATTGCCTTTGAGTGTGGCGGTGTGCACCTGGGCGATTGACGCTGAGGCCAGGGGCTGACTGTCAAAGTCGTCAAACAGTTCGTCGACAGGCGCCTTCAAAGCGGCTTCGATCAAGCGTTGGCAGACGTCACTGGCAAAGGGCGGCACATTATCCTGCAGTTGATCAAGTTCCTCGACCAGATCGGCGGCGATCAGGTCCGGGCGGGTCGAGAGCAGCTGGCCGAATTTGATAAAAACCGGACCAAGGGTCTCGAGAAACAATCTCAGGCGCTCCCCGCGGGATTGCTTGGGCTCGGGCAGCAGTAAAGTAAAGCTGAGCAGAATCCGGATGCTGCGCGGCAGCTGTTCACGCGGAATAAACAGGTCCAGGCGGTAGCGCAAAGCAGCGTAGGTGATCTGGATAAAGCGAATCAATGCAACCACTGGGCGGGATTCCTATGGCGAAGGTTTTTGAGTTGAGTCGGAAGTTGCCAGCTTGTCGGCCAGTTGATGACGCAATTTTTCCACACGGGCCTGAAGCCGATCGGTCTTCAGGTAGAGCTGATCGACCTGGCTGTTAAAGCTCTCCAGTTCCGCGGTGCTTGGGGTGGCTCGCAATTCCTCAGTGAGAAATTCGCGCAGCAACCGCTCAGTACTCTTGCGGCGTTCATTGAGCCAACCCAGTTGGCGCCTGAGGGTTTCAGCCAATTGGTGACCGGCAACGTCGCCGAGCCACTGGTTGATGGCCTCTTCCCAGTCAATTTCCATATTGCGTGCCAGTTGCTTTATGTCGATCAGCAATGCCGTACTGCCCCAGACTTCGACGTCGCTGTCAGCCAGATTGGTGCTACTGCTGACGGCCAGTCTGATCAGGGCTGGCAGGCTACCCTGCAGACGCACCGTGGCCCCTTCGCTCTGATTGGTAACCATGATCTCATCGCCCAGATGGAAACAGAGGCTGGTATTCAGTTCACGAATGGTGATGGCCAGTGATTTACCGGTGTGTTGGCGCAGGGCACGTCGGGTCGCTGGATCGTAATCCAGAGCCTTATTGATGACGGTTTCCAGTGTCGCCGAGGCGGCTGCCAGCAGGGTGGGGTCGAGCATCATTTATTCCGTGGGTTCAGGGCTTGATGCCCTTGTGCAGGGCCACAATTCCGCCGGTCATATCGTGATAGCTGACATTGCTGAATCCGGCATTTTGCATCATGGACTTCAGGGTGTCCTGATCCGGGTGCATCCGAATTGATTCGGCCAGATAGCTGTAGCTTTCGGAATCGTTGGCCACCAGCTTGCCCATCATGGGCAGGACCTTGAATGAGTAGGTGTCATAGACCTTGTTGAGCAACGAGCTGCGGGGCTTGGAAAACTCCAGAACCAGCAGGCGGCCACCGGGTTTCAGTACTCTCAGCATGGAGCGCAGTGCCAGATCTTTGTCGGTGACGTTGCGCAGGCCAAAGGCGATGGTGATGCAGTCAAAGGTGTTGTCCGGGAAGGGCAGATACTGGGCGTCCGCCTGTGCGACCACCAGATTGCCGGCGACACCGCGATCAGTAAGGCGGTCGCGGCCGACTTTGAGCATGGAGTCGTTGATGTCCGACAGCACAACCAGCCCGTCTTTACCCACCAGCTGGGAGAACTTGTAGCTTAGATCCCCGGTACCGCCGGCAATGTCCAGTACCTTGTGGCCTGCTCGAACACCTGAAATTTCGATGGTGAAGCGCTTCCAGAGCCGGTGAATACCTGCAGACATCAGGTCGTTCATGATGTCGTACTTGGCGGCGACCGAGTGGAAGACGTCGGCAACCTTGTCGGCTTTATCTTCAACAGCAACTTGCTGGAAGCCGAAATGGGTGGTGGATTGCTGATTGGTTTTGGAATCGTCGTTCATGGGTAACCGCCTGAATTGTGAGGCGGTTATTGTACCCGTACCCGCCGCTAATACCAGCGGGTCAGATTATCTATGGGGTTAAAATAACTCAATGTCAGACTCAACCACCTGTGCATTGCTTTGCACGCCTTCAAAGCGGTTTTTTTCCTCGATCAGGGCGTCCACCTTAGAGACAAATTCGCCGCTCAGATTTTCAACTTGGGTAAAGTGTTCCAGCATTTCCAGCAGGGCGTGTTCGTGCTGTTGCCAGTCGGGGTCACGGATCAGATCAATCAGGTCCATAAAGCGCTGGTGGATGGCATGGTATGGGCCTTCAATGTTCTTGAAGGAGGGCAGATGGCCATAGGCCTCTTGACCGTCGGTGCTCAGCCAGAGCCCTAACTCAGTCTGCTCAACCGGAACTTGCAGGGCCTTGGCTTCTTCGCAATCCGGGCCGGCGTCGAGCAGGCGATAGCCGTTCTGCAGGTAGATGATCAGATCCTGTTTCATCAGATTAAAGCGGTTGAGCATCTTGGCGTAACTGACTCGCTGATAAATTTTGCCTGAAATGTCGGCAAAGCTCTCAAAGTTATCGGCAAACTGGCGTGAAGAGGTTGAGAAGTTCTGGGCGGCCTGATTCATTTGGGCTGTGCCTTCAACCACGGAGCCGGCCGAGCTGGCGATCTGGCTCATGGCCTGGCCAATTTTGATGGTCACTCCCTTGGTGTTTTCTGCCAGGCTGCGCACCTCGTCGGCCACTACGGCAAATCCCCGGCCGGCCTCTCCGGCTCGCGCCGCCTCGATGGCGGCATTCAGTGCCAGCAGGTTGGTCTGGTCGGCAATCTGGCTGATCATGTTGACCATTTCACCAATGGACTGACTCTGCTGGTTGAGGGTGTTGGAGTCCTTGTCCATGGCGGCCAGAGTCTGCTCCAGATCGTCCAGCTGTTGCAGCACCTCTCGCGCTGTCTGGCGTCCGGTGGAGGCCGTGGAGACCACTTCCTGGGTGTCGGCTTCTACGCTGTCGAGCTCATTGGTGACAAAACGCAGGTCTTTCTGGTTGGCTCGCAGCAGGGTCAGCAGGCGCTCGGTTCTGAGGTCGGAAATGTCGGCGGTAATTTTGTCGCGCTTGGTGCGCAACACACCTTCGGCCACCTTGTGCGCGGTTTCTCCCACTCTTTGAAGTACCCGGCCGAAGGTGCCCTGAAAGTTTTTCGGCAGGGGCTTGCGATGGATTTCGCCGTGAAGGGCGGCGGCGAACACCTTGTTGATCTCCTTGAAGGTGATTTCAATCTGGTCCAGAGAGGCGTTGAGCGATTCAATAATGGCCTGCTGGCTGACTTTCTGGAGGCGATTGTCGAGATCCCCCTGGCCCATTTTGTGGATAAGCTGGGCAATATCTTCACGCACATCTTCGATGTTATGAGCGCGCTTGTTGGCATAGACCAGCTGGGTGATCAGGATGATGGCCAGTGCCAGAATGCCCCAGTCCCAGTGCAGTCGTATTTGCGCGTAGATTGCCAGCAGTGTGACCAGCGCAATGCTGATTTGGCGGCTATGCGTTTTGTAGAGTATGGACCAGTTCATCGTGAGGCTTTCCGGTGGCGGCGATGGATTCTTCAAAATAGTGCAGGGCGCAGCTGGGATCGCTTGGGTTGCTCTGTTCCAGACGGGCCAGCTCCTGATAGATGGGATCAAAAAAGTCGATGGCCGCTTGTGAGGCCGGGTAGGAGACAAACTCATAACCGATCATGCCGCTATTGGCGCTGGCGCCAAAGCGCCGGCTGAGATCAACACAGCCCCAGAGGATCTGACCTTGGCTGCCTTTATGCGGCACTATGCAGGTGGCAAACCCCCGATTTTTGACTTCGTCAATGGCTCTTTCATAGATGTAGAACGGGCGAACTGCGTTGTTGTCATTGAGCAGGGGCTTGCCGGTAAAGCGTTGACTGGTCGCGCCAAAAAGTAATGCAAAAAAGCGGTTGACGTAGACAAAGCGAAACTCGGTGTCGAGCTTGGCAAACAGGTATTGATCTTTTGGTAGGGGGTTGGGCATCCAGAGTTTTCCTGAGTGTTACTCCGCAGACAGTATAGCCAGTTTAGCGGCTTTTCTCGGGAAAGCTTTAAGTCTCAGGGCCTCAGGAGGGGGGAGAAAATTGCAGGACTTGTGCCTGCGGCAGTCTGGACTTGCCCTCACGGTGCAGCGCGCTTTCGTATGCCTGATCCAGTTGTTCGCGGTTGCGGGCCAGATGCAGCAGATACTCCCAGCTGTAGATGCCCGTGTCGTGCCCGTCGTCAAAGTAGATGCGAATGCCATAGTGGCCGGTGGGCTCGAGCTTGTCGATGGCGACCATGGCTTTGCCGAATTGCAGAATGGCCTGACCGGGGCCATGGCCCTGCACTTCGGCGGACGGAGAGTGCACCCGCAGGAATTCGGCGTCGAGCTCGTAGCTGTCGGTGCCGAATTGCAGTTCCAGGATTTTGCTTTTCTTGTGCAGCAGAATCTTGCTGGGCGCGGGTGTGTCTGTCATGGCTTGACTCGGTTACAGAATGTAGCGGCTGAGGTCTTCGTTGCTGGCCAGTTCGCCCAGATGCTTGTCGACATAAGCGGCGTCGATTTCGATGGTTTCGTTGCCGGCGTCAAAGGAAATGTCTTCCAGCAGGCGCTCCATCACGGTATGCAGGCGACGGGCACCAATGTTCTCGGTGCGCTCGTTGACTTCGTAGGCGGTCTCGGCAATGCGACGGATGCCGTCTTTGCTGAAGCTCAGCTCGGTGCCTTCGGTCTTCATCAGTGCCACTTGTTGTTCGGTCAGTGAGGCGTTGGGCTCGGTGAGGATGCGCTCGAAGTCTTCCGGGGTAAGGGCTTCCAGTTCGACGCGGATGGGCAGGCGACCTTGCAGTTCGGGAATCAGGTCGGAAGGCTTGGCCAGATGGAAAGCGCCAGAGGCAATAAACAAAATGTGATCGGTTTTGATCATGCCGTGCTTGGTGCTTACGGTGCAGCCTTCGATTAGCGGCAGCAGATCGCGCTGCACGCCTTCACGGGATACGTCGGCACCGCTGCCTTCGTTGCGCTTGGCAACCTTGTCGATTTCATCGATAAAGACGATGCCGTTTTCCTCGGCAGCCTTGATGGCGGCGGCTTTGATTTCTTCCTCATTGACCAGCTTGGCGGCTTCTTCATCGCGGGCCTGTTTCAGGGCCTGTTTCACCGTCAGTTTGGTTTTTTTGGTTTTGGCCGAACCCAGCGAGGAGAACATGTTCTGTAGCTGGTTGGTCATGTCTTCCATGCCGGGAGGCGCCATGATTTCGACCCCCATGGTGGGAGCGGCCAGATCCATTTCGATTTCTTTGTCGTCCAGATCGCCCTCGCGCAGCTTTTTGCGGAACAGTTGGCGGGTGCTGGAGTCGGAGGGTTCACTGGAGCCATCAGCACCACGGGCCGGAGGCAGCAAGGCGTCGAGAATGCGCTCTTCGGCGGCATCGGCGGCGCGATGCTCGACCTTTTTCATTTCCTGTTCGCGATGCAGTTTGATCGACATGTCCACCAGATCGCGGATGATGGATTCTACGTCGCGGCCAACATAACCCACTTCAGTAAACTTGGTGGCTTCCACTTTCATAAAGGGGGCATTCGCCAGCTTCGCCAGACGGCGGGCGATTTCGGTTTTGCCGACACCGGTGGGGCCGATCATCAAAATGTTTTTCGGGGTAACTTCGGCGCGCAGGTTTTCTTCCAGTTGCATGCGGCGCCAGCGATTGCGCAGGGCAATGGCAACGGCGCGTTTGGCGTCGCTCTGGCCGACAATGTGGCGGTCGAGTTCGTGTACGATTTCGCGGGGTGTCATATTGGACATGATGATTTGGTTTCCAACTGTGCTGGTGGCTTGATTGAGTCGACTGCGGTGTTGCTCGAGGGGTCAGTCGGTGCCGTAATCCAGTTCTTCAATAATGTGATTGTGATTGGTGTAGACGCAGATGTCGCCGGCGATGCCCAGACCTTTGGCAACGATGTCCTGGGCTTCCATTTCTGTATTCTCAAACAGGGCGCGGGCCGCGGATTGGGCAAAGGGGCCGCCCGAGCCAATGGCGATAATGTCTTGTTCCGGCTGAATCACATCGCCGTTGCCGGTGATGATTAGTGAGGCTTCCTCATTGGCGACCGCCAGCAGCGCTTCCAGACGACGCAGGGCGCGATCGGTGCGCCAGTCTTTGGCCAGTTCTACGGCTGCGCGTACCAGTTGGCCGTTGTGGGCTTCCAGTTTGGCTTCGAAGCGCTCAAACAGGGTAAAGGCGTCGGCCGTGCCACCGGCAAAACCGGCCAGTACTTTGTCGTTGTAGAGGCGTCTGACCTTGCGGGCATTGCCTTTCATTACGGTGTTGCCCATGGAGACCTGGCCGTCGCCGCCAATAACTACTTTGCCGTTACGGCGCACGGACAAAATGGTGGTGCCTCGATATTGTTCCACGGTAAATCCTTGCTCAGTGAATAGGGGTTAGAGCCAAAGATGGGGGTGTTTTCGGGGGTTTCAAGGCTGCTGCCGGACTTTCTGTTTAGTTCGATTTGGCCCGGGTCAGCAGCAGCGGAGAAATGTCATTGGAAACCAGAATGCCTCGGGCTTTGGCCATTTTCGAGCGGCTGTCGTAGGGTCCGGTCAGGACTCTATGCCAAATTTCGTCGTCACGAATTTTGCTGGTTTCAATATAAGCGTCCAGATTCATCATGATCAATTCGGCGCGCAGTCGATCGGCGTCGCTGGCGGAGCGGAATGAGCCCGCTTGCAGAATGTATTCCTTATCCGGTGTGGCCGCCGTTGGCTTTTGAGTATCGGGTCGGGTAGATGGGGTGGTTACCGGTACTTCCGATTCTTTCAGCATTTTGTAGAAGTCGAAACGGGGTTTGGGCATATCCTTACCCGATGCCGCCTCCGTGTTGTTGCTGTTTTTGCTTGGCGTGTTTTCGATTGGCTGTGGGGCCAGTCCAGAGAGGTACATCAAAAACATGATAAACGCGCCCAGGATCGCACCGGTGAACAGCCAAACCCAGCCGGGAACACGAGACGGTTGCGGGGCAGGTTTGCGGTTGCTGTTGCGAGTATTGCGGTTGCCGGTATCGCGACTTTTTTTGGCAAAGTCTTTGGTCATGGTTTGATCGCGTAGGTGCTGAGTCCGATGGTCTTCAATTGCAAGTCGGGGATTGTACGCGACCTGTTGACCCCTGTTAACTCCAATTCGGTGGCGCCGAGTTTCGTCAACTCAATTCCTGCGGATCGATGTCCAGCGACCAGCGCACTCGGCGGGCCAGAGTTTGATGCTCCAGGTGTTCCAGCAATTGAGTGCATAGGTAGTGACGGGTTTTGCGGTCATCGCAACTCAGTTGCAGCTGGAAGCGATAGCGGTCGTTGCGCTTTTCCATGGGGGCTGGCAGGGGGCCAAGCAGGGTGACGGCAGGGGTTTGGCCGGCCAGAGGTTCGAGGAATTGGCGGGCGCTCAACAGCAGTTGATGAGCATTGTCGGCGCGCTTGGATTCGCTTCGCAGCAGGGCCATGGCCCGGTATGGCGGCAACTTGGCCAGCTGCCTTTCGCGCTGGATCTCTCGGGAAAAGTGGTCATAACCCTGTCGCAATAACAGGTTGAGCAGTGGGTGATCACTGAGGTGGGTTTGAATCAGTACCTTGCCAGGTTTTTCGGCCCTGCCGGCGCGCCCGGAAACCTGAAGCAGCAATTGCCCGAAACGTTCTATGCCTCGAAAGTCGGTGCTGAACAGCCCTGAATCGGCATCGAGGATCGCCACCAGAGTGACATCGGGAAAGTGATGCCCCTTGGCCAGCATCTGGGTGCCTACCAGAATACAGGGGTTGCCGGTTTGAATGTCCTGCAGAATCTCACTCATGCCATTTTTACGCCGGGTTGAGTCTCGATCGACGCGAATCACGGGAGTGTCGGGAAACAATTGTTGCAGGGTCTGCTCGGTGCGCTCGGTGCCCTGGCCGACGTAGTGAAGTTCGTGACTGTTGCATTCAGGGCATTGTCGGGCGACAGGGCGCTGATAGTCGCAATGATGGCAATGCAGATGGGGAGGTTGTTGGTGAACGGTCAAGCGGGTTTCGCAGCGGGGACACTGTGCCTGCCAGCCGCAGTGGTGACAGAGCATGACCGGTGAATAACCGCGCCGGTTGAGGAATACCAGAGCCTGCTCGCCAGCGTCGGTTGTGTTTTGCAGTTGCTGGATCAGCTGCTGTGAAAAGCCGTTATGCAGAGCCTGGCCACGCAGGTCAATAATCTGGGTTTCCGGTGCGCTAGCCTCACCGGCTCGCTGGGTCAGGCGAGCCAGTTGATAACGCCCCTGTCGAGCGTTGTGCAGCGATTCCAGTGCGGGGGTGGCGCTGCCCAGAAGTAATGGGATCTGTGCGCGCTGGGCTCTGACGGTGGCCAGATCCCGGGCATGGTAGCGAAAGCCATCCTGTTGTTTGAAGGATGGGTCGTGCTCCTCATCGATCATGATCACGCCCAGCCGTGGCATGGGGGTGAAAACAGCCGAGCGGGTGCCAATGACAATGTCGGCGATGCCTTTAGCTGCCATCAGCCAGGCTTGTTTGCGCTCCGTGTCGTTGAGGTTGGAGTGCATCACCGCAATAGTGCGGTTAAAGCGGTTTTGGAAACGCTGTATGGTTTGCGGTGTCAGGCCAATTTCGGGAATCAGTATCAGGGCCTGTTTGCCTTCGGTGAGAATTTTTTCCAGTACCTGCAGGTAGACTTCGGTCTTGCCACTGCCGGTGGCGCCAAAAATCAGGTGTGCGTTAAAGCCGGTGCAGGCGATGGCATCCGTGGTGGCTTGCTGTTCCGGGTTCAGAGTCAGCGGTTGTTGGGCCAGCAGTGGACGGTCGTGATCCTGACTTGGGTGGCGCAGCTGATGGCTGATCAGCGACTTTTCCAGCAGGGGTTTGAGTTTCCCGGGCGGGATGGCCAGTTGGCGCAGCTCCGTGTCACTCCAGTGCTGTAGTGTTTGCAGTTGACCGAGTAACTGAGCCTGCTTTGGGGCGCGTTTGAGATGGGTTTCCGCGGGCTGTTGCCCGGTTTTGGTCAGTTGCCAGTGGTTGCTGGCTTGCAGGTTTGCGCTCTCGCCCTGACGCAGAGCTGCTGGCAGGGCGGCGCTGATGACTTCACCCAGTGGGTGCAGGTAATAATTGGCAGCCCAGTGATAGAAGTCGAGACTGTTCTTGTCCAGCAGTGGTGAGTCGTCGAGGATCTGCAGTGCCGGTTTGACCTTCTCAGCAGGGTATTGGCTATTGTTGCTGACCGATACGATGATGCCGGTCAGTGTTTGACGTCCGAATTCTACCGCGACCCTGCGCCCGGGAAGCTGCTGTGAAAAGCTTGCCGCAGTGGCAATGTCATCGCAGGGTAATCGATAATCAAAGGTGCGTCGCAGCGGCGTTGGCAGAGCGACTTGAATAAATTCGGGCGCGGACATGGTTGTCGAGGGTTGGGTTCCTGGCTGTAATGGCTGCAAATCAGTTGAAAAGTGCGCAATTACTTGCGTTGGGGGAAGTTTCTGGTAGTATGCCCCGTCTTAATTTTGGGACACGGCCGTTGGTGGTGTTCTGGAGCGCTAGATTAACCGGTGTGCGGTGCCCGACACAAGATCGGGTGGCGGTACACAATACAAACTGAAGGCGACTTAAAATGAAAGCTGATATCCACCCTAATTACGGCACCATGACTGCTACTTGCAGCTGTGGCAACGTTATCGAAACTGGCTCTACCATGGCCAAGGCTATTCACCTGGACGTATGTTCTGCGTGCCACCCTTTCTACACTGGTAAGCAGAAGCAAGCCACCACCGGTGGTCGTGTTGATCGCTTCAAGAAGCGTTTCGGCAGCCGTATCGGCGGCAAATAAGCCGTTGCTGAGCAAACGCTTTTTGCAAAAAGCGCTGCGGAGTTTTCTCCTCGGCGCTTTTTTTTCGCCTGTGGTTTGTGCAGACCATGCTCTGGATTGGCAAAAGCTGGAGCATGGCTGTCGATGGCTCGGGCCGCTCGGGGACTTACCCGTTGTTCGGGTTGCCCATGTCTACGACGGCGATACGGTGCGCTTAGCGGACGGTCGTCGTCTGCGCCTGCTGGGTATCAATACCCCTGAATTGGCGCGCGATGGTCGTCCAGCTCAGTTGTTTGCGGCTGAAACCAAAGAGTTGGTGGTGGATAGCTTGGCTCATGGACAATGGCGGTTGTTGTCGGGACATCGTGATCAGGATCGTCATGGTCGGCAGCTGGGTTATTTGCTGGATCATCGGGGCATTAGTCTGGGTTCTGTGCTGGTGGATCGAGGGGCTGCTATGTGGGTGGCGAAAGCGCCGGATGTTGGTCATGTGGCGTGTATGAAGTCTCTTGAGCGGGGCGCTCAGATGCGTCAGGCAGGGTTGTGGGCAGGCGAGGCCTGGCGATCAACACGGGCTCGAGACGTGTCTTCAGAGGCACTCGGGTTTCAGTTGCTGCATGGCAAGATAACCCGAGTGGATGCGGGCCGCTCCGGACGTCACAGTTATGTTGAGCTGGATGATCATCTGGTGTTGCGGTTGTCGCCAGATATTGCGGCAGATACTGATCGCTGGCTTGGGCGCGAGCTCAGGGTCAGGGGTTGGTTGGTGCAACGGCAGCTGAGCCCGGGTCAGCGTCAAAAAGGCTTTAAAGCATTTCTGATGACTGTTTCCAGCCGCCAGGCCATTGATCTGGCACCCTGAACTGACCCGATTGGGTTGATGGTGGCGCAATTCTGGGCGTCTTGGTCAAACAGTGCTTGAGAGGTGGGCTTTGGTTCGGTATCCTTCAGCCCCATTTTTTCCGTACCCGGGTTAGGGCTTTTCTGTATTGACCCGCCCGAACCAAAAAGTTAGGTAGTACTTACCATGTCTGAAGAATTCAAGAAAGCTGCTCTTGATTACCATGCGTTTCCCAAGCCGGGAAAGCTGGGCGTCGAGCTGACCACCGCTGCTGAGACCCAGGAAGATTTGTCCCTGGCCTACAGTCCGGGTGTGGCAGAGCCGGTCCGGGAAATTGCCCGTGACGCCGAAAATGCTTTCAAGTACACCGCCAAAGGCAATATGGTGGCGGTCATCACGGACGGTAGTGCTATTTTGGGCTTGGGTAATCTGGGGCCTCTGGCCAGTAAGCCGGTGATGGAAGGTAAGAGCCTGCTGTTTAAGCGCTTTGCTGGTATCGATTCAGTGGATGTGGAAGTGGACGCGGAAAATCCTGCGGCTTTTATTGATACTGTGGAACGCATTGCTGACACTTGGGGTGGCATCAATCTGGAAGACATTAAGGCGCCAGAGTGCTTTGAGATTGAAAATGCATTGATTGAGCGCTGTCAGGTGCCGATCTTTCATGATGACCAGCATGGTACTGCCATTGTTACCGTAGCGGGAATGCTCAATGCGCTGGAAATCCAGGGTAAGGTCATCGAAGACGCCCGTATCGTGTGTCTGGGTGCCGGAGCGGCGGCGCATGCTTGCTGTACTTTGTTGATCGGTGCCGGGGTCAAGCGTGAAAATATCACCATGCTGGACAGTAAAGGGGTGATCTATGCCGGGCGCGATCATTTGACACCTCACAAAGAAGAGTTTGCCAACGCCACCGATGCGCGTACCTTGAGCGATGCCATCGATGGTGCGGATGCGTTCCTTGGTTTGTCCGGCCCCAATCTGTTGAGTGCCGAGCAGTTGCAAACTATGGCTGCCAAACCGGTTGTTTTTGCCTGCTCCAATCCGGACCCGGAAATCAATCCTGTGCTGGCAAATGCCACCCGCGATGATCTGATTATGGCGACAGGCCGCTCGGATTATCCCAATCAAGTGAATAACGTTCTGTGTTTCCCGTTTTTGTTCCGCGGCACTCTTGATGTTCGCGCCACCGCGATCAATCAGGAAATGAAGCTGGCTGCTGTGAACGCCATTAAGGATCTCGCCAAGGAAGAGGCGCCGGCCGAGGTGATTGAAGGGTACGGCGGTGTGGAGTTGTCTTTTGGTCGTGAATATATTTTGCCCAAGCCCACTGATCCGCGCTTGCTCGGTGCTGTTGCGGCGGCGGTGGCTCAGGCAGCGGTGGATACCGGTGTAGCGAAGCTGCCTTATCCGGCGCATTACCCTTTGGTTTCTGTGGCTGACATCTGAACCAAGCCAAAACAAAAAATACCCGCCAAGTGCGGGTATTTTTTTATCCCCATGGACGGGGTGTATGCCGAAAATTTGTAGGGAACAAATTCGGCGGTCTTGATATTTAAAACAGGTCTTCCGGCAGGGCTTCATCAGCCGGTTGGTTGTCGATTTCTATTCGCTGTTGCGTAAACTCCGGCACATTTTCCAGGCGGAATGTTTCGAAAATGGCATCGGGGGTGTTGGGGTGGGCCCGCTTGCCGGTGGCGGGATCAATGCGGACGCTGATCAGTCCTTCCGGGAGTTCGCGGGTTGCTTCCGGCTTTCCAGCGAGGGCTTCGCGCATATATTCAATCCAGATGGGCAGTGCCGAGGTGCCACCGTATTCGCGGCGTCCGAGGTTGTAGTTTTCATCAAAGCCGAGCCAGGTGGTGGTTACCATGTGAGAGCTGTAGCCTGAGAACCAGGCATCCTTGGGGCCGTTGGTGGTGCCGGTCTTTCCGGCAAGATCATTGCGTCCCAGCTGCTTGGCCTTACGCCCTGTGCCTTTCTTGATGACGTCGCGCAGCATGTCATCGATGAGATAGGCAACCTGTGGGGCAATGACTCGTGGCGCGATGCGGGGCTGGTCTGGCTCGGAAGGCTGTTGCTCATCGCTGTTGAATTCTGCGGCCAGAGCGGCTTCAAGATCCGACAGACTCGGGTCGCTCTCCTCCGCTGCTATTGCGGTTTCCTCTTCACATTCTTTGCATACTAGTAAGGGGTTGGCCTGATAAATGATGCTGTCATCGTTAGTTACTATGCGCTCTACCAGATAGGGTTCAATCTGATAGCCACCGTTGGCGAATACGGTGTAAGCGCTGGCAACTTTCAGTGGCGTCATGGCGTGGCTGCCAAGCGCCAGGGAGAGGTCTTTGGGCAGTTGCGAGGCGTCAAAGCCAAACCGGTCCATGCCGGCAATGGTTGGCTGAATGCCGGTGCTGCGCAGCACCCGAATGGATACCAGATTGCGTGATTTGAACAGAGCCTGACGCAGGCGGGTGGGACCAAAGAATTTTCCGCTGGCATTTTCCGGGCGCCAGGTGCCTTCCAGAGAGGCATCATTAAACACAATGGGTGCATCGTTGATGATGGTGGCTGGGGTGAAGCCGTGCTCCAGAGCTGCGGTGTAAATGAAAGGCTTGAAGTTCGAGCCCGGTTGACGTTCGGCCTGAGTGGCCCGGTTAAAGTGGCTCTGTTGAAAGTCAAAGCCGCCAACCAGTGATTTTATCTGGCCGTTATTGGGGTTGATTGCCACCAGAGCGGCCTGAGCTGCTGGGATCTGGGACAGTTGCCAACGTCCGTCTTCGTTTGTATCGAGGCGGATCAGGTCTCCGCGGGCGACCACATCGGTTATGGTCTTGGGTGCGGACCCGCGCGTGTTCTCATCAATATAGGGGCGTGCACTGTTGAAGCCGTCTTCCCATTGCAGTTCCACAATGGTTGCGTCGGCCATCAGTACGCTGGCGGTTTTTTCAGTTGTTGTCAGCACGACGGCTGGTGTGAGAGTGCCGAGAGTGGGGGTGCGCTGCAGTGTCTTCAGCCAATCTGGTGGGAAGGCCGCAGGCAATGACGTCTCATTGATTGTCTGAGTTTCAGGGGCGGGCGATTCAATCGCAGGTGGCTCAGGCAGTTGGGCTTCGGGGCCGCGATAACCGTGACGCTGGTCGTAGGTCAGCAGGCCATTGATGACTGCAGTCTGGGCAGTTTGCTGAAGCTTGGCATCGATGCTGGTGAAGACTTTATAGCCATCGGTGTAGGCTGCTTCTCCGAGCAACTGAATGGCTTTCTGGCGGGCCATTTCGGCTATGTAGGGAGCGTTAAAATCAAACTTGGTGCCATGAAAGCTGGCAGTGACTGGGGCTTTTACTGCGTCGTTGTGCTGGCTGGCGTCAATCATCCCCAGTGACAGCATGCGCCCCAAAATCCAGTTGCGGCGAATCAGTGCGCGCTCGGGATTCACAATCGGGTTGAAGGTGGACGGGGCTTTGGGCAAGCCGGCAATCATGGCCAGCTGGGCCAAGTCGAGTTCGCGGATGTCTTTACCGTAGTAGACCTTGGCAGCGGACTGAATGCCGTAGGCGCGATTGCCGAGGTAGATCTTGTTTATGTAGAGCTCGAGGATTTCCTCCTTGCTGAGCTCGGATTCAATTTGCAGCGCCAGCAGGATTTCATTGAATTTTCGGGTAAATGTCTGCTTGCGGCTCAGGAAAAAATTGCGCGCCACCTGCATGGTGATGGTGCTGCCGCCTGTCTGTATCTGGCCGGAGGTGACAAGCTGTGAGGCGGCTCTGAGCAGTCCGGCAATGTCAACGCCGCTGTGTTGATAGAAACCGTCGTCTTCCGCAGCCAGCAGGGCGTTAATAAAGTCTTCGGGTGCACTCTCAAAATCAATGGGTCGGCGTCTTTTTTCGCCAAATTCACCAATAAGGTAGCCCTCACTGGAAAATACGCGCAAAGGGGTCTGTAATTTAGTTTGCCGCAATGATTCCACAGGCGGGAGCTTGGGGCTGAGATACAGGTAGATGCTGGCCATGGCCGCTATGCCGCCAAAAATGGCGGTGAGGGTGAGCCAGGCCAGGATTCGGATAATTGGGGTTTTCAAGGTCATTTTTTCTTTTGAATTAATGGCTTACGAGCCACAGGCTAAAACTGGTTCACAGTATAAGGTTTTTTTTTGTGTTTACATACGGGCTGCAAGTTGCAGGTTTTAGTTAAAGTGCTATAACATGAAGTGCACCTAAGTTACGGAAATAGAAAAAGAAATGGGAATTTTGGGGTTCTTGGAGCGTAAATCCAAGCCGATGCTGGGACTTGATATCAGTTCCACTTCGGTCAAATTGCTCGAGCTCAGCCGACAGGGAGACCGCTATCGCGTTGAAAGTTGTGCGGTAAAAGCCTTACCCCCGAATGCTGTTGTCGAAAAAAATATCAATGAAGCGGACGCTGTGGGTGAAGCCATTGCGGGTGCTTATCAATTATCCAAATCCAAGGTAAAAGACGCAGCGGTGGCTGTGGCGGGTTCTGCGGTGATTACCAAGGTCATCGAAATGCCTTCGGGCTTGAGTGACGATGCCCTCGAGACCCAGATTTCTCTGGAGGCGGATCAATACATTCCTTACCCGCTGGAAGAAGTGGCGATTGACTTCGAGGTTCAGGGGGAGTCCGAAAATAACCCTGAACAGGTCGATGTTCTGTTAGCAGCCTGCCGTCGAGAAAACGTTGATTTGCGTGTGGGTGCTTTGGAGCAGGGTGGCCTGACGCCAAAAGTCGTCGATGTTGAAGCCTATACCATGGAGCGGGCCTTCAGTCTGATTGCTGAGCAGTTTGAAGATCAGCAGGATCAGGTGGTTGCGGTTGTTGATATCGGTGCAACCATGACCACGTTGAGCGTGTTGGTGGGCGGTAAAACTGTCTATATGCGTGAGCAGTTGTTCGGTGGCAAGCAGTTGACTGAGGAAATCCAGCGTCGCTACGGTTTATCCATGGAAGAGGCGGGGCTGGCCAAGAAGCAGGGTGGTCTCCCCGATGACTATGAGGCTGAGGTGCTTGAGCCCTTTAAGGATGTGGTGGTGCAGCAAGTGACTCGGTCGCTGCAATTCTTCTTTTCTTCCAGTCAATATAATGACGTAGATCATATTGTGCTGGCTGGAGGTGTGGCCTCACTGGAGGGCCTCTGCGAATTGATTGAATCTCGATTGGGGACTCAGGCTACGGTAGCCAATCCCTTTTCCAATATGTCTGTCTCCTCTCGGGTGAATGCTACTGCTTTGGCTAATGATGCGCCGTCCCTGATGATTGCTACTGGCCTGGCCATGAGGAGTTTTGACTGATGGCTAAGATTAACCTCCTTCCATGGCGCGATGAATATCGCAAAGAGAAACAGCAGGAATTTATAACGGTTCTGGTTGGTGTGGGCATTATTGCTGCACTGGCTGCTTACCTTTGGATTAATACCATCAATGGCCAAATTGCCGATCAGCAGGCGCGCAACCAGTTGCTCGAGAAGGAAATAGCCTTGCTCGATAAGAAAGTTGCCGAAATCAAAGAGCTGAAAGAGAGGCGGCGACAGTTGATTGAGCGGATGAAAGTTATTCAGGGGCTGCAGGGTGAGCGACCGGTAATTGTTCGTTATTTCGATGAACTGGTGCGTTCTATGCCAGAAGGCGTCTATCTGACTGACTTGGTCAGAGAGGGTGGCAGCATCAAAATGAGCGGTGTAACCGAGTCCAATGTTCGTGTGTCTGCACTGATGCGTAATGTTGATGCGTCAGAATGGTTTGCTTCTCCTAATTTGAGTTCGGTCAAGGCTGCGCCTGAGCTTGGTGAGCAGGCCAGTCAGTTCGAGTTGACGATCGTGCCCAGTAAGCCAAAGGACATGATTGATGAGGAGGATGAGTAATGGCCTTGCAAGATGTAATTGACCAGCTCAACGACTTCGACATCAATGATATCGATTGGTCCCGGATGGGTGTGTGGCCTGTTGCAGCAAAAATTGCTGTGAGTGTTGCTCTTGCTGCGGCAATTATTGCCGCAGGGTATTTTTTCTTTGTGAAAGATCTTACTGCGAAACTCGATCGCATTGTCAAAGAAGAGCGAACCTTGAAAGAATCGTTCCGGGGGCGTGCGTTTCAGGCGGCTAACCTCGATGCTTATCGAGAGCAGATGAAAGAAATGGAGAAATCCTTTGGTGCTCTGGTGGCTCAGTTACCCAGTGATACAGAGGTGCCAGGCTTGCTAGAGGATATTGATGAGAAGGGGTCGGAAAGTGGCCTGATCATCAAGAGTATTGATTTGCGCCCCGAGGTGACCGCAGAGTTTTATATCGAGTTGCCCATCTCGATTAATGTTACTGGTACTTATCACGATATGGGGTCCTTCGTGAGCGGGGTGGCAGGTATGCCTCGAATTGTGACTCTGCACGATTACGACATTAAAGCCTCTGAAGAAAGTGACGGGTTGTTGGATATGACAATTCTGGCAAAAACCTATCGCTATAAAAGTCAGGAAGAAGAGGGAGATGAATGATGCATAGTTGTAATCTAAAGCTTCTGGCGCTCCTGCTTCTGGGTTCATTGCTTGCTGGTTGTGGTGGCGGTGGCAAACATCAGGATTTGGTGGACTATATCGAAGAAACCAAACGCCGTCCGGTTGGCCAGATCAAGCCATTACCCCCTTTTGTGCCCTATAAGAGTTTTTCATACGGGGCCATGACATTACGTAGCCCGTTTGATCAGCCTGTCTATGAACAGCAGGAATTGATTTTTCAGACGGGTGAAAATGTAGAGCCAGATTTAAATCGTGAGCGTGAATATTTGGAAGAGTTCAATCTGGCGAGTCTTGCCATGGTCGGCACTCTGGAACGCTCGGGTATTTTGTGGGCTCTGATTGATGATGGTGAAGGCGGTATCCACCGGGTTAAAGAGGGCAATTTTATGGGTCGCAACCACGGCCGTATTGTGTCCACCTCGAAAATCAGTGTTGATCTAATTGAAATTGTCTCTGATGGCAAAAACGGCTGGGTGGAAAGGCCCAAGTCCATGCAAATTGTAGAAAAGGAATAGCACCATGTTGAGTCTGCAACCTCTAAAAACGCTGAAAACCAGCGCAGTCATAGCGGCGGGCTTTTTGTTCTCCGTTGTCAGTGGCGGCCTGCATGCGAGTGTGCTTCAAGATATCGGTTTTGCCGAATTGCCCGGTGATCGTTTTGAAATACGTCTGGACTTTGATTCTCTGCCCGCTGAGCCGGCTGGATATACCATTGAGCAGCCCGCGCGCATCGTTTTGGATTTTCCAGCAGTTGATAACGCGCTGCCCGAAAAGAAATACCCTCTGTCGTTCGAGAATGCCCGGTCGGCGGTGATTCTGAGTTCTGGTGGCCGGACCCGTCTGGTCCTGAATTTGCTGGAGCTTGATCCTTATGTAATGCGTACTGATGGCAATAGTTTGGTCGTAGAAGTTGGTTCGTCGGTTGTTGGTGCTGCTGCAGTGACGGCTAGTGCGCCTTCAGTGCAGTCAGCATCATCTGGTGCTTCGGTGGCTGGTGCTGCGGCTATTGATAATGTCGATTTTCGTCGTGGTGAAGAAGGTGAGGGTAAAATACTTATCGGTTTGACCAATCCGACCGTGGATGTTGATGTCGAAAAGCGCGGCGATAATGTTGTGGTTTCCTTTGATGGCGTTGAATTGCCTGAGAAACTGCGTCGCAATCTTGATGTAGTGGATTTTGCTACGCCTGTGAATATGATTCGCGCCGATCAGGATGGCTCCAAAGCGGTCTTTGAAATCAAGTCATACGGTGACTACGACTACCTCGCCTATCAGGCTGATAATCAGTATGTGGTCAGTATTAAGCCAATGACCGAAGAGGAGGTTCAACAGCGTAAATCTAAGTTCTCCTATGTGGGTGAAAAGCTGTCATTGAATTTTCAAAATATTGAAGTCCGTTCAGTGTTGCAGTTGATTGCTGACTTTACCGAGCTGAATCTGGTGGCCAGTGATACGGTGACCGGTAGTATTACTTTGCGTTTGGATAATGTTCCCTGGGATCAGGCTCTGGAACTGGTATTGAAAACCAAAGGACTGGATAAGCGTCAGGTGGGTAATGTTTTGATGGTGGCCCCGGCTGCTGAAATTGCTGAGCGTGAGCGACAAGAAATTGAAACCAAAAAGCAGCTTGAAGAGTTGGCGCCGCTGCAAACCGAATATATTCGGGTGCGATATGCCAATGCCCGAGAGTTGTTTGATCTGTTTAGTGTTGATGAGGACGAAGAAGACGAAGACGGCAATGCTACTCAGAGTATTCTGTCCGAGCGCGGCAGCGCCATTGTTGATGAACGTACCAACTCAATTATCCTGACAGATACCGCGGAAAAGATTATGGAGTTTCGCAATCTGGTTGAGCAAATTGATATCCCAATTCGTCAGGTGATGATTGAAGCGCGTATCGTGATTGCGACCACTGACTTTAAGAAAGAGTTGGGTGTTCGTGTGTCTGGCGATTACTACACTGAAACCCGCGGTGGCAAGCAGGAAGTGTCTGGTTCTTTTGCGGGTATCGTCAATGGTACTGATGGTGCTGATGGCCCTGAAGTACTGTTCCGCGATGGCGATGGTGACGGAATCAGTGATGATGAACGCGATATTGATGCGTCCAATCTGGTGGATCTAGGGGTTGAGGATGCTTTTGGTTCTATTGCCTGGAATATCATCACAGATAACGTGTTGTTGGGTATTGAGCTAAGTGCGCTGCAAGAAAATGGCCTAGGTGAAATTGTCTCTCAGCCTAAGGTGATTACGGGTGACAAGCAGGAAGCGCACATTCAGTCTGGTACCGAGATCCCTTATGAAGAAGCTTCCGCCAGTGGCGCTACTACTACAGCTTTTAAAGAGGCGGTTTTGGAGTTGCGTGTAACCCCTCAGATTACACCTGATGATCACATCATTATGGATGTGTCCATCAACAAAGATACTGTAAGCGCCATTATGGTGGGTAATATTCCTGCGATTGATGTGACCGAACTGGATACTCAGGTTCTGGTGGGTGATGGTCAAACTGTCGTGCTTGGCGGTATTTTTGAGACCGAGATTATCGAGGGCGAGCAGAAGGTGCCTTTCCTAGGTGATTTGCCCTATGTCGGCCGCCTGTTCCGCAAGGATATTCGCGACGAAGAAAAGAGTGAGTTACTGATCTTTATTACGCCCAAGATTCTTAGTGACGGTTTGATTAAATAATTATGCAAGCCAGTGTCATCCTTGTCGGCCCCATGGGGGCTGGCAAGTCTACGATTGGTCGGCTTCTTGCCGGCCTCTTGCGTTTGCCCTTTACTGACAGTGATCGTGTCATCGAGGAAAGAACTGGTGCCGATATTCCCTGGATTTTTGATGTCGAGGGGGAAGAGGGGTTTCGTCAGCGCGAAACAGCTGTTATCAAGGATATTCTTGAGGGTGAGCCGGTGGTGTTGGCTACCGGTGGTGGTGCGGTTCTGAAACCGGAAAATCGGAAAATGCTGGCAGCTACCGGTCAGGTTTTTTATTTGATGGCTTCAACTGAACAGTTGCTTGAGAGAACCGCCAAGGATAAAAAACGCCCTCTCTTGCAGGTTGATGATCCTGAGGCCAAAATCCGCGAGTTAATTGCCGAGCGTGACCCTTTGTATAATCAGGTGGCCGATGTTGTGGTGAATACTGACAGGCGAAGTCCCCGTTCAGTAGCTCAGGAAATCGCGAGAGCGGTGACCGGTTCATAGTGATTGCGGCTGCAATTGCTCAACGTTTCCCATAGAATTCTCCGTAGTTTGTTATTTGGCTGGCGCAGTTGAGTGCGCTGGAATTGTTAGCGGGTAGTTATGCGTTCTTTAGAAGTTGATCTTGGCGATCGGAGTTATCCTATTTTTATTGCGCCTGGCGTCTTGTCCCAGGTGGAGTCTTTTGCGCCTTATATTAAGGGGGATCAGGTTTGTGTGGTGACCAACGATGTGGTTGCTCCGCTCTATCTGGATACTCTGTTGGCCTCCTTGCCCAACGGTTTGAAGGTTAGTACGGTTGTCTTGCCTGATGGTGAGGCTAATAAGACTCTGGATGTGCTGTCGACTATCTACGATACACTGTTGCGGGATCGCCATAATCGCACCACCACATTGATTGCCCTTGGTGGAGGCGTGGTTGGTGATATGACGGGGTTTGCTGCCGCCAGTTATCAGCGTGGTGTTGATTTTATTCAGGTGCCTACCACACTGCTGTCTCAGGTTGATTCCTCTGTGGGTGGGAAAACGGGCGTTAATCATCCTTTGGGTAAAAACATGATTGGCGCTTTTCACCAGCCCAATGCGGTGGTTATTGATACCAATGTGTTGAAGTCTCTGCCTCCACGGGAGCTGTCTGCTGGCATAGCGGAAGTGATTAAGTATGGCCTGATTGCAGATGCCGAATTCCTGGTGTGGCTTGAGCAGAACATGGCGGCATTGCTGGCCTGCGATGCTGAAGCTCTGGCGTATGCCATTGAACGTTCCTGTCTGAATAAGGCTCAGGTGGTAGCGGAAGATGAGCGTGAAGGCGGCATCAGGGCTATTTTGAATTTGGGGCACACGTTTGGGCATGCTATTGAAACGCATCAGGGCTATGGGGTTTGGTTGCATGGCGAAGCGGTTGCGGCTGGGATGGTGATGGCGGCTGATCTGTCTGCTCGTCAAGGCTGGATTTCCTGGGAATCTGTTGAGCGGATCAAGTCCTTGCTGAAAGTCGCCAGCTTACCTGTTGAGGCGCCGGAGAATATGACGGCGGCGGACTTTATGGAGTTGATGGCTGTCGACAAAAAAGTGCTTTCTGGAAAATTGCGCCTGGTGCTTTTGTCGGAAGTGGGCAAGGCAGTAGTGACTGAAAGCTTTGACGAGCAATATCTGAAAGAAACTTTAACGACTTGCTAGCCAGGGCATTGGGGTGGCTTTAAGGGGGATATCATGGCGGTGGCAATGGAGCCGGAGCTATTAACGGATCACTTCTCGCATTGGGGTCTAAGCTACGATCCCTTTGATCCGGATATCAACCGTTCGGTATTTTTTACGGGTGCTCAGCGGGGGCAGATTGTTTCTCAAATTGCGCATTTCTGTCAGTTTGGCAGTGGCGTCTTGGTCGTTGAGTCTGAAGAGGGGGCGGGTAGAAAAACCGTTCTGGAGCAGGTGTCGCGGCAGATTTCTGAAGAAAACCTTCTTAAATTGGATGCCGCAACTCAGTCGGACCCGTCGCAGATATTCTTTCAAATTCTGGAGCGTCTTGAGCCGGATCAGCCAGTTGCGTCTCTGGGAATAGGCCAGGTTCTGGCGGAACTGCGGCATTTACTTCAACTTGATTCTGCCGGGACTGAGCATTTGGTGGTCTCATTGGTCAATCCAGAATTACTGGATGATAAGGTGATCGCAGCTTTGGTTACCTTACTGCAGGGGGCTGCCGAGGCGGAAGCGCCGTCCATAAAACTGCTGTTTTGGTCCGATTCAACATTGGTTGAGCGGTTGGACAAATTGAATCTGGTCGATGTGCCCGTCTGTGACCTGCCGATCCCCGCCATGAGTGCATCTGAGGTGGAGGAGTATTTAGTGTTTCTACTTAAGCATGCCGGTGCCGAAAAGCAGCTTTTTACGGCTGCTGAGTGCGAGACCATTTGGCGCCAGTCAAAAGGGTTGCCCGGACGAGTGGATGCCTTTGCACGTGCGGCGCTCCTGCGTAAATTGCCGGATACCCTTAGCCAAAGGCGCTCAAGTGGTATGCCGGTTCACTATATGATGTTGTTGGTGTTGCTCGTTTGCGCTTTGCTGATGTTACTGTTTTATGGATTTGATCGAGACAGTTCAGAGGGGCAGTCTTTGCTGGAGGGAGCGACTGTAACAGATGCTGTGTCTGTGGTGTCTGTTGAGCCTGAGGAAGTGACCGCAAGCTTGGCTCCTCCAGCGGTGGCAGAAAAATCTGTGCAGCAGATTGCTGAGGTTGAGGCGCAGACTATTGCAACCGAAATGGCCCCGGTTCCTGAAGTGTTGGAGTCGGTCGTTGATGCGGGTGCAGCTTCTCACGGCGGTTCAGAGAGTAGTTTCAATACTGATCTTGACGTAGGGGTTGCACAATCACCCTCGGTCGAGCCAGACTCCGCTGAGGATGACTCTGCTTCGGTTGTGGAGTCAGGGGTTGTTGAGGGGCAGATCTCCTCTCCGCTTGAAGTAGAGGTCGCAGGGGTTGAGGTTGATGCCTTTTTTCTGGCGCAGCCTGACAGTGCCTATTTTTTACAGGTATTGGCTGCGGGTTCGATTGAGTCGGTGGAGGCGTTTATTAAACGTCAGGCAAACAGCGAAAATCTGAATTTCTATAAAGGTCGTCGCAATGGCAAGGATTGGTATGTGGTGCTGAGTGGCCCCTATCAAAACTCAGATGAGGCTCGTGCAGCCATCAGACTTTTGCCCCAAGAGCAGCAGAAGCTTTCTCCGTGGCCTAGATCGGCTAAGGATGTGAAGTCGAAGATCAGGTAAAATGGCCGATTTTTGTGGCTTTTAAGTTCTAAATTCTGCTTCTTTATTATTTGTGAAAATCGGGGATATTGCGAAATACGACTTTTGCGGGTAAGATGCTGCGCCCGTTATCCGGGGCCCCTCATTGTTAGGGGCTTTTTTGTCTGTGAGATAGCCTTTTTGCAGGGCATCTAATCAAGCCGACAAGACGTAGAGTTAATGAAAGAATTCCATTCAGTGTGAGACCGCTTATGAGCACAGGCCTCTATCAAGTAGATGAATTTAAAGACAATTGTGGTTTTGGTCTGGTAGCCCAGACTGAGGGCAAGACCAGCCACAAATTGTTACAGACCGCTATTGAATCCCTGACCTGCATGACCCACCGAGGTGGTATTGCGGCAGATGGTAAGACCGGTGATGGTTGTGGTTTGCTGTTGCAAAAGCCCGATGCCTTCCTGCGCGCCGCTGCCAAACAGGATCTGGGTGTAGAGCTGGGTGAGCACTACGGTGTCAGCTCCATTATGTTGTCGAAAGACGACGCCTTGGCTGATGCCGCTCGTGCGGCGGTTGCCGAAGAGCTTGAAGCTCAGGGCTTGAAAGCTCTGGGTTGGCGAACTGTGCCTACCGACGAAGCCTGTCTGGGGCCGATTGCATTGGATACCCTGCCTCGATTTGAGCAGCTGTTCATTGGTTGTGATGGTTTGTCCGAGAATCAGCTGAACGCCAAACTGTTTATGGCGCGTCGCAAGGCAGAGATTCGGCTGCAGTCCGACGAGAGCTTTTACGTTGGCAGCATGAGTGCCAACGTCATTTCCTATAAAGGCCTGTTGATGCCCGTGGATTTGCCCAAGTTCTTCCTGGATTTGGCAAACCCAGAGCTGGAAACCGCCATTGTGGTGTTCCACCAGCGTTTCTCCACCAATACTTCGCCGCGCTGGCCTCTTGCTCAGCCATTTCGCATGCTGGCTCACAACGGTGAAATCAATACCGTTATGGGTAACCGCAACTGGTCCGTGGCCCGTACTTCCAAATTCCAGAGCGACTTGCTGCCGGATTTGAGTGAAGTAACACCTCTGGTTAACCGCACTGGCTCTGATTCTTCCAGTCTCGATAATATGCTGGAAGTTCTGCTGACCGGCGGTATGGAGCTGCATCGCGCGATACGCATGCTGGTTCCGCCTGCCTGGCAAAATGTTCAGAGTATTGATCCGGATGTGCGTGCTTTTTATGAGTACAACTCCATGCATATCGAGCCTTGGGATGGTCCGGCTGGTCTGGTAATTACCGATGGCCGTTACGCGGTCTGTACTCTGGATAGAAACGGTCTGCGCCCCTCCAGATGGGTGATGACCAAAGACGGTGTTATGACCGTTGCCTCTGAAATCGGTACCTACGATTACAAGCCGGAAGATGTGGTTGCTAAAGGTCGCTTGGGACCGGGCCAGATCCTGTCGATCGATACTCAGACCGGTAAGGTCTACCACACTGAAGATATCGACAATCAACTGAAGTCTACCCACCCCTACAAAGAGTGGTTGCGTAAGAATCAGTCGCGCCTCGAGTCTACCCTGGAGTCCTCGACTCTGGGTATGGCGGACGCAGATGAGCTGAAAACCTACATGAAAATGTTTCAGGTTTCCTTTGAGGAGCGCGATCAGGTAGTACGGCCATTGGCTGAAGGTGGTCAGGAAGCTGTCGGTTCCATGGGTGATGATACGCCTATGGCGGTGTTGTCCTCCAAGGAGCGGTCGTTGTATGACTATTTCCGACAGCAATTTGCCCAGGTGACCAACCCACCAATTGATCCTCTGCGTGAGGCGATTGTGATGTCTCTGGAGACTTGCGTTGGTCGTGAGCTGTCTTTGTATCAGCAATCTGAAGAGCACGCCAAACGTCTGGTGATGAGCTCTCCTGTGTTGTCTCCAGCCAAGTTTGAATCGATTCTGGCCAATGATCAGCCCGAGTACAGCAAGGAAATTTTCCGCACTCATTACGATCCCGCCAACATGAGTCTGAAACAGGCCGTTGAGACCCTGTGTGACAAGGTGGTTGAATCGGTTCGTGCTGGCACTGTGATTGTTGTATTGTCTGATAACGAGCTGCAGCCGGGTCTGCTGCCTATTCATTCACTGCTTGCTACCGGTGCGGTGCATCAACGTTTGATGCGCGAGGGGCTGCGTTGTGATTCCAATATTCTTGTGGAAACCGCAACTGCGCGTGATTCACACCATGTAGCGACGCTGATTGGCTATGGTGCTTCTCTGGTGTATCCATACCTGAGCTATCACGTACTCAACGACCTGATCAGAACCGGTGAGTTGTTGCTGGATGTGAATACCGCTTACAACAACTATCGCAAGGGCATCAACAAGGGCTTGATGAAGATCCTGTCGAAGATGGGTATTTCCACCATTGCTTCCTATCGTGGTGCTCAGTTGTTTGAGGCTATTGGTCTGAATGACGAAGTGGTTGAGCTGTGCTTTACCGGTACCGATAGCCGTATTCAGGGTTCCGGATTCGAAGATCTGGAAAAGGATCAGAAGGCGCTGGCCAAAACGGCCTGGGTTAAACGCAAAAATATCAATCCTGGCGGTCTGCTGAAGTATGTTCACGGCGAGGAGTATCACGCCTTTAACCCCGATGTGGTGCAAACCCTGCAACAGGCGGTTAAATCCGGGGATTACAACGCCTGGCGTCAGTATGCTGAGCTGGTAAACAACCGCCCGACCGCGACTCTGCGCGATATGCTGGCCATTAAAGAAGCGGACAAGGCGATTCCACTGGATGAGGTGGAGCCGGTCAGTGCCATTGTTTCCCGCTTTGATTCTGCGGCCATGTCGCTGGGCGCGCTGTCACCAGAGGCTCACGAAGCTCTGGCCCAGGCCATGAATACTCTGGGTGGTCGCTCCAATAGCGGTGAGGGTGGTGAAGATCCAGCCCGTTTTGGCACCAACAAAATTTCCAAGATCAAGCAGATTGCATCCGGACGTTTTGGTGTGACCCCACACTATCTGGTAAACGCGGAAGTGTTGCAGATTAAAGTGGCTCAGGGTGCCAAGCCCGGTGAGGGTGGTCAGCTGCCTGGCGGCAAGGTCAATGATCTGATTGCGCGCCTGCGTTACTCCGTGCCCGGTGTTACCCTGATTTCGCCACCGCCACACCACGATATCTACTCAATTGAAGATCTGGCGCAGTTGATTTACGACCTTAAGCAGGTCAATCCTGATGCCATGGTGTCTGTGAAGCTGGTGTCCCGCCCCGGTGTGGGAACCATTGCTGCGGGCGTGGCCAAGGCCTATGCCGACTTCATTACCATCTCCGGTTACGACGGTGGTACTGCAGCGAGCCCGCTGACCTCGATTCGCTACGCCGGTTCGCCTTGGGAGCTGGGTCTGTCCGAGACTCATCAAACCCTGCGTGCCAACGATCTGCGTGATAAGGTTCGCGTTCAGACTGATGGTGGTTTGAAGTCCGGTCTGGATGTCATCAAGGCGGCCATGTTGGGTGCTGAAAGCTTCGGCTTTGGTACCGCACCGATGGTGGCACTGGGTTGTAAGTACCTGCGCATCTGTCACTTGAACAACTGTGCGACCGGTGTTGCTACCCAGAACGATAAACTGCGTGACGATCACTACATCGGCACCGTGGATATGGCCATGAACTTCTTCAAGTTTGTAGCTGAAGAGGCTCGTGAGTGGATGGCGCGTCTGGGTGTCCGCACTCTGGATGAGCTAGTTGGCCGCGTTGATCTGCTGCAGCCGATCAATGGTGCAACCGACAAGCAAAGCAAACTGGATCTGAGCCGTATTATTCACACCGATGAGTTTTTGGAAACCAAGCCTCAGCGTTGTGGCGTGACCAAGAACGAGCCGTTCGACAAAGGCGAAACTGCCGAGAAGATGGTGGCCGAAGTGCTGCCTGCGATTGAGGCCAAGTCCGGTGGCGAGTTCAGTTTTGAGATCAATAACTGTGACCGTTCCATTGGTGCCCGTATTTCCGGTGAAATTGCCAAGCGTCATGGTAACCACGGCATGAACGATGCGCCGATCAAACTGAATCTGACCGGTATTGCGGGTCAGAGTTTTGGTGTCTGGAATGCTGGTGGTCTGGACCTGTACCTTGAAGGTGATGCCAACGATTACGTGGGTAAAGGTATGGCCGGCGGTAAGATCGTCCTGCGTCCACCTCAGGGTTCCGAGTTCAAGACCAATGAAACCAGCATTATGGGTAATACCTGTCTGTATGGTGCAACCGGCGGTAAGTTATTTGCTGCGGGTAATGCCGGTGAGCGCTGCGGTGTTCGTAACTCCGGTGCTCATGTGGTTGTGGAAGGTGCAGGTGATCACTGCTGTGAATACATGACTGGCGGTATGGTCGCGGTATTGGGTGAAACCGGAGTGAACTTCGGCGCCGGTATGACCGGTGGTTTCGCTTACGTGCTGGATCGCAGCAATACCTTTGTAGACAAGTACAACCAGGAACTGGTTGAAATTCATCGCATCAACAGTGAGTCAATGGAAGGCTACCGCACCCACTTGCGCACTGTGATCGCCGAGTTTGTTGAAGAGACTGGCAGTGCCTGGGGTCAGGAGCTGCTGGACAACTTCCGCGATTACATCGGTAAGTTCTGGCTGGTAAAACCCAAGGCCGCTGATCTCGGCAGCCTGCTTGATCGCGTTAAGTCACGCGGCGAGTAACAGGTTAAGCAGCAGTTAGAGCAACGAGCGAAAGAATTATAGAGGCTAAGAAAATGGCTGAGCGTTTAAGTAACAACTTTCAGTTTCTGGATGTGGGTCGAAGTGATCCCAGTAAGAAAGACATTAAGTCCCGTAAGACCCAGTTTGTAGAGATCTATGAGCCGTTTACCAAGACCGAGGTGCAGACCCAGTCGCACCGTTGTCTGGAATGCGGCAATCCCTACTGTGAGTGGAAGTGCCCGGTACACAACTTTATTCCCAACTGGCTGAAACTGATTTCCGAGGGCAATATTTTTGAGGCGGCAGAACTGAGCCATCAAACCAATACCCTGCCAGAGGTTTGTGGCCGCGTGTGCCCGCAGGATCGCCTGTGTGAAGGCGCCTGTACCCTGAATGACGGTTTTGGTGCGGTGACCATTGGTAATGCCGAGAAGTACATTACCGACACGGCTTTTGCCATGGGCTGGAAGCCGGATATGTCCAAGGTGGTTTGGACCGACAAAAAAGTAGCTGTGATTGGCGCAGGTCCTGCCGGTCTGGGCTGTGCCGACGTGCTGGTGCGCAATGGTGTTAAGCCTGTCGTGTTTGATCGCTACCCGGAAATCGGTGGTCTGCTGACCTTTGGTATTCCCGAGTTCAAACTGGAAAAATCTGTGCTTGTCCGTCGCCGTGAAATTTTCACTGAAATGGGTGTCGAATTCCGTCTCAATACCGAAATCGGCAAAGACATTTCTATGGAAGAGTTGCTCAATGACTATGATGCGGTCTTTATGGGCATGGGTACTTACACCTATATGAAAGGCGGTTTCCCGGGTGAAGATCTACCCGGCGTTTACGATGCACTGCCATTCCTAGTTTCTAACGTGAATCGCAATCTCGGCTTTGAAAAGAGCCCGGAAGATTTCATCAGCGTAGAGGGCAAGAAGGTGGTTGTTCTGGGTGGTGGTGACACTGCCATGGATTGTAACCGTACCTCCATTCGTCAGCAGGCAGCTTCGGTAACTTGTGCTTACCGCCGTGATGAAGCCAATATGCCGGGTTCTGTGCGCGAAGTGGCCAATGCCAAAGAAGAGGGCGTAGAATTCCTGTTTAATCGCCAGCCGGTTGAAATCGTTGGTGATGGCAAGGTAGAAGGCCTCAAGGTGATTACCACCAAGCTGGGTGAGCCAGATGAGAACGGTCGCCGTCGCCCAGAGCCTATTGCAGGCAGTGAAGAGATCCTGCCGGCGGATGTGATTCTGGTGGCCTTTGGCTTTAATCCGGATCCAAAGCCCTGGTTTAATGATCACGATATCTCGGTAAACAGCTGGGGTGGCGTAGAGGCACCAGAGCATCAGGAATATAAATTCCAGACCTCCAACCCGAAAGTGTTTGCCGGTGGTGATATGGTGCGTGGTTCTGATTTGGTGGTTACCGCCATCTGGGAAGGCCGTCAGGCTGCTGAAGGTATTTTGGATTATCTGGAAGTTTGATCCACAATAGTATGTCTTCGCATAGAGCCTCGCATCCGCGGGGCTTTTGCATATTTGGAATATTGATTAGAGAAAAGAAATGGCTGAATTAAAAAACGATCGCTTTCTTCGAGCTTTGTTAAAGCAACCTGTTGATGCCACGCCCGTATGGATGATGCGTCAGGCGGGTCGCTATCTGCCGGAGTACCGCGCTACCCGTGCTCAGGCAGGTGATTTTATGGGTTTGTGTACCAACCCGGAGCTGGCCTGTGAAGTGACCCTGCAGCCGCTTGATCGATATCCCTCGTTGGATGCGGCCATTCTTTTTTCCGACATTCTCACTATCCCTGACGCCATGGGGTTGGGTTTGTACTTTGAGACCGGTGAGGGGCCCAAATTTAAGAAGTCCGTCACCAATGCAGCTGATATTGAGGCGCTGCCGGTTGTTAATCCACAGCAGGATTTGCCCTATGTGTTGGATGCCGTGAGCACCATTCGTCGTGAGTTGAATGGTCGCGTGCCATTGATCGGCTTTACCGGCAGCCCTTGGACTCTGGCCACCTATATGGTGGAAGGCGGTTCATCCAAGGACTATCGTCGCACCAAGGCGTTAATGTATAACGATCCGGAAGTGTTTCAGCTATTGATCGACAAGTTGGTCGAGTCCATAACCGCTTACCTTAATGGCCAGATCAAAGCCGGTGCTCAGGCCGTACAGATTTTTGATTCCTGGGGGGGCGCGTTGAGTCACAGTGCTTATCAGGAATATTCACTCAAGCCGATGCAGCGCATTATCGATGGTCTGATCAAAGAGAATGAAGGTCGTCAGGTTCCTGTGATTTTGTTTACCAAGGGTGGCGGTCAATGGCTGGAGGTCATGGCGAACAGCGGTGCCACGGCACTGGGTCTGGATTGGACCACCGATATTGCTCAGGCTCGAGCTCGTGTCGGCGATAAGGTGGCTCTGCAGGGCAATATGGATCCGTCCATTCTCTATGCCAAACCTGAGCGTATCCGCGAAGAGGTGGCGGCTGTGCTTGCCGGTTATGGTAAAGGCTCAGGTCATGTATTTAACCTTGGCCATGGTATTACTCCGGAAGTGGATCCGGCTCATGCGGGAGCCTTTATTGAGTCGGTTCACGAGTTGTCTGCTCAGTACCACCAATAATTGCAGTTACGATTTGCTCAAAACAGGGTTCCGCATAAGCGAGCCCTGCTGTACACTTTGGCGTCTTTTTGGTCAAAAAGTGGAGTTTGTGCACCCGGTCACGGTTTGCAGGCTCCGCTAGCGCTTATAATAATTACATGAAGTAAACCAAAACCGAGGTCGTCATGAGTGTTCGGCAGGTCAAGTACGAGGTGAATAATCTGGTGGTGGGCATGTATGTTGCCGGCCTTGATCGCCCGTGGACTCAAACCCCCTTTCCTCTGCAGGGGTTCTACATTCGTGATGCGGATGATATTGCCCAGTTGCAGCGTTTCTGTAGCCACGTTTATATCGATGTAAAGCGCAAAGCCATTCCTGGTGTCAGCACCTTGAAAGTCTACTCCGGTGCGACGGGTGGCGGCAGTGTGCCGGGAGTTACTGATTCCTCGGCAGTTTCCAGTGATGTTCGCGGAGAGCCCATTCAGGTAACTCCGCTGAAGGTGGTTCACAACAGCTATCCGCTGCAGGTTGACCGTGATAAAGAACTGCAAAAAGCAGAGCAACTGCACCGTGCCCTGAATCAGGCTGTGGCTTCGGTTATGCATCAGCTGCAATCGGGAGAGTCCGTGTCGCTGCGCTCGACCCGCAGGGTTGCCAGCGCCATGGTTGACAGTGTGCTGCGTCACCCCGATGCCCTGACGTGGTTATCACGGGTGCAAATGGTTGATGAGTTTACCTATGCTCATTCTGTTCGCTGTGCGGTTTGGGCGATTATTTTTGGGCGCCATATAGGCATGAGCAAGGTCAATCTGGAACGGTTGGCGCTGGGTGTGCTCTTGAAGGATGTTGGCAAATCAAGATTGCCTCAGGAGCTGTTGGCTCTATTTCCCCGTTCCGATGCACAAGAGCAGGAGTATCGTCGGTTTGTCTCCATCGGCGTGGATATTTTGCAGCAGGAAGAAGCCTTGGAGCCCCAGGTCGTTTCCGTGGTCAAAAATCACTGTGAACGGCTTAATGGCAGCGGTTTTCCGCTTGGTTTAAAAGGCAGTAAAATCCCCGTGTCGGCGCGCATTGCCGGCATGGTGACCTTCTATGACGAGCTGGTGTTCTGCCGCAGTGGGCAACAGGCTCTGTCACCCTCTAAAGCGGTTTCACGCTTGTACGATTGCCGCAATCAGGAGTTCCAGGAAGATCTGGTGGTTGAGTTTATCCGGGCGATTGGTCTCTATCCCACAGGCACTCTGGTAGAGCTTTCTACCGGAGAGGTGGCGGTTGTGGTTGAGCAGAATCTGGAGCGACGCCTTAAACCGCAGGTGCTGATTTTACTTGATGCCACCAAACAGCCATTGGCAAAGCCGAGGCTTCTGGATCTTGCCGTCGATGACAAGAAAAAAAGGGCGTTGATAGACGCTGGTAAGCTCGCGTCTGGTGGTCAGGATATGATTGATATTGCGGTAGATCTGGCGCCGGGCAGTTACGGTCTGGATGCCGAAGAGTTGCGCAATCGCTATATGATGAAGTCCGAAAAAGGCTTTTTAAAATCACTGTTCAGGCGTCATGCCTGACGCTTTGCTACAAGACCCTGAGCAGGGCGGTGGCAGGATGGCCGCCGCCCTGTCTTGATTCCTTCAGTATCACACAAATTGTCCCATTGCCTCGCCCATGCGGGTGGGGCTTCCAGTCTCAAGGGATTTCTGCCAATTCATAGCGTCTGGGCCAAACAGCACAATTGCGGTTGAGCCGAGTTTAAAGCGCCCCATTTCTTCCCCTTTTTCCAGTTTGATTACTGGTTGGTTGCCGTAATGTGTGGTGGTGACGGTCTTGGCTACAGGTGCGACCTGTCCTGCCCAGACAGTTTCAATGCTGGCAACAATCATGGCGCCAACCAGAATGACGGCCATCGGCCCTGCTTCGGTGTCAAACAGGCACACGGCTCTTTCATTGCGAGAAAACAGACGCGGCACATTTTCCGCTGTGACATCATTGACCGAAAACAGATCGCCTGGGACATGAATCATGCTTTTCAAGGTGCCGGTCAGCGGCATGTGGACACGATGATAATCTCTGGGGGACAGATAGACGGTGGCGAATTTACCGTCCTGGAATGGCTTGGCCGTTTCGGCGTCACCGCCGAGCAGCTCGATTAGGGAATAGTCCTGCCCTTTGGCCTGAAAGACTCTGCCGTGCTGTATGTTGCCAAGTTGACTGATGGCACCATCGGCAGGAAAAACTACGGTGTTGTTGGCACTGTCGATAGGGCGGGCGCCGTCTTTTAAAGCCCGGGTAAAGAAGTCGTTGAAACTGCGATAGGCGCAGGGGTCGCTTTGTGCTGCTTCGCTCATGTCGATATCGTAGCGATTGACAAACCAGCGAGTGAACGGATTCTTGATCCATGCAATAGAGGTGTTGGCCAACCAGCCAGCGGCTCTCGATAAGGCGTGTTGCGGCAACAGGTATTGCAGGCCAATAAACAGGGAGTTTTTCATAAAGCAGTTATCCGTTCTGGAAGGTGGCAGCATTGTAAAAGAAAAGCGCTGAAAGGGTGACCCCAAAAGCTGGTTGCCGCATCAGTTTTTGTTAAGGTGAATCAGCCGCTTGTTGCGCCTTGCTGCGTCGATATTTTTCTCTGGCCAGAGCTGAGATGGCGGAAGATGTGGCAGTACACACCTTTTTGAATTGCTGAAAGCTTTCGGTCTCCAGTAGCGGGCTGTGTCCGATGATAAGTCCCACAGGCTGTTTTAAATGAAACAGCGACATAAAGCCAAGGCCCCGAGGCTCAAAGATGTCATCGAGCTCGGCTGGAATTTGCGAAATGATTTGGGTGCTGCTCTTGTCGTTAATCAGAATGCTGGCTTTTTGCTGCAGCAATTTTTCAAACAGGCCCGGGTTATTGGGATTGAGTTTGATACGCAAGCCAAGCAAGTCTTTACTGCTATGGCAGTATTGGGTGCGCAGCTGGGTGCGGTCATTGTTCAATACCATGATGGCGGTGTCAGTCAGTCCGAGCCCTTGATGCAAGGTTTTCAATGTGTGGAGCAGCAGTTGATTGAGATCTGAGAATTCATGTCCGCGGTGAGACAGAGTTGCAAGATTTTCTTTCAATACTCTGGGGTCACCCTGTTCCGCCTGCTGGTGAGAGTGAAGCAGTTGTTCCAGCTCCTGATGCTTTATTTCGGCTCCCGGCAAGGGCTGCTTCGGGGCAACCGGTGGCGTGCTGTCTGAATCGGTTGCCCGACTGTTATCCAGTAGCAGCGGTTCAATAATCTTTTGATAGTCCCACTGTTGCAGCAGCCGATTGGCAGGGTGCAGTTGCTGCCAGCCTGTGAGTGGTGCTCTGATGACACTTTGATGGCTGGCGTTGACCACCAGTTCGGGTGAGCGTCGTGCTTCTTTGGCGAGCAGGTTTTGGGCGTTGAATGTTTTGCTGTGAAACCAATTGCGGCAACCCAGGCTGCTGACTACGTGGCACAGTTTCAGACAGTTGGGGCGGTCGATGCTGTCCGGATTGGCCTTGGTGTTGAGGTGAAAGCCATCCTGCCAACAGGTTTGCGCGAGCTCTGGCAGGGGCCAGTGGTTGGCTAGCTGTATTCCCAAATTGTTGATCGTGGTGCCCAAAACACGCTCTTCTATCTGATCGTGATTGTACAGTGGTGTTGCCTTCAGGCGCTCAATGGTATGCATTTCCTGAGGGTAGTGGCACCAGAGTGCGAGTTCATGAAAGCGGATGGTCAGGCAGCTTAAAAACAGGCTCTGGCTTTCTTCTGCGGTGCCCAGCTGCAGTTGCTGGCAAAGGTCTGCGGCCAGCCAGCTTTGGTTGAGCTGTTCTTCATAGTCCTGATGCAGGTTATCTCGGTCATTGTAGCTGGGGAGGCTGCGAACAATGGTTTCAATTTGCGGCAGTCCCAGCAGGCTGATGCTGTGGTGCAGATAGCGAGCCTCGGTGCCTTGTTTTCGCAGTTGCCGGTTGGTGTGGAAAATGATCTGCAGGGTCAGTGCGGGGTCCTGAATAACCGCTTCGGCAACCCTCTGGGCGTTGCTTTGTGGGTGGTGCAGAGCCTGTAGGGTGTGCTCTCTGGTCGTTTCCTTGATAGGCAGTGATGTCTTAAAGTCCCTGAGTCGGGACAGTACATCCCCGGATTTGAGGGCGGGCTTGATTGATTGCAAATGGCTGCTCATGACATCAGGGGGCTATCTTGATTGAGGTATGTCTACGATTCAGGGTTGTTCCAACGTATTCAGTATGTACTGAAAGCTGCCCATGCGCGATTCACTGATGTCGCCACGCTCAAGAGCGGCAAGAATAGCGCAGCCGGGCTCCTTTTCATGGGCACAGTCGCGAAATTTACAGTGCCCCAGAAACGGCCGAAATTCTACGAATCCTTCCAGTAGGGCTTGCTTGTCCATGTGCCATAAGCCGAATTCTCGAATGCCGGGTGAATCGATTAAGTGGCCGCCGTGGGGAAAGTGGAACAGCTGAGCGGTCGTGGTGGTGTGGGTGCCTTTTTGGCGCAGCTCTGAAAGCTCTCCAACTTTGAGGTTGGCCTCGGGCAGCAGCATGTTGATAAGTGAGGACTTGCCAACGCCGGATTGGCCAACAAACACGCTGGTGTAGTGTGACAGATAGTCAATCAGATCGTCGCAGCCCTGGTGGCTGATGGTAGAGACATTGAGCCACTCGTAACCCAGTTCAGTGTATTGGGTTTCCATCTGTGCCAGCCGATCGCGATTGCTGTTGTCGATGCGGTCGGTTTTGTTGAGCAGAATGATGGGCTTGATGTCGAGGGTTTCGGCAGCGACCAGATATCTGTCTACCAGATTTTCATGAGGTTCCGGGTAGGGTGCGATGACAATTACGATGCGATCGATATTGGCCGCGACAATTTTCATGTCTCCATAGGGATCCGGGCGACTTAATTCACTGCTGCGATCGGTAACCGCAACAATCACACCGTGGGATTCGCCTTCGCGCCAGACAACCTTGTCGCCGGTCACCAGTGAGCCAAGATTGGCACGCATGTGGCAGCGACTGACGGGGTGATCGGGGAAGGGCTGGCCATCCTGATCCAGAGCTTCAACGGCAACCTGAGTGCCATAGTGAGCAATCACTAGCCCCAGCTGCTCCGGGCCCAAATCGCCGGAGGCAAGCTCCTGCTGGGCCTTGGCTTCTTTCTGGGCGGCGCGCTCGGCACGTTCTTCCTGGATCTTTTTGATGCGCCAACTCTGACGTCGATTTAATTTGCGTTTACTCATTTGCCGCAGGTCATGGGCAATTTGCCGTCCGTGTAGGTATAGTTAAAGGCAGTATTTTAGAGAGTTTACTGGGAATAACTAGCGCATGAAGAGTGAAAACAACCTGATTTGGGTGGATCTGGAGATGACCGGGTTGATTCCCGAAGAAGATACCATCATTGAAATTGCCACCATTGTCACCGACGCTGACCTCAATATTTTGGCCGAGGGGCCGGTAAGGGCGATTCATCAGAGCAAGGTAACCATGGATGCCATGGATGAGTGGAACACCAATCAGCATGGCAAATCCGGTCTGACCGACAGGGTGCTCAACAGCGATGTTTCCATGGGGCAGGCTGAATCTGAAACCATTGAGTTTTTAAAAGAGTGGGTGCCTGCAGGTAAGTCCCCCATGTGTGGCAATTCCATTTGCCAGGATCGACGCTTTATGGCGCGCTATATGCCCGCGCTTGAGGAGTATTTTCACTATCGCAATCTGGATGTCAGTACTCTGAAAGAGTTGGCGCGTCGCTGGAGACCCGAGGTATTGAAGGGGGTGAAAAAGTCCGGTGCGCATCTGGCACTGGATGATATCCGTGATTCCATTGCCGAGTTGGTTCACTACCGGGAGCACTTTATCAAGGAATAACGATTTATCGTTTTGCCAGCAGTCGATCCAGCGTGTTGGCAAATTGTTGGCGGTCCTGCTGTGAATAGGCTTTGGGGCCGCCGGTTACCTGTCCGGCTGAACGCATTTCTTCCATAAAATCCCGCATTGCCAGACGCTGGCGAATGTTGTTTTTGGTGTACTTCTCTCCGCGAGGGTTGATGGCGGTTGCTTCCTTGTCCACGACTTCAGCTGCCAGAGGTATGTCCGCTGTAATCACCAGATCCCCCGCTTCACACTGCTGCACAATATAGTTATCTGCTACGTCAAATCCTGCGGGCACCTGAACGGTTTTCAGGAAAGGTGAGTTGGGTACGCTGAGGCCTTGATTGGCAACAAAAGTCGTCAGAACTTCTGTGCGCATCGCAGCTTTGTACAGGATTTCCTTGACCGGACGGGGGGTGGCGTCGGCATCGACCCAGATTTTCATAGACAGCACTTACTTTCGATTTCGAAGCGCTTCAGCTTATCGACTTTGGCGAGGTTTGTTTAGCTGAATTTTGGTGCACGCCGATATGAGCTGTGCAACCTTGTGGTGCAGCCGGTCACGCGTAGCGTGGTTGCCCTCGATAGAGCCCCTGAAACTCCAGACCTTTCTGATATCTGGGGTACTCTTTGCCGTGATAGATCACCTTGGGGGTGTTGTCTTCCTCGCTGGTCGCAACCGTTACGCTTGCCTGAATGGTGGGGGTGTCTCTGTTGGTGCTGGACAGTGTTTTGGTGGGGGCATACTGTGCCAGCAGTGACAGGGCTTTTTCCAGCTCGGCTGATTGGTTTAGATCGGCGTATTCTACCAACAGATCCAGGAAGTCCGGATGGGCCAGTTTCAACTTGATGCCCAGTTCGGCTTCAACGATTGAAATGCATTTGCGTGCGGCAGCGATGGCTTTGGCATTCAGTAGCCAGGATTTGTCCGTCATAGTGTCCTCTCTATGGCTTTCCTCAGCGATAAGAGCGAATCCAATGCACAGGTTGTACCAATTGTTGCGGTTTCTGCGGTTTGCCTAGTTGGGATCTTGCTTTTGCAAGTCTTGTTCTATAGAATTCGCGACCCCTAATATTGCCGAAGCTCATGGTTTCGGTTCTCCTTGCCTTACCGATCGGCGTCTTAGAATAGGGTTGATGCAGGATTGGGAGGCTATAACCCGTAAGGAGCAAACATGCGTCATTACGAAATTGTGTTTCTGGTTCACCCGGATCAGAGCGAGCAAGTACCAGGCATGGTAGAGCGTTACACTGCGTCCATCAAAGACGCTGGTGGTGCGGTTCACCGTCTGGAAGACTGGGGTCGCCGTCAACTGGCTTACTCCATCAACAAAATCCACAAAGCGCACTACATTCTGATGAATGTTGAGTGTACCGACGAAGTACTGGAAGAGTTGACTACCAACTTCCGTTACAACGATGCGGTTCTGCGTAACATGGTTATCCGCATGGACGAGGCTGTTACTGAAGAGTCTCCGATCATGAAAGCGGAAAAAGAAAGCCGCGAGCGCAAGAGTAATCGTCAAGAACGTGAGCGTCGTGAAGAGTCAGCTGAAAAACCAGCTGCCAAAACTGAAGAAGCCCCTGCAGCGGATGCCGCTGAAGAAGCTGGTGAAGAGTAAGGAGATAGCACATGGCACGTTTTTTCCGTCGTCGTAAGTTCTGCCGTTTCACCGCTGAAGGCGTTAAGCAGATCGACTACAAAGATTTGGATACTCTGAAAGCATACGTTTCAGAGACTGGCAAAATTGTTCCTAGCCGTATCACTGGCACCAAGGCTAAGTATCAGCGTCAGCTGGCTACCGCTGTTAAGCGCGCCCGCTACCTGGCTCTGCTGCCTTACACGGATGGCCACGAGTAAGACATAAAACATGCGCGCCCTGGCAGAATTTATTATGCGTGGTCGCGCGCAGGCCTCAGTGGTAGCTCTTATCGGGAGCTGGTTTCCACTGACTAGTCCGGCCACCGTCGCGTTGGTTAGCCTGCGCCGCGGAAGCTCCGACGGATTATTAATCCTGTTGTGGGCGGCCCTGCCGGCACTGATTACTTTTGCAATCAGTGATATGGGGCCACTGATGACCATGGTGACTGTTGCCGGGTTGTTGCTGACTTACGTTGCGGCTTTGCTGTTGCGGGTACAGCCTTCCTGGCCCAAGGCCCTGATGGGTTTGGTTGGCATGGCAAGTTTGTGCGGTTTTTTATTGGCTTGGGCTGAGCCCGACCCGGTAGCAACCATGACCGAAGCGCTGGGCGAGATGTTGCAACAAATGCAGAGCCAGGCGCCAGCCGGAGCGGCGGTATTTGAACCATCAGCCACCTTTGTGGTGGGCTTGATGAGTTATGTTATCGCGCTCAATGCACTGTTTAGTCTGTGTTTGGCTCGGTGGTGGCAAGCGGCGCTTTACAACCCGGGCGGGTTTCAGGCTGAATTTCACCAGCTGCGATTAAGCCCGGTGCAGGCGCTGGTTTGTCTGGCTGCGATGGTCTACTGCTGGCAGCAGGGTAATGATTACCATGCCTGGAGCAGCCTGTTTGGCTTGCCGTTGCTGGTAGCAGGTATTTCACTGGTGCACTACACCGTGAAGGCGCGCAAATTTGGCGGACAATGGCTGGTTTTGTTTTATTTAGCGTTGCTGCTTTTCAATCCACTGACGTTGGGATTGATGGTGGTGGCGACCTTGGATACATGGATAAATTTCCGGTCGCGGATTGGGAGTAAGTCCTCAAAAGAGGGCTGATTTGATCAGCGAACGGAAGAGAAATTAACTTAGAGGATTAACGAAATGAACGTTATTCTGCTCGAAAAAGTAGGTAAGCTGGGCAACATCGGTGACCAGGTTTCTGTAAAGGCCGGTTTCGGTCGTAACTTCCTGATTCCTCAGGGCAAAGCGGTACCTGCTACCGAAGCTAACGTTGCTGAGTTCGAAGCGCGTCGTGCTGATCTGGAAGCTGCCGCTGCTGAGAAGAAAGCCGCTGCCGAAGCTCGTGCTGCACAGCTGGCTGAACTGGCTGTAACCATCGAAGCCAAAGCTGGCGACGAAGGCAAGCTGTTCGGTTCTCTGGGTACTCGCGATCTGGCTAACGCCATCACCGCCGCTGGCGTTGAAGTTGTTAAGTCTGAAGTGAAGCTGCCTGAAGGTACTCTGCGTGAAGTTGGCGAGTACGACATCGATCTGCAGTTGCACGCTGAAGTGATTCAGCCTGTTAAGGTTTCCATCGTAGCTGAGTAATTCGCTACCTGGATAATCTTGATGCTAAAAGCGCTGCTCTGTCAGGTTTGCCTGATGGGGTGGCGCTTTTGTTGTTTTGGGGGCGGTAAGAAGTGGAATGCTGATTGCCGCCAGCCATGGGCCGGGAGTTATTCTTTCGCTTCGTGGCACATACCCCAGAGCACCCTCTCTTGAAGCTGCGCTTCAATTCACCTTGTCCCTGTGCCGTCCCGCGCTCGTCCCTGGCGCTAGGCGCTACAGAATAACTCCCGGCCCATGACAGGCTGGAGTGACGCCTTGATTTTGACCTTCTTTGGCTATGTTCACAGTGTTGCTTGTGGCAAACTAGTCGACCTTAAAAATTCAACTTAACCGTTTTCAGGTTTATGTCCGATACACCGCCATTAGATTATCAGCCAGACTACTTCGACTCTCCGGATGCGGAGAGCGAAAGCAAGGATTCCATGCCCCATTCCATTGAGGCAGAGCAGTCCGTGCTGGGCGGTTTGATGCTCGATAACCAGCGTTTTGATGCCGTTGGTGAGGTGATTTCGGAGAAAGATTTCTACCGCGCGACGCACCAGACCATTTTTCAGATGATGGTGCAGTTGGTTGAAGCTGAGCAACCGCTGGATGTGGTGACGCTGGCTGAAGAGCTCAATCGTCATGAGCAGCTCGACAGTGTGGGCGGTATGGCCTACCTGATGGAGCTGGCGCAACAGACGCCCAGTGCCGCCAATATCGTGGCCTACGCCAATATTGTGCGGGAGCGCTCCACACTGCGGCAGTTGATTCATGCCACCAATGAAATTAATCGCAGCAGCTTTACGCCAGCAGGTCTGGATTCCGATGCCCTGCTGGGGTTGGCAGAAAAGCGCATTGCCGAGATTGCCGAGGATCGCCCCAAGGAGGGTGGATTCCGCGACGCCAATGATCTGCTCAAGGGCTCACTGGCACGTATTGATGAAATGTTTCGTGCTGAGAGCGATATTACCGGCCTCTCCACCGGTATCGACAAGCTCGACGGTTACACCTCGGGTTGGCAGCCCGGTGAGATGATTGTTCTGGCGGCGCGTCCTTCCATGGGTAAAACCGCACTGGCGCTTAACTTTATTGAAGCAGCCATGACTCAGGAAGAGCATAAGCCAACCTTGATTTTCAGTATGGAAATGCCGGCCGAGTCGCTGGTAACCCGGATGCTATCTTCTTTGGGGCGGATTGATGCCGGTCGCTTGCGTGATGGCAAGCTGGAAGAGGATGATTGGCCCAAACTCAACACGGCGGCGCTGAAAATCAAAGATAAACCTTTGTTTATTGATGATACCCCGGGTTTGACGCCGCAGGATGTTCGCGCTCGGGTGAAAAAAGTGACGCGCACTCACCAGATGGCACTGCAGCAAAAGTATCCGCAAATGCCACTGGAAGATCTTGAAAAAAACAGCTTGCCCTCACTGGTGGTGCTCGATTATTTGCAGTTGATGCAGGTGGCGGGTAAAAGCGAGGGGCGGACCCAGGAGATCTCTGAAATTTCCCGCTCGTTAAAAGCGCTGGCGAAAGAATACAGTTGCCCGGTGATTGCTTTGTCACAGCTGAATCGTGGTGTAGAGCAGCGTCCCAATAAGCGCCCGATGAATTCCGATCTGCGGGAATCCGGAGCGATTGAGCAGGATGCGGATGTCATCCTGTTTATCTACCGCGATGAATACTACAACGAAGACAGCCCGGATAAAGGTGTGGCTGAGCTGATCATTGGTAAGCAGCGTAACGGTGAAATTGGCACAGTAAAAGCCGCCTTTGTTGGCAAGCATACCCGCTTCGAAAATCTCGCTCCCGAGTATTACGATCAGGGCGATTATTGATATCACTCTGAGTTCTCTTTTTGTCTCGCCTGGAGGTCTCCATGCAAATTTTTCATCATATTGATTCCCTGCGTAAGGCGCTTAAAGAAGAGCGGATGGCGGGTAAGCGTATTGGTTTTGTGCCGACCATGGGCAATCTCCACGATGCCCATATTGAGTTGGTAAAAAAAGCTCAGGAAACCAATGATATTGTGGTGTGCTCCATTTTTGTGAACGGTTTGCAGTTTGGTTTGAATGAGGACTGGGATAAATACCCTCGTACTTTTCAGGCCGATTGTGATCGTTTGCGCGACGCTAATTGTGATTATCTGTTTCATCCCGATGATCGGGAAATGTACCCCAATGGCATGGACACACAAACCCGCGTTATCTGCCCAACCATGACCGATGTACTCTGTGGAGCCAGTCGCCCGGGGCACTTTGAAGGGGTGACCACGGTGGTGACCAAGTTGTTCAATATTGTGCAACCCGATGAGGCTGTGTTTGGTTTAAAGGATTATCAGCAGTTGGCGGTGATTCGTCGCATGGTGGAAGATCTGTGTATGCCGGTGCAGATTACGGCCGGTGAAATTCATCGCGAAGCCGATGGTCTGGCCATGAGTTCACGTAACGGTTATATCACCGAGGATGAGCGCCCGCGCTGTAATCAATTGAATAAGAGTCTTAACTGGGTGGCTGATGAAATTCAAGGTGGCCGCCGCGATTTTGATTTATTGGAAGCCGAGGCCAAAAAGCAAATCGAAGAAGCGGGTTTCCGTATCGATTATTTCAGTATTTGTGACAGTAAAACCCTGGAAGCCGCCGCGGTAGATGATGCCGAAATCACGATTCTGGGAGCCATGTACACCAGTGCGGCACGTTTGATTGATAACTTGTCCATCTCTGTTTAAGCCCCCCTTCTGCTCTTATTCATAGAGAGGGGCTGGAGGCAATCCATGGCCATAATGTACCTCGCAGCGGAAGAATAGCCTCCAGCCCCTTTCGGGCTCCTCCTATATCTACTACCAAAGTCCCGTTCCCTCCTTTCCTATTTATCGGCTATGATTTGTCGCAACTAAAGTTTGCGCATTGCAGAAGTCTAATAACGAGGAAGTTTTCATGTCTGAAGTTCACGTTCACCCGGTTCCTGAAGCCTTTGCCAAAGATGCGATTATTGATCGCGAGAAATACGACGCCATGTACAAGCAGTCTGTGGAAGATCCCGATGCTTTTTGGGGGCAGCAGGCCGAAGAGTTTCTGACCTGGAGTAAGCCGTGGAACAAGGTTCAGGAGTTTGATTTTCACAAGGGTACAGCCAACTGGTTTGAAGGTGGTGAGCTGAACGTCAGTGTCAATTGTATTGACCGCCATCTGGCGACTCGGGGCGATCAGACGGCCATTATCTGGGAGGGCGATGATCCCAGCGATGACAAAAAAATTACCTACAGTGAGCTGCACGCTGAAGTCTGCAAGCTGGCCAATGTACTGAAAGATCGGGGAGTAAAGAAGGGCGATCGCGTTTGTATCTACATGCCGATGATTGTTGAGGCCGCCTATGCCATGTTGGCCTGTGCCCGTATTGGTGCGGTGCACTCCATTGTGTTTGGTGGTTTCTCGCCAGATGCTTTGCAGGGGCGTATTGAGGATTCCGACTGTCAGGTGGTGATTACCGCTGACGAAGGTGTTCGTGGTGGCCGCGTAGTGCCGTTGAAGGTTAATGCGGATAAAGCCATGGAGTCCTGTCCTAATGTTCATACCTGTGTTGTGGTTAAGCGCACTGGCAACGATGTAGCCTGGGTTGAAGGGCGCGACATCTGGTATGAAGAGGCAACGGCTGCCGCTTCCGCTGAGTGTGCTGCCGAGCCAATGGCGGCTGAAGATCCTCTGTTTATCCTGTATACCTCCGGCTCAACCGGTAAGCCTAAAGGTGTTTTACACACCACGGCAGGCTACTTGCTGCAGTCTGCCATGACCCATAAATACACCTTTGATTACAAAGATGGTGATATCTACTGGTGTACTGCTGATGTAGGTTGGGTGACAGGCCACAGCTATATTGTTTACGGTCCGTTGGCCAATGGCGCCGTAACCCTGATGTTTGAAGGTGTGCCTACCTACCCCGATGCCTCCCGCTTCTGGCAGGTGGTCGACAAGCATCAGGTCAGTATTTTTTACACGGCACCAACCGCGATTCGTGCTCTTATGGGCGCAGGTGATGAGCTGGTAACCGGTACTTCTCGCAGCAGCTTACGCTTGTTGGGTACTGTGGGTGAACCCATCAACCCTGAAGCCTGGGAGTGGTACCACCGCGTCGTAGGCAATAACAATTGCCCCATTGTGGATACCTGGTGGCAGACTGAAACTGGCGCTCACATGCTGACGCCTCTGCCCGGTGCAACCGATTTGAAACCAGGTTCTGCGACCCTGCCGTTCTTTGGTGTGCAGCCGGTGATCCTGGATGCCGAAGGTAAAGAAATCGAAGGGGCCTGTGAGGGCAGTTTGGCCATTAAGGCGTCCTGGCCGAGCCAGATCCGTAGTGTTTTTGGTGATCATCAGCGTTGCGTCGACACCTATTACAGCACTTACCCCGGTTATTACTTTACCGGTGACGGTGCTCGCCGTGACGAAGACGGTTACTACTGGATTACCGGTCGTGTTGATGACGTATTGAACGTTTCCGGTCACCGCATGGGTACCGCAGAAATTGAAAGTGCCCTGGTGCTGCACCCTGAAATTGCTGAAGCAGCTGTTGTGGGTGCGCCACATGATATCAAGGGTCAGGGTATCTATTGTTACGTGACCCCTATGGATGGCGTTGAGGGTTCTGAGGAGTTGCAGAAGGCCTTGGTAAGCCTGTGTGTTCAGGAGATTGGTCCCATCGCCAAACCGGATTGGATTCAATGGGCTCCGGGCCTGCCAAAAACCCGTTCGGGTAAAATCATGCGTCGCATCTTGCGCAAGGTTGCCGCCAACGAGCTGGATAACCTGGGTGATACTTCGACTCTGGCTGATCCGTCTGTGGTCGATCAGCTGATTGAGAATCGTCTCAACCGCTGATTGTATTTCGTTCCAAGTGGGCTCTGCTCTCGGAGCTCCAATCTTGTGCCGCCATCCTTTTGGGATGGCGGTTTTTTTATTTCCAGGGATGGAATGTATGTCGCGGGAGGCATGGATGCCGTGAGCGGCGATGGTCAGGATGTACGGGCAGATTTTTGCTCCTGCAAAATCCGCACTTCCTCCATCCTTGGCGGTCGTATGCCACTCTGGACACAAGTTCTTTGAGCGACGATTGTGGTATAAAAGCGGCTCGCAGAATCTAGCAGAGAGACGGAGCCAATGAATTACGCCTGGGATTATCCGAGTCCTTTTACTTTCCTCAAGCATGTCCCGGGGGATGTGATTGACGGGCTTGAGCACGTCAATAATGCGGCTTATGTCGCCTGGTGCGAGGAGGTTGCCTGGCAACATTCGCAGTCACTGGGTTTGGGCCTCAAAGAATACCAAGAATTGGACCGAGCCATGGCCATTCGCCACAGTGAGTTCGATTACTGTGCGGCCACCTATGAGGGTGAAGAGTTGCTGGTTGCCACCTGGATAACCCAATCCGATGGCCGGTTGAATATGGAGCGGCGATTTCAAATTATCAGGGCGGGAACAGGAGAGGTGGTATTGCGTGCTCGCTGGCAGCTGGTGTGTATTGAAATTTCGAGCGGTAAACCGAAGCGTTTGCCAAAGTTGTTTCGTGATGTTTATGGCTCAGCGCTGGTGATGGATCAGTAATTGTCTGGCGGTTTGGTTTGGCTTCTAACTCAAGGTCTCAGCATGGCTGAGTAATGCAGAGGGGATGATGTTCAGAAAAAAGCTTTCCTGTTCACTCTGAAAAAAGCCATCGTAGTAGCTTTCACTGAAGCTGCCTTGATCCGGCATCCAGTCAGAGTCTTCAAAATGCTTGATGTCGCTGATTATTTCCACTTCGACCGCAAAAACTTTTTGTCCGCTGTCGAGAACCAGAACCACCGGCTTGACCATGTCCTCCAGTCTGAGTGTGGCTTTTTCGAAATGATTCAAAAGCTGCCTCAAAGTGGATGAGCGCTCTTGGGCAAGTACTTTCAGAGCCTTCTCTTTGTTGCCGGCTTGCGACATTTCGGTCAGTTCGATCGCCAGTGAGTGGATGCGTTTATGGGGAGCATCGAATGCGGCCATAATGATTTGCAGTTCTTCATCTTCCGGATGGTACTGATCGTACCAGAGGCCAAAGGCACATTTATGCGGATCGGTAGCTTTAGTGAAAGGTTCCCCGGTTTTGAGGCTGTGCTCGAGAGCGTCTATCCAGTCGATGTGGTCCTGACGGCGGGCCGATAGTAGCGTCACAAGTTCGGCACTTTCATCAGACTGAGAATGGCTGCTTGATAACTCGTTAAAGCGATACAGGGGGACAGTGATGCCCTGGTAATCAAATAATTGATTGGCTTGTCCCTGCTGGTTGGGCGTTTCTCTAATGCTCAGGGTGTCACGTGCGGCAATATAGCGAACCTGACTGGTTGGCAGGGCGTACTGAGTACCGCCGGCGCGAAAAGTAATGTAGGAGCCTGTGCTGTGGCTGTTAATCAGGGCTTGCTGAGTCACAAGAGTGTCCTTGATGCGTGCTGGGAGTGGCGGTTTTGCTGAATATAGCCAGTAACCCTATCGGCTGCCAGCAAGTATTGTTTACTTAGGGTTATGTTTATCGACGTCCTTAACACCTCTGCGTCCGCGACACTTGTGCCTGGAAGGTATATATGCCGTCCCTGGCAATGGTCGCTCTTACGCATCCCTGCGTCCGCGACATACATGCCGTCCCTGGCAATAAAAAAGGCTGCGGAGTTGGACTCGGCAGCCTTTTGTGGTGAGGGGTTGTGGTGTTACTGCAATCCCAGCTTTTTCTCCAGATAGTGGATATTGACGCCACCCTGGGCAAAGCCCTGATCGCGCACCAATTCCTTTTGCAGGGGGATGTTGGTACGGATGCCGTCGACAACCAGTTCTTCCAGAGCACTGCGCATGCGCAACAGGGCTTCCTCGCGGGTTTCGGCGTGGGTAATGACCTTGGCAATCATGGAGTCATAGTTTGGCGGTACGGTGTAGCCACTGTACAAATGCGAGTCCACGCGCACGCCCAATCCACCCGGTGCATGATAGGTAGAAACCTTACCCGGGCAGGGCATAAAGGTTTTGGGGTCTTCGGCGTTGATGCGGCACTCAAAGGCGTGGCCTCGGAAGTTTACATCATCCTGAGTGATGGAGAGCTTTTCGCCGGCGCAGACGCGGATCTGTTCCTTGATCAAATCAATGCCGGTGATCATTTCGGTCACCGGGTGTTCTACCTGAATACGGGTGTTCATCTCGATAAAGTAGAAGCGGCCGTCCTCATAGAGAAACTCAAAGGTGCCGGCACCGCGGTAGCCAATTTCGACGCAGGCCTGGACGCAGGAGTCGAACACTTCCTTGCGGGCTGCCTCATCGATGCCGGGGGCCGGGGCTTCTTCCAGTACTTTCTGGTGGCGTCGCTGCAGGGAGCAGTCACGATCACCCAGATGCACGGCATTGCCCTGACCGTCGGAGATTACCTGAATTTCAACGTGGCGAGGGTTGGTCAGAAATTTCTCCATGTACACGGTGTCATCGCCGAAGCCGGCCAGTGCTTCGGACTTGGTGATGCGGATCGAGTTCAGCAGGGCGGATTCGGTGTGAACCACGCGCATGCCGCGACCACCACCTCCGGCGGCGGCTTTGATGATCACCGGGTAGCCGATGTCGCGACCAAATTGCAGGCACTTTTCGTTGTCGTCCGGCAGTGGGCCATTGGATCCGGGTACGGTTGGAACACCGGCTTTGCGCATGGCTTCAATCGCCGATACCTTGTCGCCCATCAGGCGAATCACATCGGCGTCGGGGCCGATAAAGGTAAAGCCGCTCTTTTGAATCTGTTCGGCAAAGTCGGCGTTCTCTGCCAGAAAGCCATAGCCTGGGTGTACCGCAACGGAGTCGGTGATTTCCATGGCACTGATAATGCGTGGAATGTTCAGGTAGCTTTCTGGTGACGGGTTGGGGCCGATGCACACGGATTCGTCGGCCAGGCGCACGTGTTTCAGATCGGCATCCACTTGCGAGTGGACGGCAACGGTCTTGATACCCATTTCTTTACAGGCGCGCAGCACGCGGAGAGCAATCTCACCGCGGTTGGCAATCAGAATTTTTTCAAACATGTTGAGTTCCTCTGCAGACGTCTGCGTTTAGACGATGGTAATCAGAGGCTGATCAAACTCTACCGGCTGGCCGTCTTCAACCAGAATGGCTTCTACCACGCCGGCTTTGTCGGCTTCGATCTGGTTCATCATTTTCATGGCTTCAACAATGCAAACCACATCGCCGGCTTTTACGTGCTGGCCGACTTTGGCAAAAGCTGGGGAGCCAGGGCTTGGTGCGGCATAGTAGGTGCCAACCATGGGGGACTTGATCAGATGGCCAGAGAGACTGGCGGATTCTTTCTTATCTTCGGCTGGTGCTTCAGCCGCTGGCGCTGCCGCGGGTGCAGCTACCGGAGCGGCGGCGGGTGCAGCAAATACCTGTGGTGCGGCAGCAGCAACACCTGAGCCGCGGCTGATGCGAACAGACTCTTCGCCTTCTTTGATCTCCAGCTCGCCGATGTCAGACTCTTCGAGCAGTTCAATAAGTTTTTTGATTTTGCGAATATCCATTTGAGTATTCTCTCATTAGTGTTTGATTTGGTTGTTGGCTGATTAGGCGCTTTCGCTTTGCAGTTGACGGAAAGCGGCCTGTAAAGCCAGTTCGTAACTTTGCGGACCGAAGCCGCAGATAACGCCTTGGGCGATATCGGAAAAATAAGAGTGCTGACGGAACGATTCCCGTGCGTGCACGTTAGACAGATGCACTTCAATAAAAGGGATTTCCACTGCTGCCAGAGCATCGCGCAGGGCCACGCTGGTGTGAGTGAAAGCCGCCGGATTGATGATGATAAAGTTGACCCCTTCACTACGGGCGTCGTGAATTCTGTCGATCAATTCGTATTCGGCGTTACTCTGCATGGCCTGTAGGTGGTGGCCCTGATCAAGACATGTGTCGGTCAGTTGCTGATTGATGTCAGCCAGAGTGGTGCTGCCATAGATCTCAGGCTCGCGCGTGCCCAGCAGGTTCAGGTTTGGGCCGTGTAATACCAAAATTGTTGCCATGATGGTCAGTTTCCGGAGAGTGTGCGATTTATGAGCAAATTTGATCTGTGAATGATTGGTCACAGTTTGCAGGATATTTGATCAGTAGTCTAGCAAACTTCTGTTTTTTGTGAAGTTTGCAGATTTTGGCGACAGGATTGCAGAAGATCGCTGCTTAATAAAAATCTCGCTGCGTCTGGATTAGCACGTTAGTGAAAAATCGCGGCAAAATATGCCGCTAATTGTGGTGTTTTAATGCAAAATTCAAAACTTTGCATTAAAGGTGCGGCTAAAATTCAGCAAGTTGCGGTCTAAATGCGATTAAGTGCTTCTTCTATTAGATTTTCGGTCAAAATTTGGGGGAGGATCAGCGGCTGCTGCCCGGGTTTGCCACTGTAGAGCAGGTATAAGGGAACGCCGTTGCGACCGAAGCGATTGAGCAGTTGCGTAATTTCAGGATTGTAGTTGGTCCAGTCGCCTTTGAGCTTAACGACGCCGGCCCGGTCAAAGGCTGCGATACTGGCTTGTGTGTCGAGGGCCACTTTTTCATTAGCCAGACAGGTGATGCACCAGGCGGCTGTCATGTTGACGAAAACCGGTGTTCCTGATTGCTGCAGCTGATCGAGTCGTTGCTGGGTAAAGGGTTGCCAGTTGTGGTCCAGGGCGGCGGTTGCTGTTACCGGACCGTGGTTGAGCCATTGAAAGGGTGTAACAGCGGCGATCAGTGAAAGTGTGGCCAGAATGCGCTTGAGGATTGATTTGGGTTCGCTTTGCCAGAGCCAAAGCCCCATGGCAATGGCCAGAGCACCACCGGTAAAGGCAATCACGGCTTCGCTGCCGCTTTGTTGGCCCAAAACCCAGAGCAACCAGAGCGCGCTAAAAAATAGGGGGAAGGCAAAGAACTGCTTGAGTGTGTGCATCCAGGGACCGGGTTTTGGCAGGGCTTGTCCCAGCTTCGGGAAGTAGCTCAGCAACAGAAAGGGCAGTGCCATGCCAAATCCCAGGGCTGCAAAGATCAGTAATCCGGTCGCCAGAGGTTGGGTGATGGCAAAGCCCAGGGCGGCTCCCATAAAGGGGGCAGTGCAAGGGCTGGCAACAAGCGTTGCCAAAGCGCCGGTAAAAAATGACCCGGAATAACCGCTGCGCTGGGTTAGGCTCTGGCCGCTGCCGCTCAGGTTGCCGCCGAGGTTGAAATTGCCCAGCAGCAAGACGCCGAGAAAGACGAACAAATAGCTGAGGCTGGCAACCACCCATGGGGACTGCAGTTGAAAGCCCCAGCCAATCATCTGTCCGGCTTCGCGCAAGCTGAACATCAGTGCGGCAATCAGGCAGAAGCTGACGACGCACCCCAGAGTGTAGGCCCAGCCGTGCAGATGTTGCTGATGGCTGGCTTCTCGTGAATTCAACAGGCTCAGTGTTTTGAGTGACAATACCGGAAATACGCAAGGCATCAGATTGAGGATGATGCCGCCTAATAGGGCGGTCAGCAGGGCCGTAATCAGTCCGGACGCTGTGGTTGTGGCGGCAGATGAAGCGGGATTGGTGTCAGCGCCTGCGGTGGAGGGTAATGGGCTGGCAATGAGCTGAATCAATCCGTCGTCAATTTCAAGTTGCTGGTTCTGGGGTGGGTAGCAGAGACCTGCATCGGCGCAACCCTGTGAGCCAATGTTCAGCAGGCTTGACGCAGGTTGGTGTTCAATCTCGAATTCCAGAAGGTCGTAATAGACTTCCAGTTCTTTTTCGAATATTTCGTCGTACTTGATGACGCCGGTTGGCAAGGTAAGTGTCAGGTTCTCATGATGTTGCCAGCGGGCTTTAATCTGATGCTTGTAGAGGTAGTAACCGGGTGCAATCTCGAAGGTAATGCGCAGTCGCTGCGGGTCGACAAATTCTGCGCTCAGCTGGTAGGCCTCGGTGACGGGTAAAAATTTAGGGCTGCCTGACAAATTGGCTGAGTCGGAATCGGTAAACAGTTGCGTGCCCCAGGATGAGCCTTGCTGTAGCGGCAGTTGCGCTGTGGCCAACAAGCTGAAGCTGCTCAGCAGCAAAAGCAACAGGTAGCGGATTGGGTGGCTGCAGTGAGTGCGTCGGGAGCGGTTTGTGAATGCGGTGTGGTTTGTCATGAAATATCTGTCAGAATGTCGGGCTTAATGGCCGGGCGTTGTTGTGAGTTATTGTACGCAAGCCTGTGACAAGCAACAGGCTTTTCTTTGAGTGCTTTCTGGGGGCAGAGTTTCCATTGAAAACAAAATATCTTAATGGCGCTATTGGGCTGGCGGTTTTGCTGTTGTCCGCCTGCGCGACAACCGTGGCGCCAGAGAAACCAGCTCAACCGTCATCACCGTCGGTTTTGTCCCGGCAGCATTTGATTGATACCTTGTTGCAACAGGCCGAGCGCGACCTTGCGGTGGACCGATTGATGTGGCCTCATGGCAACAATGCCTATGAGAAATTTTTGGCTGTGCAGCAGATTCAGCCGGGGCATCCACAGGCGGTGACCGGCATGCAGCAAATCCTGATTCGCTATGTGGAATTGGGGCGAGAAGCGCTGGGGAAAAACAAATTAGCAAAGGCCCGGGCTTTTCTGGCTCAAGCCAAGAAATTGGATAGTCATAATCCACTGGTTGCTGAACTGCAGGAATCCCTGAAGCAGGCCGAGGCGCAACAGTCCTCAGCGCAGGGTACAGAGTTCCAGCTCGACAGTGTTGCCTTGTCGGCTCGTGATGATCGGGTCAAACAGTTGTTGGCGCAGATTGCCCGGCGGGTCTCCTCAAGCGATGAGTCGGTGTTGATTATTGCGCGCAACGATGCCGAGGGGCGGTGGATCTACAGTGAGTTGCGCAAGGCTGCCAGTGGTTACCGTATTCGTGGCGATATTAAGATTGAATCCAGCCCCCGCATACTGTTGCTGCCACCAATAGACTGACTTGCTATAGTGGCACTAATTGGATTTATCCGGGTGATGGATGTTTGCCTTCGCTCAAAGGAATTGATGGGATAGCACCGTGACTTTATATAGACAGCTGATTTTGGCCATAACGTTTTTGATTGTCTGCCTGATGGCGGGAAACGTGGTGGTCAGTGTATTCAATGCCCGGGGCAATGTGTTTGAGCAAATTCAGGTGCATGCGCAAGATACGGCAACCTCGTTGGGATTGACCATTTCCCATGTGGCCGAAGACAAGGACGAAGCCCAGATCGGCTCATTTATCGATGTGGTGTTTGACCGTGGTTACTACCGCGAAATCAGTTACAAAAGCCTCTCTGGTGAGATCTCGGTAGTTCGTGAACAGCCGATTGTGATTGAAGGGGTGCCGCAGTGGTTTGTCGATGTGATCGAGTTGCCATTGCCCACCGGGCATTCTGAAGTGGTGTCTGGCTGGTTCCGGCTGGGTGAAGTTCTGGTTGTGACTCATCCAGGTTTTGCCTACCGAGACTTGTGGCGCACCTTTAATGAGCAGCTGTGGTTATTTCTGGTAACGGCGGTGCTCAGTTATGGCTTGGCCGGCGTTGGTCTGGGGTATCTGCTACGGCCTCTGAAAAAGGTCGAGGATCAGGCCGAGGCCATCTGTCGCCGGGAATTTCCGATTCAGGAGCAATTGCCAAAAACCCCCGAACTGAAACGCATGGTGCTGGCCATGAACCGCATGGTCAGAAAAATTCAGGCCATGTTTCAGGAGCAGGTGGAGCTGACCGAAAGTTTGCACCGGCAAGCCTACCTCGATCCTGTAACGCAGTTATCCAACCGGCGCGATTTTGATTCCCGCTTTGAGGCTTTTATCAAATCTGAACAAGGCGGAAGTCCGGGGCTGCTTATGTTGATTCAGGTGGGTGGCATGCAGGCGTTCAACGATCGTTTTGGTCGCAGCGCTGGTGATCAGTGTTTGAAAGACATCGCCCGGGTTCTTGAGCATGCTTTTGGAGAGAATAAAGGCGCTATTCTGTCCCGCCGCGGAGGCGCTGACTTGTGTGTGTTTTGCCCTGCTCTGGAGCGCTCCGAAGCAGAGGAACAATTACAGCAGGTGTTTAGCGAGCTGCTTGCCATCAGCTGGTTCGAAGAGTCTGAAGAGCTCGGTCTGCACGCTGGCGCGGCGTTCAGTGAGCAGGTCATGTTGGGCAATAAATTGTTGGAGCAGGCGGATCTGGCTTTGCGTCAGGCCCAGCATCAGGGGCGCAGTGGTCTACAGTGGTTTGCTTCAGTTCAGCAGGAATCCGGTGTGCGCAGTGCCGGCGAATGGCGCTCTGTGCTGCAGGCTGCGATTTCCGATCGGCGCTTTGCTTTTCAGTTGCAGCCGGTGTTTGCGGTTGAATCCCCTGAACCTGTCTATCACGAAGTGTTATGTCGCTTGCGCGATGGCGATGCGCTGTTAAGCGCCGGTGTGTTTTTGCCTATGGCCGAGCGCTTTGGCCTGCTGGTGGAAATTGACAAACTGATGCTGCAAGAGCTGGCGGAATACCATCGAGCTCATTCAGAGCAGTCTTTTTGCGTCAACATCTCACTGCGTTCGGTGATTGATGGCGACTTTATGGTGTGGCTAAAAGACTTTCTCGCTACTCATCAGGCCTTTGCCAGTCAGCTGTTGCTGAAGCTGCCAGAGCAGGCATTGAGCAGTAATGAAGCGGCCGTCAGGGAGTTGGCGGCACTGCTGGTGGCATCGGGCGCCGGTCTGTCACTTGATCATTTTGGTGCCAGTGCTTCGGCCTTCCACTATCTGCAAAGCATGCCGCTCAGAGGGTTAAAAATCGATCGCTGTTTTGTCCAGGGTATCGATAGTAATCCGGACAATCAGTTCTTTGTGAAATCCCTACTGCAGATTGCCCACAGTTGTGATTTGAAATTGTTTGCTGAAGGCGTTGAAACCGACGGTGAGTGGAGCACCCTGATGCAGGTGGGGGTCGATGGTGGTCAGGGCTATCATCTGGGTAAGCCGGAGTCGCCGTAGCAGCTGCCGGCTTATAACGGATATCAACGAAAAGGTTTTTCTATGTCTCTAATACGCAATTTGATCATGGTGCTGACTGCCGCTTTAACATTGCATGCGCAGGCGGCCGATGATATTGCTGTATCGGATATTCAATGGCGGGCACCGATTCCAGGACAGAGTGTCGGGGTGCTGTACTTTTCTTTGTCTAATCAATCCAGTGAAGCGCTGGTACTTACGGATATTTTTCTGGATTGGGCGAAAAAAGCGGAATTTCATGAGCACAGCCACCATAATGGCATGATGCGCATGCGACGCGTGGAGTCGATCGCAGTGGCACCACAGCAGCGAGTGACGTTTGAACCTGGCGGATTGCATGTCATGGTGTTCGGTGTCATGGAGGCCGCCGCCAGCAGGGCTGCGTTACCTTTGCAGTTACAGGCGGTCGATGGCCGAATAATTCAATTGGATGCCAAACACGGCTCTTGATCGCGATGGGCGGGTGTTAATGTTGATAAAGGAAAATAACGATGAGTAAGTGGCTGACGGCTATCAATGAACGTCTGGCGGATTGGTATGACGACTTGCATGATGGCAGTGCCTTTATCAAAGCGGGGCTGGCATTGGTGCTGTTGTACCTGTTGCTGGCGGTTTGTCTGGGATTCTACTGGAATAGCGAACCTGAGCCTTTTTCCGTTAAAGAACTGATGTCGGTTCAGCCAGAAGCCCAGCGTCCTTTGGTGGGCGTGGCAACCACTGCCACCCTGGTTGAGGTCAGTACCACCCTGCTGGAAAAACGTGGCGGATTCCTGTCCAACGATATTATGCCGCCCGGGGTGTGGATGGATAATATTCCCAATTGGGAGTATGGCGTACTGATTCAGATTCGTGACATGAGCAAGGCCATGCGTGAGGCGTTCAGTCGCTCTCAGTCCCAGTCTACGGAAGATTCCGCTCTGGCCATTGCCGAATCACGCTTTAATTTCGACAACGATAGTTGGGCAATACCCGCGTCCGAGTCCGAATACCGCGAGGGCATCAAGTATCATAAAGATTATCTACTGCGCCTGCAGGATGACAATCTCCACAATGCCCAGTTTTTTGCCCGGGCTGATAATTTGCGTTACTGGTTGAGCACGGTGGAGACCCGCTTGGGGAGTCTTTCTCAGCGGCTCAGTGCCAGCGTTGGCCAGCGCAGGATCAATACCGATTTGGCCAATGAAGAGCGCGCTTCGCAATCGACCTATGCGCCCGTGGAGGTGGAGGTTAAAACCCCGTTTCTGGAAATTGATGATGTCTTTTACGAGGCGCGTGGCAGCACCTGGGCGATTCTGCATTTTCTCAAAGCAGTAGAAATCGACTTCGCCAAGGTATTGGCCAAGAAAAATGCGGTGGTGAGCTTGCAGCAAATTATTCGCGAGCTGGAAGCAACTCAGGAGACGGTTTACAGCCCGATGATTCTGAATGGTGGCGGTTTTGGGGTGCTGGCCAATCACTCTCTGGTGATGGCTTCTTACGTATCCAGAGCCAATGCCGCCATCATCGATTTAAGAGAATTGTTGGCTCAAGGTTAAAGGCAGCAAACGGCAGGCAGTCAACGAACACGTCAGTTAAGCCGTCATAAAAAAGCCGCGTTGAGTCGTGACATTCTCAACGCGGCTTTTTTGTCGCTAATGATTGCTGACTCAGGCAAAGGCCTGTTGCAGCAATTCAGCGTGTTGCTCGGGACGCAAACGTGGGCCAAATTGGGAAACTACCTGGGCGGCCGAATGGGAAGCGAGCTTGCCCGCTTTTTCAAAACCGTGGCCCTGGCTGATAGCGTAAAGGAAGGCTCCGGCGAACATGTCGCCGGCGCCATTGCTGTCAACTGCTGTGACCGGGCGCGGGGCGATCGTAATATAGTTTTCGCCATCAAACACCAGAGCGCCTTTGCTGCCAAGGGTGATGGCAAAGGCGTTGGTGTACTGCTTCAGGGCTTCACCAGCCGCTTCAATTGAGTCTGTCTGAGTGAAACCCATTGCTTCGGCTTCGTTGCAAAACAGCAGATCCACGCCATCGCCAATCATTTCCATCAGGCCATCGCGAAAAAACTCCACCATCGCAGGATCGGACAGGCTCAATGCGGTTTTGACGTTGGCCTGTTCTGCCTGCTGGCGCAAGGCTATGGCGGCGGCTCTGCCGGTTTCTGAAGAAACCAGATAACCTTCTATATAAGCGTATTGGGATTTCTGAATGGCTTCCGGGTGAAGCTCATTGGTGGAAACCGTTTCACTGATCCCCAGATGGGTGTTCATGGTGCGCTCAGCATCGGGTGTGATCATGACCAGGCACTTCCCGGTAACGCCTGCTTCCAGTTCATTGTCGCGATGGTATTCAACGCCAGCGTCCTGCAAATCGTTCAGATAGAAAAGACCGTTGTCGTCATTGGCAACTTTGCAGGAATAAAAGGTGCTGGCACCAAAGTAACTGGCGGCAATCACGGTGTTGGCAGCTGAACCACCGCTGGCGCGCTTGGATGCGATGAGATGATCCGACAGATGTTCCAGTAATTCATCCTGGCGGGCGCTGTCGACCAAGGTCATGACCCCTTTATCAATACCCATGTTTTTCAGGTCGGTATCGGTCACTTCAATTTCGGTGTCTACCAGAGCGGCACCTATGCCATAGAGATGAAAAGTGGACATGTTTTATCCTTTGTCAAAGTCATTGAGTTGCGGCGTATTATGCGGAATTTATGGGCGACGTACAAAACCGTATTAGCCTCTTTGTCTTGGCCTCAGTGGTGGGTCCTGCTCGCCTTGATTCGCCCCAGCCTTTACACTTCACTTATGAAAAAATCTTCTGCCAAGAAATCCTCTCCAACCAAGAAAAAACCTGCCAAACGAAACAACTCTAAGCGTAAAGCGGCTACTGCAAGATCTCAGCGGTCACTGTTGTCATGGTTTGGCAGTGCTGTCCTGATTATTTTGGTGGGTGTGCTGATTTGGGTTGTGTATCTCGATGTCCAGGTGCGTTCAAAATTTGATGGCCGCAAGTGGCAGCTGCCGGCTCAAGTTTATTCGCGCCCTCTGGCGTTGTATCGTGGAGCGGGTCTGCGACCTGAAGACTTGCAGCGGCAACTGCAGGTATTGAATTTTAACCCGGTAGATAATGTTGAGAGCCCCGGGCAGTACCGCCGCCGCGGTGATCAATTTGATATTTTTACCCGTGGCTTTGCCATGGCCGATGAGGTTGAGGTCAGTCGCCGTGTACGGTTGCGAATCAGTCATCAGCGAGTGGCCCGACTTCAGATCATTGGCACCGAATCGTCGCCAGCGATTGTGCGGCTGGCGCCGGCGCGCATTGGGGGTATTTATCCCAGACTGCAGCAGGATCGGGAGTTGGTTCAGCTCAGCGAGATACCGCCGTTGCTTGGTGAGGCGTTGATTGCTGTCGAGGATCATCGCTTTATTGATCATCATGGCGTGTCACTGCGCGACATTGCCCGGGCTGCCGTTTCCAATATCAGGGCCGGACGAGTGGTGCAGGGTGGCAGCACCCTGACCCAGCAACTGGTCAAAAATTTTTATCTTGACAGTGGCCGACGCTGGTCGCGCAAGCTCACTGAGGCTGTGATGGCGTTGTTGCTGGAGTGGCATTATTCCAAGGCGGAGATTCTCGAGACCTACATCAACGAAGTTTATCTGGGTCAGAGTGGCCCGCGGCAGATTCACGGCTTTGCGTTGGCTTCTAAGCATTACTTTCAAAAGCCTCTGCATCAATTAAAGACTCATCAAATTGCCTTGCTGGTTGGCTTGGTGAAAGGGGCAAGTTACTACAATCCATGGCGTCACCCTGAGCGGGCGCGCGATCGCCGGGATCTGGTGATCGGCGTGTTAGAAAAACAGGGGTTGATTGGTGCCGGCGAGGCGCAAGCATCAAAGGCAGCACCCTTGGGGGTGGTGGATCAAAGTCGTCGAAGGTTGCATGATTTTCCGGCTTTTATCGATCTGGTGAAGCGTCAATTACTGCAAGAGTACAGTGCGGATCAACTCAGTTCCGATGGTTTGTCCATCTACTCGAATCTGTCCCTTCCTGCTCAATGGGCGGCTGAAGAGGCATTGGCCGGGCAGTTGGATAGCTTGGCACAGCGGCATCAGGGGACGATGCAGCAGGTGCAGGGGGCCGTGGTGGTTGCCTCGGTTGCAACCGGTGAGGTGGAAGCTGTGGTTGGGGATCGCAATGTTTCCTTTGCCGGTTTTAATCGTGCCCTGGATGCTCGCAGAAGTATTGGGTCTTTGATCAAACCTGCGGTTTATCTTGCTGCCCTGAATCAGGGCGGGGGCTATCATCTGGCCTCGATGGTTGCGGATGACCCAGTCACGGTTCAGGGGCCGGATGGCAGTTTGTGGCGACCTCAGAATTTTGATCGGCGCTCTCATGGCGAGGTGCAACTCTATGATGCCCTGCTGAATTCATACAATCTGGCCACAGCTCGTCTTGGTATGACTGTTGGTCTTGATCGGGTTGAGGCAACCATTCGCGATCTGGGTGTAACGGCTCATATACCTCAGGTTCCGTCATTGCTGTTAGGGGCTTTGGAATTGTCGCCGATAGAGGTCACTGCCATGTACCAGGGGTTGGCCAATGGCGGTGTGGTGATGCCGCTGCGCAGTATCCGCTCGGTGGTTGATGCGCAGGGCCAGTTACTGTCCAGATACCGAATGACGCCCCAGTCGGATCTGGATCCAGCGTCTGTGGGGCTGGTTCAGTTTGCGCTGCAAGGTGTGGCCAGAGAGGGTACCGGTCGGGGGTTGTATCAGAGCTTGCCCGGTTCGCTGGGGGTGGCGGCCAAAACAGGCACCAGTAACGATCAGCGCGATAGCTGGTTTGCCGGATTTACCGCAGAGCATGTTGCGGTGTCCTGGGTTGGGTTGGATGATAATGGTGAAACACCTTTGAGCGGTGCTACCGGGGCTTTGCCGGTGTGGCGCGCACTGTTTTCGCAGCTGCCAACCCGTGGCCTGGCCTTGCCAGAAGAACAGGGTATTGAATACCGCTGGGTGGATGCCGAAAATGGCGGCATCAGTGGTGAAAATTGCCGTAACAGCCGCTTGCTGCCTTTCGCTGGTGACCGCTACCCGGATTATCAATCACCTTGTCAGTGGCGCCAAAATCCCTTACTTCATTGGATGCAAAAATGGTTTTAAATCCTGTCATTATTCTACTGCCACTGGTGTTGTTGGTCGGTTGCCAGTCAATGCCGCAAGGTGGCTCGGGCGTCGAGGTGTTTGAGGCGGATGACGCTGGACAACAGCCTGCTCGCGCCAGAGGTGCCGAGGCCATGCCGGTGACTGATGACTGGCAGCGGGGAAACAATAGTGCCGTTACAGGGCTGGCTGATGCAGCTGAGCAGCATTTGCTTGAGCAGCAGTGGTGGAGTGCGGTTGATCTGGCGGAGAGAGGCATTCGCATTGAGCCAGAAGAGCCGCGTCTGTATGTCATTTTGGTGAAGGCCTATCAAGGGTTGGGCAAGCCGTTGCTGGCTCAGCAGTTTGCGCGCCAGGGCATCAGGTTTTGTTCGGCACAGTCTGACTCTTGTGGCTTTTTGCGTCATAATTTGACTGATAATTGAACGCCTTGTTTGTGTTGTCTTCGATTTGGGGGTGAACGGTCACTTTTGGGGGATAATCGTAAGGCTATTTCAGTTATAACCCGCTATGCTGTGAGGCCATTTGTCGACTATAGTTGAAGGGCCTGCAGGCTATTAATGCCACTTGCTGTGAGGTGCGTTAATTTCGCGTTTGGCATAGCGGAGTCGGCAATAATTCACGACGGAAGAAAGCGTAGAATCCTTATGACGGATCAGGGTGTAAACAGTTCGGAGCAGCAGCTGCAACAGCTGGCTGGGGAGCTTACCGAGGATAACATCGTCAAGCACTTGAAGATGTGCCAACAAATCGCCCTGTAAGTTATAGAAAGCCGGCAACCCGCTTTCGCCAAGGCAATGGTAGAGCAACTGGAACAGTTTATTGATTCTGCCAAGACCAATCAGGAAACCTCGCAGGCGATGGATCGGCTGAAACTGTTTAATCAGAATCAGGCCAAGATCGATCGGTTCTTTAATACCTATCTTGCAGAGGGTTTTGTTCGTTTCAAGCGGGGTGAGCTCGATACCACCACCGGGGAAGAAAAATTCCAAGGTGATATGTTGTCGTTGGTAGACAACAATGATCTGGAAGAAACCATTGCGATTTCATCTATTACCAATCGTTCCGAGAATTACTTTGCAGAGCAGCTTTGGTGCCTGAACCATCGCTTTGCCGTGCTGAATCATGGCAAGAAAGTCACCGACAGAGGTAATCCGGCGGGGCCGATTCAGTATTGTGAGGCGTTGCGCAAGGCATTGCAGCGCGTGGGTATGGACACCAATACCAAAATTATCGCATACAAGGTGTTTGATCAGTCAGTGATCATGGCCGGTCTTACGGAAATCTTTGATCAGCTTAATGATTATCTAAAAGATCAGGGTTTTTTCCCCGACTTAAGATACCGCCCGGAAGTCTCCGATAGCCCTGCGCCACCTGTGCCTCAGGTGGAAGAGGTGCCCTTAGAACATGTCGAGGCCGGCGAGCCTGCAGCAGCTCAGGAGCAGACGACCACAGCAACAGGGCAGCCACGGGGCAATCTTGCCGGGGTGATGCCCGGTCCTGGGTCGGCGGGTTCTCCGGCGTCAGCAGGTTATATGCCTGCCCCGGATGCTACACAGCCATCGGAACAATACCAAGGTGACCTTATGGGGGCCATTCGGGTGCTGCAGGAACATATGACCAGTGGCCCTGCCGGCGCAGCAGTTTCAGGGCAAGTCGGTGCCGCAGGGCAAGAAGGTGTTGCAGGAGGTGCCGCCGGTCCCGCAGAAGGCGCCGGTGGTGCTCCCGTCAATGCCGCGGGTGATGTGGCCAGTGCCGCAGCGCCGGGCGGTCGTCAGGGTATGGTGTACACCAGTCAGCAATTGGTGGGGGCTTTGCAAAGCCTGCAGACGCAAGCTCTGGCTGTGGCCGGTGAAACCATCGAGCAGGCCGAGCCAGGTACTTTGGCGCCGCAACAGGTGGCGCTGGTCAGTAGTCAGCTTCGTGCCCAATTGCAGGATGACATGGGCGGTGAAGAGCTGGCCATGGAATCCATGGATATGCACACCATTGATCTGGTGGGCATGTTGTTTGAGTACATGTTGTCAGACGACAATTTGCCCAGCTCCATCAAGGCGTTGCTCAGTTATTTACACACGCCTTTCCTGAAGGTGGCTTTCCTCGATAAAGATTTTTTTGAGCAGGTCAATCACCCGGCTCGTCTGTTGCTCAACAGTATGGCGGAAGCCGCTGTTAAGTGGGTCGGGAATGATGGCTCTGATCAGTATGATCTGTACAACAAGATCAAATCGGTTGTGTCCAAGGTCCTTGATGAGTTTCAGAATGATGTGCGGATTTTTGCCGAGCTGTTACTGGAGTTCAGCAGCTACACCAAAAAAATTGCTCGTCGTCAGGAGCTGGTCGAGAAGCGCGCCATGGAGAAGGTCCAGGGCGAGGAAAAGCTCAAAGAGGTCAAGCTGCGGGTCAATGAAGCGGTTAAGTCCCGGATAGACAATCGGGAGCTGCCGTCGGCGGTATTGCTGCTGCTGTTGCAGCCATGGTCCGATTATCTGGCGTTTATTCTGCTGCGTTATGGCGAGGAATCCGACAGCTGGCAACGTGCCATCAAGGTTGTGGATGACATTCTTTGGAGTATTGAGCCCAAGGACAACAACAAAGATCGCACCCGCCAGATGGAAATTCACGATGCCCTGAATCGCGAGCTGGGTGTAGGTTTTGAAACCATTGGTTACGATCAGGCCAAGAGTAAAAAATTACTTGATGCGCTGTTCTCCCTGCAGAAAATGGCACTGCAAAGTAAAAAAGCCGAGCCGGCGCCTGAGCCGATGCGCAACAAGTTGGAATCCATGGCCGCCGAGAAAGCCGGCAAGCCAAAGGTGGAAGAGGATGCCGCGACACCGGAAGAGTTGCGCATGGTCGAAAACCTGAAGATGATCGAGTTTGGTACCTGGTTTGAATTTGAAGGCGGTAAACGCCTCAAGGTGGCCTGGTATAACTCCAAGACACTGCATTACATGCTGGTTGATCAAATGGGCAAGAAGGTGGCGATGAAGTCCGGTCTTGAATTGGCTCGGGCGATGCTTTCACATGAAGCGAGGGTTATTGCCGGCAGCTCCAAGCCCTTCTTCGAGCGTGCACTGGAAAACATTTTCCAAAGCCTCAACAGTAAGGCCAAGGCCGAGCAGTCCGAAGGGGTGGCGAATGACTAATCCGGATACGCCCCATCGCCGTCATCTGCATCGCTATGAGCTTACCTGTCCGGTTGAAGTGTTTGATCTCAACAGTGGTGCCCTGTTGGGGTCGCTGGTGAACATTCATGAAGAGGGTTTGTTAATCGTAGGGACCGACGCCATTGCCGAAGATCACGTTTACCAATTGGTGTTGCGTCTGCCTGACACGGTGAAAAATATTGGCGAGATTCGTCTTGGTGTGGACTGTTTATGGGTTGGAGATGCTCAGGATGCCACCATGCGTTGGTCGGGGTGTCAGATAATCGACCTGTCTGCAGAGGCTCGCGATCAAATCAGGCAGCTGATTGAGCAGGTGGGACGTCAATCGTAACGCTGCTTATGTTGAATTAAAAAGCCCCGGCGATTATCTCTCGACGGGGCTTTTTTTATGGGCCGTTGATCAGACTTAAAGTTGTGCGAAGACAGCGGCGGCGGCTTCGATGGTGGCATTGATGTCATCATCAGTGTGCGCGGCTGACATAAAACCTGCCTCATAGGAGGCTGGTGCCAGGTAGACACCTTTTTCCAGCATGCCATGAAAGAAGCGGTTAAAGCGGTCGTTGTTGCAATCCATCACCTGTTGGTAATTGGTGATTTGGCTCTCTTCGGTAAAGAAGCCGCCAAACATGGTGCCGACGTGATTGGTCGTAAAGGGAATGCCCGCTTTTTCGGCTTCGCGGCGAAGCCCTGCAACCAGTTGGTTGGTTTTTTCTATCAGTGGGGCGTAGAAACCCTCCTGAGTAACCAGCTCAAGGGTGGTCAGGCCCGCAGCCATTGCTACGGGGTTGCCCGAAAGGGTGCCGGCTTGATATACCGGTCCAAGCGGTGCGATCTGCGACATGATTTCACGCTTGCCGCCAAATGCTCCGACGGGCATGCCGCCACCGATCACTTTGCCCAAGGTGGTCAGGTCGGCTTCAATGCCATAGTGACCCTGAGCGCCAGTGAGACTGACGCGAAAGCCGGTCATGACCTCGTCCATGATCAGGACGCTGCCATAGTGATTGCACTGTTCACGCAGACACTCAAGAAATCCGGGTACCGGAGGGACGCAGTTCATGTTACCTGTAACAGGCTCAACGATGATGCAGGCAACCTGTTCGCCGATCTGGGCGAAGGTTTCCTTGACCTGTTCTATGTCGTTGTAAGTGAGGGTGATGGTGTGGTCTGCCAGTGCCGCCGGGACTCCCGGAGAGCTCGGTACGCCCAGAGTCAAGGCGCCAGAGCCGGCTTTTACCAGCAGTGAATCTGAGTGGCCGTGGTAGCAGCCTTCAAATTTAATGATCTTGTCGCGCCCGGTATAACCGCGGGCCAGGCGAATGGCGCTCATGGTGGCCTCGGTGCCGGAGTTAACGAAACGAACCATGTCCATGTTGGGCATCAGGTCGCACAGCTTATCGGCCAGAGTGGTTTCGATTTCGGTGGGGGCACCGAAGCTCAGCCCCTGTTCGGCCTTTTCCTGCACTGCACGAATAACCTCTGGGTGGGCGTGCCCCAGAATCATGGGGCCCCAGGACAGTACATAATCGATGTACTGTTTGGCATCGGCGTCATACAGATAGGCGCCTTTGGCGCGTTCGAAGAAGACGGGGTCACCGCCAACAGCTTTAAAAGCACGTACTGGCGAGTTTACGCCGCCGGGAATGTGTTGCTGGGCTTGTTGAAACAGGGTTGAGGAACGACTCATAAAGGCCTCTGAAAAGTGATACAAAAAAAGCAGTTACTGTGCAGACTTTTTATTTTTGTCTGCCCAGAAAAAACGGTTAAGAAATTGTTTTCCCATGCCGGGACGATGATGATTGGCCAATGCTTTCCAGGTGAAACTCTGGGCTTGCTCGGCGGCGTCGGTAACGCTGAGGCCGTGGGCCAGATAGCAGGTCAGGCTGGCGCTGAGTGTCGTACCATGGCCGCGCGACAGAATATTGAGCCACTCCCTTGAGTAGCTGCGCACAATGCCATTGGCATCATAGAGTACGCTGTCATAGTGCTTTTGGGAGCGTTTGCTGCCATTGATCAGGACATAGCCGCAGCCGGTTTCAAGTAATTCCTGAGCGCAGGCATCCAGTGTGTCGGCTTGTTGAGCAAGATCATAGGCTTCATGAATATTGGCGCTCAGCAGGGTGACCTGAGGTAATAGCAGGGCTCTGATGGCGGCCATAGTGTCGCTGTTATCGGCCTGAATATCTTCCAGCAGCCGGGTTCCCGGGTCGAGTACGACAGGGATGTCTGGATAGTCTCTGAGGATGGAGTGAATGGCTTCGATATTTTCCGTGCTGCCGGGGCAACCAATTTTAATTGCGGCAATGGGCATATCTTCGAGGATGGCTCGCACCTGCTCGATCAACATTGGGGTGTTTACCGGTACAGCGGATTTCAGTTCACGAGTATCCTGAGAGCAAAGCAGGGTGATGACGCTGGTGCAGTGACACCCCAGGCTGTTGGCGGTTTCTATATCCGCCTGAATGCCGGAGCCACCAGAGGGGTCATGGAGCGAAAGGCTCAGAATGACAGGGGCTTTATCGGCAAAATTCATGGTCTGGATTCCGGTGGCGACAACGACAGCAGTTAAAAGGGTTTAACCACAACCAGTATAACAACACTGAAGAGAACCAGTACGGGAAGCTCATTAAACCAGCGAAAGTAAATGTGGCTGCGGGAGCTTTGGTTGTTGGCCAGCTGTTTAAGATGGCGGCCGCAGCTGAAGTGGTAGATGATCAGCAGTGCTATCAGGGCCAGCTTGCATAAAAACCAGTTGCTGCCGAGATAGTAGCTCCAGTTGTAACTCATCAGCCAGACACCAAAGCCAATGGTGAGATACATAAACGAGGTAATAAAGCGATACAGTTTGCGCTCCATCAGGGCAAGCTGATCTCTGATGGCCTGATCATCGGTCATGGCGTGATTGACGAACAGGCGCGGCAGATAGAATATGCCGGCAAACCAGCAAACCATAAAAATTATGTGGAAGGCTTTGAGCCAGAGCATGCAGAACCCTTTGAGTCGTAAGGCATATAAGGCCGACTATTGTAGCGCCATCCTGAAAGTGTGTCAGGGATTTCAGAGCCGACTGAGGCCGCTATTGCTGGTAGTAGCCATCGATCTTTTCCTGGGTGATGATCCCCAGCACTGGCGGTAATAGGGAATTGTCACCACGCTCGACGTACAGGGCATCCGCTTTCAGTTCGCGCAATTGTTTCTGTGCGTCATAAAGGCTTGCCTGCTGGCTGATGGGTTTGATTTGCCACTTTCGGCTGGGGGTTTTGAGTAGGTCGATAGCCTCGTCGGCGGGCCAGTCGTCACGGCTCGCGAGATAGACAGAAATGTCTGAGGCCAACAACAATTGCCGCTCCTGCTGCTCGTCAGTTATCACCAGCCACTTTGGATTTTGCAGCAGTACTTTTTCCAGTTGCTCAAAACTTGGGTGCGCATGGCAAAACTGGAAATTGATGTCCATTACACTGCGTACGCCAACCCGATTCAGGGTTTGCCGGATCAGACCGCCGGTTAAGCGGAAGCCATTGGTCTCCAGTTGAGCCATAAAAATGCCCTGGCACTGGAACAGCTGACGGGTTGCCACCACCGAGACCACAATAATCAGCATGGTGGGGAAAATAATGTGGGGATTGTAGGTAAGTTCGAGAACGGTGATCAGGGCAGCCAGAGGTGCGTTGATCACACTGGCCATCATCGCGGCCATACCAAGCATCACGTAAAACCCGGGGCTGGACGCGCTGTCTGGCAACAGCAGTTGCGCCACTATGCCAATGCAGCCGCCGAGGGTTGCGCCAATAAACAGCATGGGGCCAATAACGCCACCGGGCAGACCAAAACCGGTGCTGACACAGGTGGCCAGAATTTTGGCAAATAAGATGGCAAGCAATAAGCTGAAGCCGATTTGTCCGGCCATGGCGGCTTCGATGGTATCGTAACCTACGCCCATGATTTGCGGTACAAACAGAGCAAGGCTACCCGTGGTCACACCGGCGGCTAAAAAGCGCAGGGTTAGTGGCCAGTGTTTTTTGCTGTTGAACCAGAGTTGGGTGCGAATCACCAGTGCGGCAAAGTAGGCGATCACGATCCCGGCGGCGATGATGATGGTCAGCTCGTCCAGTGTATTCAGTGAGGGCAGGGTGATGTTGAACGCCTGTTCCGGGCCGAAAACGTACTGAACCACAATGGCACCGGTAACCGAGGCCATCATCACCGGTACAAAACCGGCAATGGTGTACTCCATCAGTACAACCTCCATGGCAAAAATGACGCCCGCCATGGGGGTGTTGAATGAGGCGGCGATGGCCGAGGCGATGCCGCAGCCGACCAGAGTGCGGAGGCTGTTGTTGGGCAGTTTGAACCACTGTCCCAGTTGGCTGGCGATACCCGCTCCCAGATGTACGGCTGGCCCTTCCCGTCCCATCGACTGACCACTGATCAGTGCCAGCGCCCCGCCAAAAAATTGCAGGATCCAGTTGCCGGCCGGCAGCTTTCCCTGATGGTTGTTGAGACGCTCAATTACATGGCCCACACTCACCTGGCGATGTTCGGGTTTGAATGACAGTACCAGTGCCGCCAGTGCCAGCGACCCTGCAACCGGCAGGGCAAAACGCCAGTGACTGGGCAGTGATTCGAAATTTTCACTGTGCCCTTCGAGTAATACTTGCAGAGGACCATCAATTAACAGGCGAAATGCAACAATCACTGCAGCGGCGGCCAGGCCGCTGATTAATCCGAGGATGGTCAACTGTGGCAGGGCATCCAGATGTGCCAGTTGATGACGAAAATTATCCAGCAGATTGGAATACCGCGGATGTTTTTCGTCTGTAGGCTTTGGAGTCTTGGGCATTGTTGGCTTTCTTATGTTATTTCGTTGCTTCTACAGAGGGTTATTATAAACTAGCCCTCTTGTATTTGGCCTCTGCGGGAGTTTCATCCTCCCAGAGTGTCCGTTGTTAGCGTATTGGTAGGTGTTGTTGTGATTCAGGTAGGCATTGTTGGCGGAACCGGTTATACCGGTGTCGAGTTGTTGCGGTTATTGGCGAACCACTCCCAGGCAGAGGTTAAGGTGATAACCTCCAGAGCGGAAGCGGGCGTTCAGGTTTCCGAGCTTTATCCGAGTCTGCGCGGTTTTTACGATCTCGCTTACAGTGTGCCAGACGCGGATGTGCTGGGCGAGTGTGACGTGGTGTTTTTTGCCACGCCCCATGGCGTGGCTCAGGCCATGATGCCCGAGCTGATTAATCGGGGCGTACGCGTTATTGATCTCTCGGCCGATTTCAGAATCCGTGATCAGCAATTGTGGGAGCAGTGGTATGCCCAGGAGCATGCGTGCCCAGAGCTGATTGCCAAGGCGGTCTACGGTCTTCCAGAAGTCAATCGTGCCCAGATTGCTGAGGCGCAATTGGTAGCATGCCCCGGATGTTACCCGACTGCGACTCAACTGGGCTTTATTCCGCTGCTGGAAGCGGGCCTGATTGATCCTTCCGATCTGGTGGCCAATGCTGCATCCGGTGTCAGTGGCGCAGGCCGGCAGGCCAAGATCGACAATCTGATGTCAGAGGTCAGCGACAGCTTTAAAGCCTATGCGTGTGGTGGGCATCGCCATTTACCTGAAATTGAGCAGGGACTGAGAGATGTTCAGCCGGCCGATTCCGTGCAGGCCAAGGTGACGTTTGTGCCCCATCTTTTGCCCATGATTCGCGGCATTCATGCGACCTTGTACGCCACTTTGCTGCCAGGGACAGAGCAAGATTTGCAGGCTTTGTTCGAACAGCGGTACGCTAATGAGCCTTTTGTGGATGTGTTGCCTGCTGGCTCTCACCCGCAAACCCGAACTGCCAAAGGCGCGAACGTGTGTCGCCTCTCAGTATTTCAACCCCAGGGGCGCGACAAGGTGGTCGTGTTGTCGGTGATTGATAATCTGGTTAAGGGGGCCTCTGGGCAGGCAGTCCAAAACATGAATATCATGTTTGGCTTTGATGAAGCTGAAGGGCTGGATTTTGCTGCACTGTTGCCCTGAGTAATGGTGCTGTCTAGAGAATCGGCTCAACGCTGTAAACAGCGATAACAATAATAGTAAGGAGACAGCACAGTATGACCGCTGTAAAAGGCAGTAAGCAGCATCGCATGGTCGTTGTGACGCACCGACCGTGGATCAGGCTGGCGATCACGTCGGCCACTCTGATTCTGCTCATTGGTATGTCCTGGTTCAGTTACTTTTTTGGGTTGAGAGAGGGGCAGGCGCAGCAGGCGATTGCCATTTCCGAGCGCGATGAATTACGTCTGGAAGTCGAAGAGAAGAACAAACAAATTGATGGTCTGCGCCAGGACGTCGCAAATCTTAAGCTGGGCTCACAAGTCGACCGCAAGGCCAGTGAAGAGGTTCGTGCTGAAGTGATCGAGCTCAAGGCGCAGATTGCGGCATTGAAAGAAGACATCAGTTTTTACCGTGGTCTTATGTCTCCGACAGACAACAAAAGTGGTTTGACCATCGGTTCCCTTAATGTCATCTCCACCGGCGTCGCACGTCACTATGAATACAAGTTGGTGGTTCAACAGCTAGCCACCAATCACAAAATGCTGAACGGCTATTTGACCTTTGAAATTTTCGGTCGGCAGGGAGAGCAGTTGATGACACTGCCGTTAAAGGACGTTTCAGACAAGGTCAGCTATGACCGCATCAAACTGCGTTTTAAATACTTTCAAACTCTGGAAGGGCGACTGATTTTGCCTGAAGGATTTGAACCAGAGCGTATTGAATTGACAGCTCGTTCTCTTGGCGACAAGTCTGTCGTAGTCGAGAAGAAGTTCGGTTGGTTGGTACAGGAGAATTGAGTTAAATGTGGGGTAAAAGTAAGGAGAGCTCTATGGGCTTTGCAGCGGGTAGTACGACATTAATTTCCAAAACCACCGAAGTGGTGGGAGATATACATTTTACCGGGAATCTGGAAGTGGAAGGTCGTGTTCGCGGCAATATTTTTGCGGAAGACGGCTCCGATGCCCGGGTTCGAATTGTCGACAAAGGGTTGGTTGAGGGACAGATCAAGGTGCCGACCGTCGTCATCAACGGTACGGTCAATGGTGATGTGCATTCCAGCAAGCATATTGAGCTGGCTGCCAAAGCGGCTGTCAGTGGTAATGTGCACTACAACCTGATTGAAATGGTGAAAGGCGCGCAGGTGAATGGCAGTCTGGTTTATAACGGAGCCAAGGCTAAGGCCAAAGCTGCTCCTGAGGTCGAGGGTTCATCTGAAACCGCGGCCGGATAGTATCTTAATAATTGACTGTTTTACTTGGGTAAAGGGATAATGCCCAAATAGTTGTTATTTATGGAGAAGATAATGTCTGCGCCGCAAACATTCGTCCCTCAGGCGCTACTGGTGACGCCCAGAGCTACTCAGAAGGTTCAGAATCTTATAGAAGAAGAGGAAAACCCGGAATTGAAACTCCGGGTTTACGTCACTGGCGGTGGCTGCTCTGGTTTTCAATACGGTTTTACTTTTGATGAAGCCGTTGCTGATGATGATGCCGTAATCGAACAGGATGGTATTAAGGTGCTGCTGGACGCCATGAGTTATCCCTATCTGGTGGGTTCGCAGGTAGATTATGAAGAAGGGCTGCAGGGCTCGCGTTTCTTGATTCAAAATCCCAATGCCAGCTCCACCTGTGGCTGCGGTGCTTCCTTTACGGTATAGATTCTCCGCTTTCCTTTGAGGGGCTGTGTGAGGTTCAGGATATGATTCGTTATCTGTTGTTGCTCACCCTTGCTTTCCCGGTTGCCGGAAACGCCGCTGTAGAGGGCGAAATAGAGGGCTCTGCAGTTGTTGTGCCTGAGCCTGCCATGCTGCCTCAGGCTAATGGTTATCTGGCGGAGCTCGATAATCACACTCCGTCGGATTTATACAAGGCTCTGGCACGTGCAGAGACCCTGTTTCTGGATGGTCGTCTTAGAGGGCAGATGTCCCCCGCCAGCTTTGTTTTGCATGGACCGGACGTATCGGTGTTCTTTCGCGACAATTACCGCGAGCATAAGGGTTTGGTTGATCTGGCTGCACGCTTATCTGCTTTTGGGGTTGTTGATATTCAGGTGTGCGAGACCCAGACCGGGGTTCTTGGCCGCGATCGCAATGATCTGATGCCATTTGTCGGTACGGTGCCATTCGGGCCGGCAGAAGAAGAAAGGCTGGTAGAGCGCGAAGGTTACGTTTACTTTTAGCTGGGCTTAGCCTCCACCCAGCTGTTCCTCTTTAATAATATAAAGCTGCGGTTTTGACAGGGATGTTGTGTCATAGATGATGCGATGGGGCTGCAAGTGGCTGTCGCTTGGTACATCGATCCAGAAATCGGTTTTAAACAGTGTGACCTTCTGGTTACCGGCATTCAATGGCGCGGTTACGGAATAGAGGTCGTCACCGATGTAGCTCATGCGCTTGGAGCCAAAAGATTGCTTGGCGACGATGAACACTTTCGGAAGCAGAGCCTTATCGCCTTTTTCGAGCTGTTTCTGCGCAGCGTTGATGGCGGCTTTGGCGAACCGGATATCATCGCTGTGAGGTTGTTTCAAACTGGGCCAGCCGGCTTTACGCGCCGGTTTTACAGGTTGTTTTGGTGGTTCCGGTTTGCTGACAACAACAGGTTTGGCTGCCGGTTTGGTCACGTTTTTTTTCTGACTGGCTTCCCGCTTGGCATTGGCTGCCAGTTCAGCTTGGCGTTTCTGTTGTTGTCGCAGCTTTTCCTGTTGCGCCAGTTTTTGCTTGATGCTGGCTTCGTTACGCGTCAGCTTGGCCTGTGATATTTCGATGCCGGTCAGGCGCTGCTGGGTGTCTGCAACACGGTTCTCAACGCGCTCAACCCGGTCCAGTTTGCGGTTGTGGGTTATCGAAATCAGAGTTGCCTGGCGCACATTGCGCTCAGTGGGATCGGTTTTGGCTCGGGCAAACACCTCGGTCATTTCGGCTTTCGTTTTGCTTAGCGACTGTTTGGCTTCTTCGAGGTCAGTGCGCTGCCGTTGCAAGCGTGATTTCAGGGTGTCGTACTCATCGGAGAGTTCCTGCCGTTGTTGTTGGATTTTCTGCAGCTCGGAATTTTGTGCCCAACTTGTTGGCGCAACGATCCACAGGGTGGCCATCACAATGGCAATAAATAGGGAGTTATAGCTTGGCATACGGATACGGTTGGTCTGTGTTCTGTTTTTATTGTTTTTGTAAACGCGAGGGCAAAGTTTAACAGTCGAGTCAGGCTTGGTAAATGCCGCCCAAAATTCGCGTTGCTCTGGCTCCGGTTGCTTTGGGGCAATTTCCCCCCAGTTGATGGAGCGTTTGGTGGGCTAGCCAGGCAAACGCTGCAGATTCAACTTGTTGTGGAGCTATCCCGAGCGCCCCGGTATCACTGACTTCATGTTTTGGTAGCAGGGTTTTGAGGGTGTCAGTGAGGGCTTGGTTAAAGGCGCCCCCGCCACAGCAGAATACTTGTCGGGTGTTGGGCGCATACTGATTGATTGCCTCAGCGATCGTTCTGGCAGTGAATGCCAGCAAGGTGGCCTGAATATCTTCAGCAGGTGCTTGGGTTGTGATGCCGTTGTCTGCGTAAAATCGATCCAGCTCGGTTGATAGCCACGTTAAATTAAAACTTTCTCGCCCCGTGCTTTTGGGTGGGGCGGCCGCGAAAAACGGGTGACTCATAAGTTGCTGAAGCAATGGCGTGATGACATTTCCACTTCTGGCCCAGTCGCCGTTTCTATCAAAGTCCACACCGCGTTGCTGTTGAATCCAGGCGTCCATCAAGACATTGCCCGGTCCGGTATCAAGTCCCCCGTATTCGGCTTCGCTATCAAGAATGCTGATGTTGGCCATGCCGCCGATGTTTAAAATCAACCGGTTGTTGTTGCTGTTGGCGAAAGTGGCCTGATGGAAAGCCGGTACCAGAGGTGCACCTTCTCCACCTGCGGCAATATCGCGACGGCGAAAGTCGGCAATGGTGGTGATGCCGGTTATTTCGGCAATGGTGTTCGGGTCGCCAATCTGGACGCTGTAGGCCTTGTGATCGGTGCTTCTCGGTTGGTGTCGGATGGTCTGGCCATGGCTGCCAATGGCTTGAATATTAGCGGCGCTGATTTGAGCTTCAGAGAGTAGTTTTATGCAGGCTTGGGCAAACAGCTCTCCCAGTTGGCGGTCCAGTGTTGCCATGCGCGCTATTTCATTCGGGCCCTGGCTGCAGAGGTGCAGAATGTTGTTGCGTATCTCTGTCGGAAAGCTCAGGCTGCAGCTTTTCAGTAATCTGGTGTTGCCGTCGGTGATTTCCGTCAGTGCCGCGTCTATGCCATCGACGCTGGTGCCCGACATAAGGCCTATATATAAGCCGTTAGCCATTGTCTTGTTGCTGATTGGTGTTTGCGGCTTGGGCATAGAGCGTTTGCTGATGGAATCCGTCCATATTGGCAAGAAGCGGCTGGGTCTGTTGCTTGAAACGATTCAGCTCGCTTTTGGCAATGGATTTGGCCTTGGGTAACTTGACGGTGACCGGGTTGCGCACCGCGCCATTAACGTAAAATTCATAGTGAAGATGGGGTCCGGTGGCCAGACCCGTTGAGCCAACATAACCGATGATCTGCCCTTGTTTGACCCGGCTACCGCTGCGAACACCACGGCGAAATTTGTTCAGATGGGCGTAGAGGGTTTTATAGGTTTGACCGTGTTGGATGATAACGGTATTGCCATAACCGCCCTTGCGGCCGGCATGGATAACTTTGCCATCACCCGCTGCTTTGATGGGCGTGCCTCTGGGGGCTGCGTAATCTGTGCCCTTATGTGCGCGAATTTTGTTGAGGACCGGATGTTTACGGCGCAGATTGAAATGGGAGCTGATGCGGGCGAAGTCGACAGGTGTGCGCAGGAATTCCTTGCGCATGGTGTGGCCTTCGGGGGTGTAGTAGTGGACGTTGCCCTTGCTGTCTTCATAGCGCACGGCTTTGTAAGCGCGGCCTTGATTAATAAACTCTGCCGCCAGGATCGGGCCGTTACCAAGTTTCTCGCCATCCAGAAATTTTTCTTGGTACATGACTTTAAAGGAATCGCCCTGACGAATATCGAGGGCGAAATCGACATCCCAGCCAAAAATATTGGCCAGTTCCATAATCAAATTGGCATCCATTTGCGCGCGTTTGCCGGCCATAAATAATGAATCGTTGATGGTGGCTTCGCGATAAGCTGTGTGTAGATCCGGCTGGCGGTCCAGTTGTTCGCTGTCGAAGCTGGTGCCGTTGCGGGTAAATTTGAGAGTCGATAACGGATCTTTGCTGTATTGCAGGGCCTGAAGCTGACGATCCTCTATTTGAAATTCAATTTTATGGCCCGGGTGGATGCGCTTTAGGGCGCTTGCTGCTTTATTGGCAGCCATAAATTCATAGAGGGCCCGGTCGCTCAGTCCGGCGCGTTGAAAAATCAGTGACAGATTGTCTCCAGGCTTAACCGTTTCAAGATGCCATGCGGGTTCTTCAAATTTTGGGGCAACCGGCGTTTCGGTTTTGGCAAGCAGCTCAGCGTGTTGCTGGGGCAGTAGTTTAATGGCAAGGGGCAGTTCAGAGCGCTTGGCTTCGGCTTGGTCTGAGGTGGGAATAATCAGAAATGCGAGCAGTGTCGTTACCAATCCCGCGAGAATCATCAGATGCTGCTTGGGAAAGGCATTTAAAAGGGCTGAAATTTGCTTTTTCTTATGATTTTCAGTGCGTTGCATGTCTGATCTATAGTTGAGCTTAGTTTTTGATTCTAACTTGCTAATTTTATAGCAGAAATTGTTCAAAAAATCACCTGTAAGGCTTAGGCCGCAGGTCAGATCTTGTTTTTAGTCGAAGATTCGGTATCTTGGCCGCTTTTCGCGGGAAGCAGCATACCTTATTGGGCCCTGCGATGTGACTTTATTTAAAGGTGTTTTGTGGAAAATATGAACCTGCTTGATGATTTGAAGGCTCGTGGCCTGGTCGCTCAAATGACCGGCGAAGACAATCTGGTGGAACATTTGGCTGAGGCTTCGCGCACATTGTATTGTGGTTTTGATCCCACGGCAGACAGCCTTCATATTGGCAGCTTAGTGCCTTTATTAACCTTGCGCCGTTTTCAGTTGGCGGGGCATAAACCGGTGGCTCTGGTGGGTGGTGCCACCGGTTTGATTGGTGATCCGAGCTTTAAGGCGCAGGAGCGTAAGCTCAATACACCGGATGTCGTGGCTACCTGGGTGGATAAGATTCGTGCGCAGGTATCCGCGTTTATTGATTTTGATTGTGGTAAAAATTCGGCCGAGGTTGTCAATAATCTGGACTGGACGGCGGATGTCAGTATTCTGGATTTTCTGCGCGATGTCGGTAAGCACTTCTCCGTCAATAATATGATCAATAAGGAATCGGTTAAGCAGCGCATTGATCGTGAGGGTGCTGGTATATCTTTTACTGAGTTCACCTATATGTTGTTGCAGTCTTTCGATTTTGCCGAGCTGTATAAAAGAAACAGTTGTACCTTGCAGATCGGCGGTTCGGATCAATGGGGCAATATTGTTGGCGGTGTGGATCTGGCTCGCAAGCTGCACGGTGGTCAGGTCTTCGGTTTGACTTTGCCGTTGGTAACAAAGGCGGACGGTACCAAGTTTGGTAAAACCGAGTCCGGTACTATCTGGCTCGACTCCTCTAAGACTTCGCCTTATGCCTTTTATCAGTTCTGGCTTAACACCGCCGACGCCGATGTCTATAAATTCCTTAAATACTTCACCTTCTTAAGTGTTGAAGAGATTGCATTAATTGAAAAGCAGGACAGTGAGGCGCAAGGGCGTCCTCAGGCTCAGGGTGTGCTGGCCAAAGAAGTGACGCGCCTGATTCATGGTGAGGAGGGGTTGGCGGCCGCAGAGCGTATTACTGAGGCGATGTTCAGTGGTGATTTGGCGGACCTGAGTGAGGCTGATCTGGAGCAGCTGGCTCTCGATGGGCTGCCTTTTACGGAATTGGCGTTGGCGGATGTAGCTGAAAAACCTCTCACAACAGTCTTGGCGGAAAGCGGGATGGTCAAAGCGGCCCGTGAAGCGAAAGATGCTCTGGGTCGTAATGCGGTTCTTTTCAATGGTGAGCCCAAGGGAATGGAAGATAATATGAAGGTGGCGGAGTGCTTTGCTGCTGAAAAGGCACTGTATGGTCGTTTCTTTTTAGTGAAGTTGGGTAAAAAGAAAAATCATTTGTTCAGGGTTGTCTGAGTCCCGGCCTGATTGATTATAAAAAGCCCGCAAAAGCGGGCTTTTTTATGGTTTGAAATAAATAGTTCAAAAACCACTTGCAAGCGTTCAGGGTCGGCCGTATAGTTCGCGCCCTCCTGTTGAGGAGCGCAGCAAAAGCCGGCTGTTAAGCGGTTTTTTGTGACGGCAATTAAGCCTTCTGAAAAGATTTGAAAAAAGTTTTTTTAAGGGGTTGCCAAGGTCGAAACGGACTGTATAATGCGCGCCTCTTCTGACGGAGAGCGCAGAAAAAACTGCTTAATTAGAGTTGGTTTTTTCGAGGCAAAACAGGGTTTAAAAAAGATTTTAAAAACTGCTTGCCAAGCTCAAAACGAGCTGTATAATGCGCCTCCCTGATCGCTGCGGCGGTCAAGGAGAAAAGAAATCAAAAGGCTTTTGTAAGTGATTGATTTCTGGTTTGAAAACCACTTTTAAGTGCTTTGAAAAATCTTCAAAAAAACTTAAAAAACGGTTTACAAACACTGGGAACTGCGTATAATTCGCATCCCACGGTTGAGGGGCTGCTTTGAAGCGGCTAGCAAAATCAACCAGTTATGACAGGCTCCGAGCGAGCTGTCAGTACTTTAAAAGATTAATCAAGCAATGCGTGTGGGTGCTTACGGGATAGTTTTGCGAACACAAAATTATCATTCGTAAGTAACTCATTAATTCATTTATGTGAAGTAATTTGTTCAATTTGCGAATGAGCCAAGTTTAGAAATGGTCGGTACGACATTTCGAAAAATTTAAACTGAAGAGTTTGATCATGGCTCAGATTGAACGCTGGCGGCAGGCCTAACACATGCAAGTCGAGCGCGAACGTTTCTTCGGAAACAAGTAGAGCGGCGGACGGGTGAGTAACGCGTGGGAATCTGCCCAGTAGTGGGGGAC
>NZ_BAABNJ010000006.1:0-81745 GCF_040362265.1 Candidatus Pelagadaptatus aseana
AGGAGCCCGAAGGGTCAGAAGCGGAGCTTCTGATCAATGTAGGTCATCGTCAGACATTTAATACTAAAGGCCCAGTGCTAACGCACTGGGCCTTTTTTTGTTTTAAGCTATGCTTTAAATACCTCAATCAAGAAGGCGCTCATTATGCTGACAGGCGCGTTCAAGGTATTTTGTATTCTATCTGTCTCTTGTCTGGTTCAGGCTTCTGATCGGTGTCTGGAAACTATACGGCGGGCGGATTATCTGTTACTTGCTTCCGCAAGCACTTCGCATCATTTCTCTGCGGTTCTTATTGCTCCTGATTTAGCCATAACGACTGCTCATGGGCTGCCGGCCGGCAATGATATTTCTCTGTGGCAAGGCAACTACAAGGTTGAGGCCAATCTGTTGGCGCTGCATTGGGGGATGGATATTGCCCTGCTAAAGTTGTCATCACCGCTATACGGTGCGGTAACTTTGTCTGATAAGCCTGTGGCGCTCCAGACAATCATCTGGGCCAGCAGTTTTGATCACAATGCCAATGCAGATATACGCCGTGGTGAGGTCATGGTTAGTAAAAGGGGGGAATTGATAACTACAGCAACTCTCGAACCTGGAGGCTCCGGTGGAGCGTTGCTGGTTTGTAATCAGGGCTCTGAGCAGCCAAAACTTATCGGCGTGCTGCGTGCTGCGTGCTTATCGGTTGATCCGAGAGGCGTATGGCTGGCGCGAGGCTGGTATCTCTGTATCAACTCCTATCAAAACGCTCTATCACTTTATTGTCGAGAATGGTCTGAAAGATACTGAATATTACGATCGAAATCTGTATGCCGGGCAATGTTCACAGCAGGTATTGAGCAGCAGAATTTGCTGAAATAAAAAAGCACCAGTTGTATGGTGCTTTAAAAGATTGTCTGAGCCTGACAGGCTAAAGAATAAGCCACTTAAGTCAGCAAGTTATCAGGCTTAAAAGTTATTTTCTGTGATTCAAAAGAAATTCCATCAATGCCTTTTGCGCGTGCAGTCTGTTTTCCGCTTCATCCCATACCACTGAGATAGATTCGTCTTCCAGTAGCTCACCACTGACTTCTTCGCCTCGGTGTGCAGGCAGGCAATGCATAAAGATGGCATCCTTGTTAGCCAGTTTCATCAGCTCGTGATTCACTTCATAGCCAGCAAACTTGGCTTCACGCTCCTTTTGTTCTTCTTCCTGACCCATTGAGGCCCAAACATCAGTGACAACCCAGTCAGAACCTTTGACCGCTTCTTTAGGATCGCGATAGATGGTGACTCTGTCAGAGTTTTTACTGACCAGTGCTTGATCCGGGTCGAACCCCTCCGGGCAGGCAATATTCAAATGGAAGTCGCACTTGGCTGCTGCATTGATATAAGAATGACACATGTTATTGCCATCCCCTACCCAGGTGACAGTTTTCCCTTGAGGGCTGCCACGGTGTTCAACATAGGTTTGAATGTCAGCAAGCAGCTGGCAGGGATGGTAGTCGTCGGTTAATGCATTAATCACCGGTACGCTTGAGTATTGCGCAAATCGCTCGATTTTCTCGTGCTCAAAGGTTCGAATCATAATGATATCGACCATGCGTGAAATAACTCGTGCGGAATCTTCAATCGGCTCACCACGACCCAATTGGGTATCTCGAGGCGAGAGAAAGATCGATGAGCCTCCCAGCTGAGCCATTCCCGCTTCAAACGAGACTCTGGTACGTGTCGACGACTTTTCAAAGATCATGCCCAGTACATGATTTGGGAAAGGGGCATTCTCAATGTGTTGCTTACGCAGGGCCTTCATTTCGACTGCCCGCTCAATGATGGTTGCCAGTTCGCTATCTGACAGGTCGTTCAGCGTTAAAAAGTGTCTGACAGTCATAGGATTATCCTTGTGCTTCCAGTTCGTTAACCAGTGACGAAACGATTTCAGCTACGTCATCGGCTTGTTGTTTACTAAGTGTTAAAGGAGGCAGGAGGCGAATAACAGAACCTGCGGTGACATTGATCAGAAGACCCTTATCGGCTGCTTTGCCTACCAGTTCAGGGCAGTCCATCGTAAGCTCAATACCAATCATCATGCCCATGCCCCGGATCTCTTTGACCAGTGCCGAACTACCGATCGCCTGATTGAAACTATCAAGCAGGTAGTTTCCAGTTTCCATGGCTTTACTATCAATACGGTCTCGCTTCAGAACCTTTTGAACGGTTAAAGCGCCCTGGCACACAAGCGGATTGCCGCCATAGGTTGAACCATGAGTACCCGGGACAAGTATCTCTGCTGCTTTACCTCTGGCCATACAGGCGCCAATTGGAAGACCGTTGCCCAGTCCCTTTGCCGTAGTAACAACATCCGGCTGGATCTGGTTGTGTTGAAAAGCAAAGTGCCTCCCAGTTCGACAGTTACCAGTCTGAATTTCATCGAGCATCAGCAACCAGTCATTTTGATCGCAAAGTTCACGTAGCTGATTCAGGTAATCGGTGGCAGGGATATTGACTCCGCCTTCCCCCTGAACTGGTTCTACTAAAACGGCAACAACGTCACTGGTTGCTGCGGCCTTTAGTTCATCTATGTTGTCGTAGGGGACGTGTACAAAACCTTCAAGCAATGGCGTGAAGCCTGTTTTAACTTTGGAATTGCCTGTGGCGGTCAGGGTGGCCATGGTTCTACCGTGGAAGCTGCCGTCCATGGTGATAATAACTGGCTTGGTGATGCCTTTATCGTTGCCGTATTTGCGGGCAATCTTGATGGCCGCTTCGTTGGCCTCGGCACCTGAGTTGGAAAAAAATACCTTTTCCATTCCCGTTTCTGCACAAAGGTTATCCGCCAGTTCCAATCCGGGGTCGGTCAAATACAGATTGGAGGTGTGTAACAGTGTAGAGGCCTGCTCGGCTATGGTTTGTGCTACTTCAGGGTGCGCATGGCCCAGACCGCATACGGCAATGCCACTGAGTGCGTCGAGATATCGATTACCCTGTTTGTCCCAAAGGTAGCAACCCTCCCCTTTGGTAAAGGTCAACTTACGCTCACCGTAAGTATTCATAATTGATGCGGTACTCATGCAAATCTCCCGTTTTGTAAATCGTCGCTAACGGCTTCCTGCCTATCGCGACATACATTACATCCCTGTAAATAAATAAGGCAGCGCGATGGCTGCCCGAAACAGGCGATACTATAAGCAATTTGCATTTGCTGCAATAAGGCTCAGGGGGAATTGAAAAAGCTATCTGTCGATTCCCTTGTCATGTAAAATGACACATAACCCAGTAATTGACTCGGCTTTTCTTTTCTCTGTGATTAAAGAATGCGTCGATAAGCTCATTTAAGTTTTAAAGAGGTTATTATTCCTATGGATATCATGGATACCATCAAGCAACAAATTGCGGATAACGATATTATTCTGTACATGAAAGGCTCGCCTAATGCCCCACAGTGTGGCTTTTCCATGCGTGCCTCTCAGGCGATCATGGCCTGCGGTCAGCGTTTTGCCTATGTGGATATCCTCAGTAACCCCGAGATTCGCACCAATCTGCCCAAATACGCTAATTGGCCTACATTCCCACAGCTGTGGGTAAAAGGTGAGCTTGTAGGTGGTTGTGACATCATCACTGAAATGCATGAGAGTGGTGAGTTGAAGCCGTTGATCGACGCAGCGGTGGCCGAAGAGGGCTAGTCCACTTTAGAAGCATAGCTTGTCACAAAGGCTCCGCTGTCATGCGGGGCCTTTTTTGTTTCAGCTCCCAATGCATGTCACTTTAGGCCTGGCTGTTGAAGGAGGTTATCGCAGGATGACCGGAACCATAGGGTGATGGATGACCCGCTTGTCATTTTGTAATAGGGACTATACTGGTCAGCAGGACTTACTGTTGGGCGGTAGGGGTGCTTGCGTTCAGGGGTTTTTCTATGGATGTGTTGCTTGCGCGCTATTCGTAATCATTGTTGATGGGTTTCTCAAGGAGTGAGGTCTGTTGCGGATGTCGGTTTTGAAATCTCTGGTGTTGTGGGGCTCTGCTCTGTTTTTTGCCTCCGTGGTCGCGGCAGAGCCCTATATTTTTCTGGAAGACAGTTACGACCGCTATACGGTAAAAAAACCTCTACCGACCTTACTCGATGATGGCTATGGGCCGGCAGACGTGCTGTTGTCCCAACAGTTTTCCAACCTTCACTACGAACAATCCCTGAATGAGGGGCCGCAAACCTACTGGCATCGCCTGCACATTTCTGCGGCCCAGGAGTTACAGGAAAAGGGCGACTACTATCTGGTTGCTAAAAATCCGGTTTTACAGCAGCTGACTTTTTATCTCTATGATGAATCTGGCGCCTTGATCCAGCAACGACAAGCGGGAGTGCGGCAGCGCCAGCCTGGAGACGAAGTGGATTTAGACCCGGTGTTGCAGTTCTCGGCTACTCCGGGGCAAAAGCTGACGGTGCTGATTAAAAAGCAAAGCGATGGCCCGGCGGTGATGCCGCTGGTGGTATATAGTCAGGAGTCCATGTATGAATACCGATCAAAGCGTTATGTGATGATTGGTGGTGTTGCTCTGTTCCTGGTTGTTATAGCTCTGTTTAACAGCTTTGTCGGTATTCTTATTCGCAGCCAAACCTATATTTGGTATCTCGCCTTTTATGTCCTGACCTTTCTGGAACTGTCGGTATTGATGGGATTTGGTCAGTATATCTGGCCTTTCTCCATGCAGATTTGGCTGGCAACCCACATGCTGGTCATCAACTTTCTGTTGTTGCTAACCGCTTTCCTGTTCGGTAGCCAGTTTCTGGTCGCCAGACTCTATGCCTCCGGTTATTACAAATACCGGGCGCTGATTATTTCCCTGTTATTAATGGGGGCAATGTCAGCTCTGTTTGTGCCTGAGTACTATCTGTTGCAACCGTTTATAGTGGCTCAGGTGTGGGGCAGTCTGTTTATTCTGGGGATGTCACTTACCGCTTACCGCAATGGTTTTCTGCCGGCACGCTTTTTTTTGCTGTCCTGGGTGTGCCTGTTAATCGGAGCGGGTGTCGGTATGGGCAGTTACAAGAACTTGTTGCCTTTCAATGATATTACACGCCATGGTTTGGCTCTGGGAGCTTTGGCGGAACTGTCCATTCTGTCGTTTGCGTTAGTGGATCGACAGTTTTTTACTGAGAGAAAGGGCATTAAAACCGCCTACACCGATCCTCAAACCGGGCTACCCAATTATTCCTTCTTCCGCAATCGCTTTGCCGAGGCGGTAGAAAACTCCATGGGTCATGGTGATCAGCTTTGGGTGATTATGCTGCGCATCACAGGTGTTGAATCATTTACGGGGCTGTTGGGGCCGGACGCAAGTTCCAAAGTCTATCGCCAGCTGGTGGACCGTTTTAATAAGTACCTGGAGGCATCACCTTGGTCGATTCCAGTGGAGCTGCCCTATGGCGGTAAAACCTATCTGATCAGTTTACCGGGGAATCAGATGCTGCTGATGGCCGACAGTCGCAGTGATCCAAATGAATTTATCGAGGCTTTTTTACAGCGCGCAGAGAAGCCTGTAAGAGTTGGTGCCATGGAGAGCAGCTTGTCACTGCAGGCTGGATTGACTCTGTACCAGATGGATAAATTCACACTTCAGGAAGCCTATCGCAAGGCTCAGCTGGCATTGAATGATTGTGAACTGCACCGTACTCGCTGGTCCCGTTATGACCCTCAAAGTGATCAGGTTTCAAAAGAGCGCTTGCATTTGCTGGAGGATCTGCGCGAAGCCATCGTGCATCGGGATTTGACCTGTCAGCTTCAACCTCAATTCGACATGGATAAAGCACTGATCGGAGCCGAGGCGTTGGTTCGCTGGAATCACGTTAACAAGGGGTTTATCAGTCCGGCGGTATTTGTACCTCTGGCGGAGCAATCCAGTCTGGTGTTCTTTATCACCCGGATAATGATTGAGAAGGTGTGCTCCTGGTTGTCAAAAACCAAGGTGCCCGATGGTTTTCATGTCTCGGTAAATCTCTCTCTGCTGGATTTGCTGGAGCCTGAACTGCTGGGCTTTATTGAAACCTGTCTGGTGCGTTACAACATTCAGCCATGCCAATTGGTGTTTGAGGTAACAGAAACGGCTGCTATGGAGGACGATGCCAATTTTGTGGCCACCATCGAAGGCCTTCACCGAATGGGGTTCCGTGTGGCTTTGGATGATTTTGGGACCGGGTATTCGTCACTGGTCTACATGCAGCGAATGAAGCCAGATATTGTCAAAGTGGACATGGGATTCGTACAGAATATTCACGAGTCCGAAATTAACCGGAAGATTGTTCGCGCGATTGTCCAGATTGCCCACGCTACCAAGGCCACCACCATTGCCGAAGGTGTGGAGCTGGAAGAGGAAATGCTGTTGCTAGGGCGCCTGGGGGTTGATTTTGTGCAGGGTTACCTGATGGGCAAGCCGGTACCCATTAACGAGTTTTCCGGCCTTTTCTTTGAGGAGCAGGAATCGACCTGAATCGATTCCTGGGGCCCGATTATCTGACACCGCTGCGCTTCAGTGATGACGCGGTGTAATATCTGGATTTCTTGGGTTTTTTTCTGGATGTTGTGGTCATCGCGTGAGGCAGGCTGACGTGATAACTTTTTTGCAGCAGGTCGTACATGGCAATACCGCCTGAAGAGGCAAAAGATTTATCCATGTAGTTGGGGGCAAACAAGGCAAAGTTGGTGCGCCACAGATTGCCCCGGTTGTCATACAGGTCGCCCATCAACGCAACCCATGAGTCCTCGTCGATGTAGTAGCGGCGTTTACTGTATACATGACGTAGGCCCTCCTTGAGTGTGGCCTCTACCACCCAGCAGCGGTGGATCTCCCAGCGTACCGCGTCCGGATTGAAATGGCCCGGGGTGATCAGCGCTTTTGGTTTATCGACGTTGGTTGTTCTCCAGTTGTTGTAAGGCGTCAGGCACTCCTGTTTGCCAACCAGTTGCCAGTCAAATCGCTCGGGAGAGCCATTAAAAATATTGCTGTCGTCATAGGTGTTGTTGCCGGAAGAGGCAGGCGCTGGAGTATCAAAGGCGATGCTGGGGGCCATGCGGACCCGGCGCTGTCCTGTCAGGTATTGCCAGGCTTTGCGGCCCTGAGCTTTGCTGAAATCATAGGGCTCGCGCACCAGAATGATTTCACCGGCACGACGGGGAGGCGCCAGAAAGTTGGCTCTGAGCAGAAACAGTTCATTGGCGCCTTTGCCCCAATCCCGATCCGGGGAATAAACCGGTGATGCAAAGCTGATGAACTGGGTGCTGGATTGGATGACTTTGCCATTTGAACTGGAAAAGTAAACGGTAGAGGTGTACTCGCTGTGACTGCCGGACCAGCGCGTCAGGTGATTCCAGATGGCTTCCAAGCCATTTTGGGGAATCGGGAAGGGGACGCCTGGCTGCCAGTTTTCCAGTGTTAATCCGTCATTGGTAAGGCGAGTGTGTGTGGCATTATGGCGGGTATTGTCGTAGATAAATTGTGGAGCGACTGCCGTGCGCAGAGTCGGGTAAACCGACATGCGATAGTCCTCTTTGTCCTGCAGCAAAGCTTTACTCCCTTGCGAGAGCAGGGCGCTGTAATCGTCCATATTATCGCGGGTGATGTCGAACAGGGCCTGCTCATCGTTCAGCGGGTTGGTGATGTAGATGGGATCGGATGACGACAGTTCTACATTTGGGCTCCAAGCCGGGATGGTGCCAGAAGCGTTGCCGCTGGTTTCTGCCCCCAATGGTGTCAGTGTGCTTCCCAGTTGTTCGGCTTGTTGTTCGGATACGGCGGCGTTTAAGCCGTGACTGATAACCAGTAACAGTGGCCACCGTAAGAGAGAGATGATTTTCAACATGTTTCCTGCTTTTATCATTATTGTTTTAAAGGTTGATCTGAATGATGGCTGGCAAGCCAGATATGTAGATAATCTTACGGCAGCTGCCATTGGCATTATAAGCTCTGGTGGTTGATCAAAACTGACGCAGAGACATTCGTGGATGGATTTACCCCTTGAGAAAATCCGGTTTCTGCCGCTATAAACAGTGATCAGTGGGTCTGGCAGATGACTCTGCCTCAAGAAGGATTGAATATGAGCCGTAAACAACTCGTCGCCATTATTGTGGCCTCATTTCTGTTAACCGATATCTTGTTTTACAAATATCTCGACAGTCTCTGGTTACTGATGTTGAAGGATATCGTCTTGCTTGGTGTGTTTATTCCCTGGGCATTTGGCCAGTCGCAGAAGCGCATTGGTTATATCGAAGACAAGATTGGCGATGTACTCAAAGACGGCAAAGTTGATTTGCGGGTGCGGATGATGGATGGCGAAGTACCCGCGCCGCTTCTGTCCTGGGCTCAGGAATCCGATCGCATGTTTAATGATCTGGATCAGAGCATGATGGATCTGGCCTCGTCAGCCTCGCGTCTGGTGCCCATGTCGCAGGAATTGGCCGACACCCACAATGACGTCAATCAGAAAGCCCTGCTGCAGACGCGCTACTCCCAGAGTGTGATGGAGGCGATGCTGACCATGTCTGAGCAAACCCGCGATGTGGCAGATCAGGCGGCCATGATCGCTGATCAACTCAAACAGGGGGATGAGTCAGTCAATACCTGTCAGAACACCATGATGGCAACCAGCGGTGTGGTGAGTGAGTTGTCCGAACATATGGAGGATGCCGAGACCGTGCTCACGGAGCTCAAGCAGGAGACTGATCAAATTGGTTCCATTGTTGAGGCCATTAACAGCATTGCTGAGCAGACCAACCTGCTGGCACTGAATGCCGCGATTGAGGCAGCTCGCGCTGGGGAGCAGGGGCGTGGTTTCGCCGTGGTTGCCGATGAGGTTCGTTCGCTGGCATCCAGAACCCGTGAATCCACTGATGAGGTTCGCGGCATGCTGGAGCGTGTTCAGGAGCGCACCAGTGATATGGTTGAGGTAATGAGCAAGAGTGGTGAAGCATCCAAGGAAAGTCTTGCTCAGGTGTCACGTGTGGCGGAGCAATTGACTGAGCTTGTTACGGTCATCGGTGCCGTCAATGACTCGGGTGCGGCCATCAGTGACTCGGCCTCACGTCAATTGAGTACGGCAGAGAATGCCAGAGAGTCCGCCGATGGCCTGGCGGAAATGAATAAGGAAAGTTTGGAAGAGTCGAAGATGCAGGCCATCTCCAAAGACGATATGGAAAAAATAGCCAACCAAATGTTCGATAACTTTTCACGCTTTCTCACCACCGAAGAAGTTTGGCTAACCCAGCGGCGCCAGACCGCCCGGATGAAGCCCTTGGGTGATAACGCAGTGGAAATGTCCTCATCCTCTGATGAGGACATCGAGCTGTTCTAAACCAACGGCTCGAATGATTTCACTTTTCGCTCCGGTAGAAAAGCCAACCCCAATAACAGGCCACAGAGCAGCACCCAAGGCAGGCTGCCCCATCGCATAAAGGGGGTGCTGCCGGCTCTGGGGGTGGCCTTGCCGGTTACCACCTCCCTTTCAAATTGGCGGCTTTGCAGGGCAATGGAGCCATCCGCGGTAATGATGGCGCTGATGCCATTGTTGGTGCCGCGAATCACATCACGTTGAGTTTCCAGTGCCCGCATTTGTGCCATCTGCAAGTGCTGCAAGGGCCCCCAGGAATGGCCAAACCAGGCGTCGTTACTGAGAGTGGTTATAAAGTGGGTATCGGTGGCTCTGGCTGCAACCAGATCCGGGTAAACAATTTCATAGCAAATGGCCATCCCGGTCTTAACCTGGCCCATCAGTATTGGGGGCTGTTGCTCTCCTCCGGATTTAATCGCGGACATGGGCAGATCAAAAAATGCGATGACTCCCCTGAGCCAGTCTTCTAAAGGTACGTACTCACCGAACGGAACCAGACGGGATTTATGGTAAAGCCCTGACCCCTGACCCAGGGCAACCGCACTGTTATGAAGATGGCCAGTCTCCGGATTGTCATAAATAATGCCGGTCAGAAGGGCGGTGTTGTGCTGTGCCAGCAGAGCCTCCATTTCGGCAAGAAAGGGGCTGGCCCGGTGGTATAGCATCGGGACGGCGGCTTCCGGCCATACGATCCAATCAACACCCTCCAGCTCCTGACTCATATGACGCAATAGTTCCAGAGTGGGCAGGCGATATTCTGGTCGCCATTTCTTGTCTTGGGGAATGTTGGGCTGCACCAGAGTAATGCGCTGATCGGGACCAACTGGGGCGGTCCAGTTCTGATCTTGCAGCAGTGCACCTGCAAGCCAGAGTATGAATACTGCCGCTACAGCCCCCAGTCGCTGTCGACGTTTGCCTCGCCAGATGAATACCAAAGCCAGAGCGGTAGCAAGCGTTGCCAGAGAAACCGCGAACACCCCACCAATGGGGGCAAAGCCTGACAGCGGTGTCGTCAGTTGACTGTAACCGACATACAGCCAGGGGAAACCTGTCAGCAACCAACTCCTGAGCCATTCTCCCAGCACCCAGAGGGCTCCGAAGGCGGTCAAAAAATTTCCGTTGGTAGCGTGCTTTAAATATCTGAGCGGATAAAAGGGCAGGGCAAATACCAGCGCCAGGCCGGCGACAAACAGCAGGGTCAGGCAAGCCGCCAGAGGCACACTGGCGTAACCAAAATTGTGAATGCTGACGTAAACCCAGGAGGCGCCGACACCAAACAGTCCCAGACCAAAGCTGTAGCAATGGTGCAGGGTATTGCGGCCCCTGCTGATGACGGCCAACAGAGCAGGAGAGATGATGGCCAGTGGCCAGAGATTCAATGGTGCCAGCGACAGAGGCAGCAGGGCACCGGCGACAAGACTGAGCAGCAGGCTTTGCCAGCGGCCGAGGCCACTGAAGGTGATATCAGCTGTGGGATGCTGCGGATTGTGTTGATTGGCGAGCACAGGCCGGTGCTCTAGGGAACGCTGAGACGCAACAGATGGATCTGGCGATCATCGGCGAAGAGCACCCGAAACTTGTAGCCGGATACTTCGGCAACTTCATTGCGTTTGGGCAGGTGTCCAAACGCCCCCATCATAATGCCGCCGATGGTATCGAATTCGTCTTCGTCAAAGCCTGCATTAAAGTATTCATTGAAATCTTCTACCGGAGTCAGAGCTCGTACAATATAGTCGCGGTCGGATACCTTGCGAATCAGAGCGGAATCGTCATCGTCATCGGTTTCATCTTCAATCTCGCCAACAATTTCTTCCAGAATGTCTTCAATAGTAACCAGGCCGGAAATGCCGCCGTACTCATCAATCACCATAGCCATGTGGTAGCGATTTTCACGGAATTCTCGCAGCAGAATATTGAGGCGTTTACTTTCCGGAATAATGGTGGCCGAGCGGATGATATTTTCCAGAGAAAAGTCGTCGGCGCCGTTGAGGATCAGTGGGAGCAGGTCTTTTGCCAACAAAATGCCGCGTACGTCATCGGTGGATTCACCAATGACCGGGAAGCGTGAGTGGCCAGAGTTGATTACCTTTGGCAGCAGATCTTGCAGAGTGTCATCAAGATTGACGACCACCATTTGTGAGCGGGGGATTTGAATCTCACGTACCTGACGGTTTTCAACGTCAATGGCGCCCTGAATGATTTCCAGTGATTCAGGGTCTACCAAATTCTTGGCTGCAGCCTCCTGAATCACTTCGAGCAGTTCTTCCCGGGATTTGGGTTCTCCGGAAAAGGCGTTGAGCACCCGATCCAACCACGATTTATCGCTGCTGGTGCCGGGTGCGCTTGTACTACTCGCTGGTTCGTCGTTCATTGTTTGTTGGTTCCTTAAGGGTGTTGCTGTTGCTTATTGAGCATCATCGGCGTAGGGATCAGGATACCCCATGGCCATTAAAATTCTGGTTTCGAGCCCTTCCATGGTTTCGGCTTCGCGATCGTCCTGATGATCGTACCCCTGCAGGTGCAGTGTGCCATGAACCACCATGTGGGCCCAGTGAGCTTCAAGTTGTTTGCCTTGCTCGATAGCCTCTTGAGCAACCACCGGAGCGCAGATTACCAAATCCCCCAGTAGCGGCAAATCTATCCCTTCAGGTAAATCGGCAGGAAACGACAGCACATTAGTGGGTTTGTCCTTATGGCGATAGCGGTGATTCAGCTCCTGACTTTCCGCGGCATCGACAATGCGAACACTCAATTCACTGTCTTCGACTGGAGATTGCAGTGCCGCACCTGCCCACTGCTGCAGTTGCAATTGTTCCGGCAGATTCGGTGCTTCGCTGGCGACTTGAAGGTCCAGTTGCAGATCGTACTTGGGTGGCACGATCAGCGACCTTGATTCGGTTTTGGCGGTTCCGCCGCATCGTAGGCTTCGACAATGCGCTGTACCAGTGGATGCCGAACCACATCTTTGGCATTAAAGTGCGTAAAGCTGATGCCTTTGACGTTTTCCAGGATATCCGAGGCGTGACGCAGCCCGGAAAATTGCCCGCGCGGCAGGTCAATCTGAGACGGGTCACCGGTGATCACGGCTGTAGAGCCAAAGCCGATCCGGGTCAGGAACATTTTCATCTGCTCGCGGGTCGTGTTCTGGCTCTCATCGAGAATCACAAATGAGTTATTCAGGGTACGTCCACGCATATAAGCCAGAGGTGCCACTTCAATCACATTGCGTTCAATCAGTTTGCCGACGGTCTCAAAACCCAACATCTCGTAGAGGGCATCGTAGAGTGGGCGCAGGTAAGGGTCTACTTTCTGGGCCAGGTCGCCGGGTAAAAAGCCCAGCTTTTCTCCAGCCTCGACCGCGGGGCGAACCAGCAGAATGCGTTCCACCTCGTCTTTCAGCAGAGACTCTACAGCGCAGGCGACAGCCAGATAGGTTTTGCCTGTGCCGGCCGGGCCGATGCCAAAATTGATGTCGTGGGTTTGTATGGCGCGCACATAGTGCTGTTGATGCAGTCCTCGGGGCTTAACGGTGCACTTTTTGGTGCGGATCAGGGCCAGAGGTTGCTGCTCATCTACCTTCGCTTGCGCCGGCTCGGGTAAATCGATTTCCATGCCCGATTGCTGCAGGGCCAAATGCACTTCGTCAGGGGTCAGTTGGCCACCATTATCGGTATCCAGATAGAGGTTCTCCAGAATTTGCTTGGCGGTCAGAGCCAGCTTTGGGGCACCACTGAGGGAAAACTGATTACCGCGATTGCGTATCTCCACGCCAAGGCGGCTTTCGATCTGTTTCAGGTGTTCGTCAAATTGGCCGCAGAGTTCAGCCAGGCGGCGATTGTCGTTGGGCTCCAGAGTCAGCAGTACTGGCTGCTCCGGGGTTGAGGTCGCACTGTCCAAAATTGTTTCTTTTAACACCTTGATTTCTATGAATAGGGTTAGACTAGCCTAATCGTCGTTACGGTAAAACCCGGTTTTGGGTTTAATAGATTCTTAAAAAAAAGTTGCTTATAGCTGAACTATTTAGCCGGCGTGATTTTAGCCGTCCAGCTTTAGTCGTCCAGCTCAGATCCCACCAGCGTGCCGCGCAGCGAGTTGGGCAGAGCTTCTTCAATCAGGATGTCGGCGAACTTGCCAATCAGCTCGGCGTTGTCGGTTCTGAAGTTCACCACGCGGTTATTCTCGGTGCGCCCCGACAATTGGCCGGGATCTTTTTTGCTGTACCCGGTGACCAGAACCCGCTCGGTATTGCCTACCATATTGCGGGCAATTCGCTGGGCTTGCTGATTGATGCGCTGTTGCAACAGTTTCAGACGCTGTTTCTTGACCTCTTCCGGGGTGTCATCGGGCAGGTCGGCTGCCGGTGTGCCCGGACGAGGGCTGTAGATAAAACTGAACGACAGATCGAAGTCCATGTCCTGAATCAGATTCATGGTGGCCTCGAAGTCGGCATCGGTTTCACCCGGGAAGCCTACGATAAAATCGGACGAGAAACAGATGTCCGGGCGCAGCTTTTTGATGCGGCGCAGCTTGGATTTGTACTCCAGCGTTGTGTGGCCTCGCTTCATCGCCATCAGAATGCGATCAGAGCCACTCTGTACCGGCAAGTGCAAATGGCTGACCAGCTCTGGCACTTCGGCGTAGACGTTAATCAGACTCTCGGAAAATTCCACCGGATGAGAGGTGGTGAAGCGAATGCGATCAATGCCGTCGATGGCGGCAACATAGGTTATCAGTTCGGCCAGATCGACGATCTGACCATCCGGGCCGTCGCCGCGGTAGGCGTTAACATTCTGGCCCAGCAGATTGATTTCGCGCACGCCCTGTTGCGCCAAATGGGCGACCTCTTTGAGTACATCGGTGGCCGGGCGGCTGACTTCTTCACCGCGGGTATAGGGCACCACGCAGAAGGTGCAATACTTGGAGCAGCCTTCCATAATGGAGACAAAGGCACTGACGCCATCGGCTTCCGGCTCGGGCAGCTTGTCGAATTTTTCAATCTCGGGAAAACTGATGTCCACCACCACGGCGCCATTATCCCGGGGGGTTTCCATCATCTCCGGTAGGCGGTGCAGGGTTTGCGGGCCAAAGATCAGGTCGACATAGGGCGCGCGCTTGGCAATGGCGTCTCCTTCCTGACTGGCGACACAGCCGCCAACCCCGATCACCAGATCCGGGTTCTTTTCTTTTAGATGTTTCCAGCGACCCAGTTGATGAAACAGCTTTTCCTGGGCTTTTTCACGAATGGAGCAGGTGTTGACCAGCAGTACGTCGGCTTCTTCCGGATCGTCAGTGGCTACCATTTGGTGAGAGTCTCCCAGCAGGTCGCGCATGCGGGCAGAATCGTATTCGTTCATCTGGCAGCCGTGGGTCTGGATAAACAGCTTCTTTTCAGGTTTTGCGGTCATGGGTCTATCTGAACAAAATTTAGTCAAATTAAGGGGCGGGCATTATAGCCATAGCCATGGTTGATAGCCATAGATGGATGGCCAAATTGGGGGTGTTTTGTGCTATCCTTGCGCGCCCTCCGGCTCTGGTGCCGGAGATTGATGAATTCCGAGAGCCCTATGTCCGCCAAACCCATCTACAAAGTGATCTTCTACAACCAGAATCAGGTGTATGAGGTCTATGCTCGTGCCATTTATCAGAGTGATATGTATGGCTTTATTGAGGTGGAGGAATTTGTTTTTGGTGAGCGAAGCCAGATGATTGTGGATCCAGCCGAAGAAAAGCTGAAGTCTGAGTTTGGCAACGTCGCCCGTTCCTATATTCCGATGCAGGCCATTATTCGCATTGATGAGGTGGAAAAAGAAGGCGAAGTCAAAGTTACCGACATCAAGGCCGGTGACAAGGTTGCCCAATTTCCCGGGCCGGCCGGTCTGACGCCTCCGTCAACCCATAAGGATTAATCAGTCCTGAGTGCATTGATCTTCTGGTGGGGTCGAGGCTAACCACATACAACTATAAAAATCAGGGTTTTTACAAAACTTGGCTTGTGGCTTGCTTCGGGCTTTTTTAGAGTTCAGTGTAATCCTGTCCTAAAATAACCAGACATAAGCTTGGCCTCGATGAAAAATTATCTCCAAACCTTTTGGTCCAACACCAATTATCGCAAAGCACTGTACATTCTTGTTCTCATCAGTGCCTGGCTGGTCAGTGGCACGCTGCGATCCGATCCGGATGCGCTGCCCGATGCTGAGGGGCAGAACAACAAAACCTTTGTGGTCAAAGCTCGCTATATTGAGGCGCAAAATTTTCAGCCAGCGGTAAAAGTCCGCGCTCAAACCGAGGCCGACCGCAGTGTCAGTCTTAAAGCTGAAATCAGTGGTCGGGTGGTGTCACTGCCGGTTACAGAAGGGCAGGTGGTCAAGACTGGCGATACCATTTGTGAGTTGGCGGTGGAAGATCGGGCGTTGCGCCTTGAAGAGGCCCGCTCGGCCGTTGCTCAGGCTCAGTTGGAATACGATGGTGCCTTGAAACTCAAACAGGGCTACCAGTCGCGCAATGCGATTGCCGCTGCCAAAGCTCGGTTGGACTCCAGAAAGGCCGATTTAAAACGGAGTGAGCTGAATCTTGCCAACACCCGGGTGAAAGCACCTTTCTCCGGTGTTGTTGAACGTCACAGCGTTGATGTCGGTGACTTTATGGATCGGGGTGCCGAGTGCGGTGTGATTCTGGATCTCAATCCTCTGATTGTTACCGGCGAGGTGTCAGAGAAAGAAGTGGTTAATATGCGTGTTGGCCAAAAAGCCCTGGCGAGTTTTGCCGGTGGTCATCAGGTCGATGCCGAGTTGCGTTTGGTTTCTTTTGAGTCGAGCCCAGTCACTCGAACCTATCGCGTTGAAGCGGCCATCGATAATGCCTCACTGGCATTGCGCAGTGGTCTGACCTCGGATTTGATGGTGTCTCTCGACAACGTTCAGGCTCATTTGATCCCTGCGTCACTGCTGTCGCTCGACGATTATGGTGATATCGGTGTGCGCATCCTCGATGAAAATAATGTGGTGCAGTTTGTGCGTCTGACCATTATTGGCGATCGCGATGAAGGTGTTTGGGTGTTGGGTCTGTCCCAGCGCAGTCTGCTGATTACCGTTGGTCAGGAGTACGCCATTATTGGATCCACCGTCGGTGTTGAAATCGAAACTGCTGAAACCGGTGTGGCAGGCAAGACGGCGGGTGTGAACTGAGTATGAATTTTCTGCAGAATGCGGTTACCTATTATCGCAGTACCTTTTCCGTTCTCACCCTGATTCTGCTGGCGGGTATTTTCAGTTACAGCAAGATGCCGGTTGAAGCGCAGCCCTATGTGAAAATTCCTTACGCTTCGGTCAATGTCCGGCTTGAAGGCGTTTCTCCAGAGGATTCTGCACGTTTGTTGGTGCGCCCGCTTGAGCAGGAAATCAGAACCATCGCCAATGTGGAAGAGATCCGTGCTTTCGGTCGTGAATCCTATGCGCTGGTGTTGGTAAAATTTGAGGCCGGTGCCGTGGATTCGGAAAAGGCCATCAACGATCTGCGCGTAGCTGTCGATCGAGCCAAGGCGGAGTTGCCCAGCGATGCCGACGAGCCAATAGTTGAAGAATTGACCGCTGACGATTTCCCTTCCATTACCGTAGTCCTTACGCCAACACTGCAAACCTCGGAACGCGACCTTTTCAAAACCGCCAAGATGTTACAGCGGGAAATTGAGGGTGTTGACGGTGTTCTTGACGCACCTTTGGCAGGCCATCGCGAAGAGGTGGTGGAAGCCATCATTGATCCGGCCCGTCTGGAAAACTATCGCTTTACCAGTAATGAATTAATCACCGCCATTTTGGGAAATAACATTCTCGTGCCTGCGGGCTCACTGGATTCTTCCCAGGGCCGTTTTTCAATCAAAGTGCCGGGCTTGATCGAAAACTACAAAGACGCTTATACCATTCCGCTGAAGTCCACCTCAGAGGGTGTCATCACCCTGGGCGACGTGGCCGAAATTCGTCGCACGTTTAAGGATCCCAGTCGCTTCAGTACCTACAACGGCCGCAAGGCCATTTTGCTGGAAGTGAACAAGCGCATTGAGGCCAATCAGATCGAGGTGGCGCAAAAGGTCAGGGAGTTGGTGACGAGTCTGAAAAGCCGAATCCCTGCTGGTGTAGAGGTGGACTACGCCTTTGACCTGTCGGAGTTTTCTCAAGGGCTGGTCAATGAAATGCGCGGTAATATCATCACCGCCATGGCGCTGGTTATGGTTATTGTTGTCGGGGCGCTGGGTTTTCGCTCCGGTATTCTGGTGGGACTGGGCATTCCGGTATCGCTGTTGATCGCCATGATCGCCATGAACTATCTGGACTACTCCTTCAATATGATGGTGATGTTCGGAATGATGCTGGCATTGGGGATGTTGATTGACGGCTCGATTGTGATTACCGAATTTGCCAATCGCAAAGTGGCGGAGGGTCTGGGTAACCGGGCGGCCTATCAGTTGGCGGTCAGACGCATGTTTTGGCCGGTGATGGCCTCGACGGCGACGACTCTGGCGGCTTTCCTGCCGATGATGTTCTGGCCGGGTGTACCGGGCCAGTTTATGGGTTATCTGCCAGTGACAGTTTTCTGTGTGTTGCTGGCCTCGTTAAGCTACGCGCTGTTTTTCGCACCGGTGGTCGGTTCACTGATGAAAAAAACTGAACTGGACAAGCGCACCCGGGATTACCTGATTCACTTGGAAGAACAGGACCCGACCACCTTGCCCGGTCATACCGGTCGCTACGCGCGATTTTTAAGCTGGGTGCTGCGCCGCCCTGTGGTCTGGACGCTGGTGGCCCTGATGGTGCTGGTGTCAATTTTCCAGATTTACGGTCGCTACAACAACGGCGTGACTTTTTTTACCGATACCGAAGAAACGGCCGGTGTGGTTGCCATCCGCGCTCAGGGTAACTTCTCCATTGAAGAGAAGAAGGCGCTGGTTGCTCAGGTTGAGCAACGGGTGTTGTCTCTGAAAGAGGTGAAATCCGCTTACTCGGCCAGTGGTGGCGATAGCTCAGCCCGGGTAAAAGACAAAGACGAAATCGGCAGCATTCTGGTGGAGCTCTACGACCCCAAGACTCTGGGGCGTTCAACTCACGATGTGTTCGAAGAGATGAACACTCTGACCGAGGATATGGCGGGCATCATTGTCTCTGCCCAAGTGTTTGAAGGTGGGCCGCCGGTGGGTAAGCCGATCCAGTTGCAGCTGGAGTCCAACAATTACGACAAGCTGCGGGCTACCACCAGTTATCTGCGCAATTACATTGAAAACAATTTTGAGGGGGTTCGGGATGTCACCGATACCACCCCGTTGCCGGGCATTGAGTGGGAAATGAAGGTTAATCGCACTCTGGCTGCCCAGTTTGGCGTCAATGTCATGGAAGTGGGGCGCGCGGTGCAGTTGGTGACCAATGGCATCCTGTTGAGTGAATACCGTCCCGATGACTCCAATGAAGAAGTGGAGATTCGTGTTCGTTACCCCGCCGATGACCGTGGTTTGCGGGTGCTCGATGAGCTGCGCGTGACCACCGCTCAGGGGCCGGTTCCCATCAGCACCTTCGTCACTCGTGAGGCTCACCCGAAAGTGGATCAGATCGAGCGGGTAGACTCGATCAATATCATGAAGGTGCAGTCGGAACTCGAGCCCGGTTATCTGGCCGATGATATCGTTCAGGAAATTAAAGCCTGGCTGGAGGAAAACCCTCTGGATAAGGAAGTTAATCTGGTATTCCGTGGTGCGAACGAAGAGCAGGAAGAGTCTTTGGCGTTTTTGTCAGTAGCCTTCTTGTTGGCCCTGTTTCTGATGTACATCCTGTTGGTGACCCAGTTCAACAGTTTTTATCAGGCTTTTTTGATTCTGTCATCCGTGGTGATGTCCACCGCCGGTGTGCTGTTGGGGCTACTGCTGACCGGAGATTCTTTCAGTACGATTCTTACCGGCGTGGGCATTGTTGCTCTGGCCGGGATTGTGGTGAACAACAATATCGTTCTGATTGATACCTACAATTATGTGCGTGAGGAAGAGCCGGATTTGTCGCTGACCAGTGCTGCTGTCAAAGCCTGTGCCCAGCGTTTACGGCCGGTATTTTTGACCACGGCTACCACCATTCTGGGGATGGCGCCAATTGCCATGGGTGCCAGTGTCGACCTGATCGCCAGAGAAGTGGTGATTGACGGTGTGGTTGCCTCCTATTTTGTGCTGGTGGCCCGGGCCATTGTCTTTGGGTTGTTGTTTGCCACCCTGCTGACATTGATAGTTACACCGGTCATGTTGATCTTGCCCTCCCGTCTCAAGGAGTTGTTGGCTCTCTATCTGGCTCCCGTCTGGCGGTCGATGAACCCCGGTTGGTTGACTCGCAAGGGTGAAGCCGGGCAATAAAGTTTCGCAGTGCCGGGTATTTCGTATAAAGTACCTTTCTGGCGGTCGATGGTTTCTGTCATAGTAACCATCGACCGCTTCGATATTCAGTACGTTTTATTCCAGCACCCGAATCTATGAAGTTTGAAGAACTAAAATTGCCCTACGGTTATCCTGTCCAATTACAGGCTGGCAGTGGTACTGACGCCGTTAAACTCAGTTCCCGGCTGTTGGGCTGTGTACCAGGTAAGACGTTGATGGTATCCGTACCCAAGGCGTCCCGTCTGCGCACCGGGCAGAAGATCATTGTTCGTATCATGGCTGCCAATGGCATTTGTCTGTTTCCGGCCGTTCTGGAATCCACTGCCAATATGCCCTTACCCATGTTGTGCCTGAGCTACCCGGGGTCAGTCCAGTTCAAAGAAATCAGGGGCGCCACCCGGGTTGATGTGGGTTTGGCTATTCAGGCAACCAACCTCAGCTCCCTTGAAGAGAAAAGCTGTGATGGCAAGGTCAGTGATATTTCCCTGTCCGGAGCTAAAATAGAGCTGCGTGAAGCCATTGGCGAAGTGGGAGAAGAGCTGGACCTTGAAATGACGGTTAATATCGCCAACCTGACCCGGAAGCTGAAAATCAAAACCCTGATACGCTCCAGAATTGAACGCAGCACCCGGGAGCAGGATGAAGAGTTTTCTGCCGTATACGGGGTGGAATTCAAAGAAAACAATGAAGAACAGCTGTTGGGACTCTATGCCTATATTTACAGCGCCATGGCGCAAGCTTAGTCTGTTTCTGGTTTTGCTGGTTGCCACCCCGACCAGCTGGGCGGTGAACGATCTCGATCTATGGTTGCCCTCGAGTATGCGTGACCTGATGCCGCAGTTGCGCAAGGCGGCTCTGGCAGTGGAGGCAACCGAAGAGTGCAGCAAGTTGATGCAGGCCGGTCTCTATGAGCCCTCTCGCAAGGCTGAAGTTCCCAAATTCCGGATGCTGTGTCGCGATGCCAATCGCCGTTCTTATGCGGTGTTGGTCAATTCTCAAAGCCTTGAAATTACCTATCCGGGACGCAAGCCTGAGGTTACGACTTTTAATAAAAAAATGGTGGCTTCCATTTGGCGTAACTGCCAGCAACAGCTGCAACAGAAAACCAAGTTTATGAACGATATGGTGTTGCTGACCAAGGGCATGCCAAAGCCTGATACATCGGAGCCGGGGGCTCTGACCATGCTGGTGGATTTCGATGCCAAAACCATGCAGGGCAAGCCTCTGCGTTATCGGGCGACCTGCTTTGCCACATTGGATAAGCCGGCTCGTTTGACCATCAAGGGTCGCCCCTGATTTCGGCTGTTTGATTCTATGTTTGCGCTTCGCTCTCTCTATATACGGTTTTACACTCTGGTGGCCGTGATGGTCTCTGTTTTTGCTCTGATGCATTTAGTGCAGGGACACTGGCAGTGGTTGGCGCCTCTGCTGGCCTGGGTACCAATGCCGCTGCTGAATTTATGGCGACGATTTAAAACCAACGCCTGGTATCGCGATGAACGCGAGCGCCCGGTGATGACCCTGACCTTACTGGCTGTGGCCATGGTTTTGATTACCGGGGAGCGCGAAGCCCCCCTGTGGTGTACTTTGGCCGGGCTGTTTGGTTTGCTGCTGTTACTGTTTGTCGCCACCGCGGTACCACGCGGTCTCAGGGAAAAGCAGGGCAATTCGACGTTATTGGCAGAGCTGGAGTTCTCTGATGCTGCAGGCAAGCCATGCCGTTTACGGCAGTCCCTGCCGCAGGGGCCGGTGATGGCCCTGTTTGTTCATTCGCCTTCGCAGGTATACGGCTGTATGGCCGTGCGGGAATTACAGCAGTGGTTGCAGCAGGGGCATTCCCCCATACCGGCCAGCCAGATTGTGGTGATTTTCCCCGGGGATATTCCCGCTTGGGTGGAGCCTTTGAAATCCTTGGGGGTGCATTGCTGGCAGGATAGTCAGGGGGCTTCTCTGGCGACGCTGGGGCTTTGGTTGCGCGGTGGCAATGTCGGCTTTCCGGGTGGGCCCAATGCTGCCCGCCCGGCGCTTGCGGTACTGGCGGATGATCAACAACAACCGGGTTTGTGGCAGGTGGCGGATAATCTGCGTATGCCGCCTTCTCTTGAGGTGCTGCAGTCCAAAATAGACCGGTTAGTTAAATAACCCCAGCTGTGGCTCCGAATTATCCGGTGCCGGCGCTTGTGCTATTTCCTGAAAGCGGACGCCAATACCAAGTAGCCGAATTGGCCGTGCGTCCCTTTGGACGGCTTCTTTAAGGAGTTGCTGGTAGTCCTCCAATTTGGCTTGGGTTCCCTCTCTTTCCAGCGTGGTGCTGTGAAAATCGTTGAATTTCACTTTGACAAAGGCTTTGCGAACCCGGTATTCCGGGTCAAGTTTTGACAGGCGGCGATTCAGATCCTGCAGCAGTCCGGGCAGCTCGGCCAGACATTCATCAATGTTATTCAGGTCCCGGGCAAAAGTGTGTTCGACACTGAGGGATTTTCGGATTCGGTGGGGTTTTACCGGTCGGTGATCGATCCCTTGCGACAGCTCAAACAGCCTCTCACCGAAGCTGCCAAAGTGCTGGCTCAGGCGTTCAGCCCCAAAGCGGTAGAGGTCGGCACAGGTTTCGATACCGAGCATCTGCAGTTTTTCGGTGGTGACTCTGCCGACACCGTGGATCTTCCTGACTGGCAGTTGGCTGACAAACTCGTGTACCTGATCAGGGCTGATGACAAACAGGCCATCAGGTTTATTCCAGTCACTGGCAATTTTGGCGAGAAATTTTGATGGCGCAACTCCCGCAGACACGGTGATGTTCAGTTGTTGCTTGATTCTCTGGCGTATTTCTTCAGCGATGCGGCTGGCGCTGCCTGCGTGGGCCTGACACTCAGAGACGTCGAGGTAGGCCTCATCCAGCGACAGGGGTTCGACCATCTGGGTGTAGTCATGAAAAATATCGTGCATTACCGAGGAGGCGACTTTGTATTTCTCCATGTGGTGTGGGACAAGAATCAATTCCGGACAGAGGCTTAAAGCCTGTCCGGTTGCCATGGCTGAATGCACGCCATATTTGCGGGCCTCGTAATTGCACGCGGAGATGACTCCGCGTCGGTCAGAGCGCCCGCCAACGGCCACGGGGCGGTTTCTCAGGTAGGGGTTGTCCCGGATTTCGATGGCGGCGTAAAAACAGTCGGCATCGACATGGATGATTTTTCTCGGCATCAAAAAATCATAGCATTTTACTGTTTTTATATACAGTTTTTGTCGAGCTCAGTGACGGTGACCACTGATGCGGTCGTGCATACAGCTTTGCATTAAGCGTTCAAAATCGGCTTTTGACACATGAATCAGGTGTTCGTGATCACCCGCTTCCAGCCAGAAATCAGGTGCCTCCAGCAATTGTTCGTCCCAGATGACGTTAATGCCATAAGCCTGACCAAAGGAAGGGATGGCCCCGTGTTCGCAATCGAAAAAAATGTTTTCCAGTTCATCCTCGTCAGCGAGTACCAAGTGCCGGTCAAATACCTGATTCAGGGTGTGGCGTAAAACCCGATTGCTGGCCGGAATCACGGCCATGGTGTAGTGGAAGTCCTCGTCCCGGAATACAACGCCTTTGATCAGAGCGGTCGCGGGTATGTTGGCACTTACGGCGGTATTGTAAGAGCCTTCGGTATAGGGGTGATGTACGACATCAAAATCGATGTCTTTGGTTTTGAGAAAATTATCCAAAGTAACCGCAACGCCCATAAGCCACCTCCAGTGAGTGTGACCAGCGGAACGCGCAGGCATCGTGGGATGCATCAATGGTACGGCAGACCAAGCTTCAGGCAACTTGAGCTGGGTTCAACTCAAGCCTGAGTCAACGACAGCGGTTCCGTCTGGTTAGCTGTTCTTGTCGAGCCTTGTTGTAAGTATACGTGCAATCCGGCTTTTTGAAGTTTAGTTTGTGACTTTGCTGTTAGTTTTGGTCACGCGTGTTGCCGGGGTTTACAATTTGGTGTCTTCCATTAATGCATTGAGTTGACGGATTCGCTCTTCCAGCAGAGTGCGCTTCATGTAGTTGTCTTTCACCAGCGCCAGGGCATTTTCAAGTTGCTGTCTGGCCTTGTCGAGCACGCCGTTTAGGATGAAGTATTCCGCCCGGGCCGTGTGAACCCCGTAAATATTGCCCGCCAGACCATGTGCTTCAGCCAGCAGATACCAGACGTAGTCGTCTTTGGGGCGGCGCTTGATATGAGCCGTAAGGACTTCTTCACACAGCGGGTAGTTGCCGTTGCGCATCAGAAGTTCGGCGTAGCGCACGGTAAGCGGGTGGTTGCCCGGCTGTTGTTGCAGGTGTTGCTCAACCAACTGCAGGGCGCCGGTAAAGTCTTCCTGCCCGGCCAGAGTATCGGCGCGGGCCATGACATAGGCCACTTTATCCGGGGACTGTTGCAATAGCGGGATAATGGCTTCAGTGGCTTGCTGATACTGGTGAGACTTGTTCAATGCGATCACCAGACCATAGCGGCTGGCTTCTTCGGACAAGGTGTCACCTTCAAGTTCGCTGCGGAATCGCTTGACCGCTTGTTCCGGTGTCTCCGTGTGCAGCAGGGTGGCGCGGGCCCGCATCAGGTGAAAATCGAGGGAGCTGGGGGTCGACCTTTTGGGGTATTTTTGGGCGCGATTGAGAGCGTCGGCAATACGGCTTTCGGTGACCGGGTGCGTCAGCAGGAATTCCGGAGGGCGTCTGCTGTAGCGGGTGGTACGGAGCATGCGCTCGAACATTTCAGCCACGGAGTGAGGATCCATTTCCGCCGCCACCATGGTTTGCATGCCGATGCGATCGGCCTCCTGCTCGTTTTGACGACTAAAGCGCAGTTGCGAGTCGAGGGCTGCGGCCTGAGTGGCGGTGATGGCCGCCAGGCCGGCATCGCCACCGGTGGTCGCTGCTATCACCAGGCTGGCGAGCATGGCTGCCATCATGGGAATGGTGTTTTGCTGTTGCTTGGCGACACTGCGGGCAAAGTGGCGCTGACTCAGATGAGCCAATTCGTGGCTGAGTACCGAGGCCAACTGCCCTTCGGACTCGGCGTGCAAAAACAGCCCGGTATGGACACCGACAACACCGCCGGGCACGGCAAATGCATTCATGCTGGGATTGTTGACCACCACCAGTTCGAGTTTGTTCTCGCTCAGTTGACTGTGACGAGCCAGGCGGTTTAGCAATTGTTCCAGATAAACGTAGGTCAGTGCGTCGGAGTTGGCGGGGACTTTACTGCGAAACGAACGCAGCCAGGCCTGACCCAGCTCGTATTCTTTCTGGGGCGAAATGGTTGCGCTGGTGCTGTCACCCAGAGAGGGCAGATTGTAATTTTGTGCCTGGGATACGGTCGGCTGAAACATCAAAGCGCCGGCAAACAATGCTCTTTGTAAAAACTGTTTGGCGTGTTTTAAATCGAAGGACACAAAAAAATCCAGTGGTTATTTATTATCGGATAACAGCAAGTGTATAGGGTCTGGTTACGATCGGGTATCATTTCAGGCTATTATTCTGGCTCTATTTTTGGATGATGTAATTGATGGATATTACTCAGGAAATTGACGCTCGTGGATTGGAGTGTCCCATGCCTTTATTAAAAGCCAAATTGGCTCTCAATAAGTTGGACTCTGGTGCCACCTTAAAAGTTCAAGCGACCGATGCCGGCTCCGTCAGGGACTTTAAAACCTTTGCTGAATTAAGTGGCAATCCCCTGCTGTCCAGTGATGAAAGCGACGGCGTATACACCTACATATTACAAAAAGCCTGACAGGGACTGGCCATGTTTAAGATCTTGAGAAATTGGATTGATCGCTATCTTGGCAATGAAGAAGCGGTACTGTTTGCCATGTTGCTGATTGCGGCTGTGGTGATTGTCTGGAGCCTCGGCAGTGTCTTGACCCCGGTTTTTGCCGGTATTGTGATTGCCTTTTTGCTGCAGGGGTTGGTTGACAGGCTCAAAGACTGGGGTATGCCCCACTGGGCTTCGGTGACGGTCACCACTCTGCTGTTGGTGCTGGTACTGGTTATTACTTTGCTGTTTGTATTGCCAGTGATCTGGCAGCAAAGCACCAAGTTGATTGGGGAGGTGCCGGCCATTTTGGCAGAGGGGCAGGAGCAGTTGATGTTGTTGCCGCAAAAATATCCACAGTTGATTTCCGAAGTGCAGATCAATCAGATGATTGAGTTGGCTGGACACGAAATTGGCCAGCTGGGGCAGAGCCTGGTGAGTATGTCGGTGGCCAGTTTGCCGATGTTGGCTACCTTGCTGATTTATCTGATTCTGGTGCCCATTCTGGTGTTCTTTTTCCTCAAGGATAAAGATCAGATACTCGGTTGGTTGGGCAATATGCTTCCGGCTGAGCGCCCCATGATGCGTCAGGTTTGGCATGAGATGAATGCCCAGGTCGCCAATTATGTGCGCGGCAAAGTCATCGAAATTCTGGTGGTGGGCGTAGTCTCCTGTATTGCGTTTGCGCTGCTGGGACTGAAGTACGCTCTGTTGATGGGATTGTTGGTGGGCCTGTCGGTTGTGATTCCCTACATTGGGGCTGCGCTGGTGACCATTCCGGTGATGGTGGTGGGCTTCTGGCAGTGGGGCATGGGCAATGAATTCTACTGGTTGTTTGTGGTCTACACGGTGATTCAGGCGCTCGATGGCAATGTGCTGGTGCCGCTGCTGTTTTCAGAGGCGGTTAATCTGCACCCGGTGGCCATCATTTTGGCGGTGCTGGTGTTTGGTGGTCTCTGGGGCTTCTGGGGCGTGTTCTTTGCCATCCCTCTGGCGACTTTATTCAAGGCCATTGCCAGTGCCTGGCCGGTGGCCATGCATAAGCTTGAAGCGTCTGTGGATTAGCCTTACGACACAATAACTATTTAACACGGAGCTCCTTATGGGCAATCGTCCAGCAATCTGCTTTTTGATCTTACTGGTGTGGGGACTGACGGGTTGTGATGCCGAATTGTCTTCATCGAAAAACAAGGATGAGTCAGGTGAGCTGACACAAGCAGCAGCGTCCGGTGATGTTATTCCCGGTGTGGTTATTAAAGGCGACAGCGACCCCAGAACTTATCGTTACCTGTCATTGGCTAATGATCTGCGGGTGGTGCTGATATCAGACCCTGAAACCCAAAAGGCTGCAGCTTCACTTGATGTGGCAATTGGCAGTGCTGACGACCCGCGAGACAGAGAAGGGCTGGCTCACTTTCTTGAACACATGCTGTTTTTGGGGACTGAAAAGTACCCGGAGCCCGATGCCTATCAGAGTTTTATTTCCCAGCAGGGGGGCAGTCACAACGCCTACACCAGCCCCGAACATACCAACTACTTTTTTGATGTGAAAGCCGAAGCCTTGCCCGAGGCATTGGACCGGTTTTCCCAGTTCTTCACCGCGCCACTGTTCACTCCGGAATACGTCGATCGTGAGCGCAACGCAGTGCACTCTGAGTACCGGGCAAAAATCAAAGACAGCTACCGCCGCGAGCGGGACGTCTATCGGGAAATTGCCAGCCAGTCTCATCCCATGTCCAAGTTTACGGTGGGCAGTCTGACAACACTGGCTGATCGCGACGGTGATCTCGTGCGTGATGATTTGCTCGACTTCTACCAGCGCTATTACTCCTCTGATCGCATGACTCTGGTCGTGCTGGGGCGGGAGTCACTGGACGATCTGCAAACTCTGGTTGAGCCCTTGTTTAATTCCGTGCCCTTGCGCAAGGCCGACAAGCGGATCGAGGGACAATCACTGTTCGATGACGATTTGTTGCCTGTGCAGCTGCGTGTCCAGTCGGAAAAGCAGGAACAGCTGTTGTCACTGATGTTTCCCGTCAGTTCAGCTCGTGATTACTACCGGCAAAAACCTTTGCAGTATCTGGGCAATCTGCTGGGGCATGAGGGTGAGGGCAGTCTGTTTGCGCTGTTGAAACAACAGGGGTGGGTAGAATCTCTGAGTGCCGGCGGCTATGCCAGTGGGCGCAATCAGGGCGTGTTCGAAATCAGCATGCGGCTTACTGCCGATGGCTATCGCAACAGGGATCAGGTGGTGGCCATGACCATGGCCAAGATTGATCATATTCGCCAGTCCGGCATTGAAGCCTGGCGATTTGCGGAGCAAAAAATGCTGGCGGATATTGCTTTCCGATTTGCAGAGAAAGGTAAGCCCATTGGAGCCGTCAGTCGCCTGTCGAGACAAATGCACGATTACCCGGTGACGGATTATTTGCGCGGCGCTTTCCTGTTTGCCGAGTTTGATAAAGATCTGATCGCGTCTTATCTGGCGCAGATGACAACCGACAACCTGTTGCTGCAGCTTACCAGTCCCGATGAGGTTACCGACCGACAAAGTAGCCTTTACAGCACGCCATACAGTGTTGAGCCATTACCTCCTCTGATGGAGGCTGATGATGAGCTGCTGGCACAGCTGTCCCTGCCGCCAGTGAACCCGTTTGTCCCTGAGCAATTGGGTCTGAAACCAAAGCCTGCGGGATCATTCGAGTTGCCTCGTCAGCTTGAATCTGCTGACGGGCTGGCCTTGTGGCACCATCAGGATCAAACATTCAATGTGCCTAAATCGCGGTTCGCCGTTCGGGTTAAAACGCCACTGATCGGTGACAGCCCGGACAACGCTGCCCTTGGCCATCTCTATGCCGCGCTGGTTAACGACCAGCTCAATGCCTTTTCTTACCCGGCCTTGCTGGCGGGTCTTTATTTTGATTTCGGGGCCAATACCCGAGGTTTTGATATCAGTGTCGGTGGCTATAGCGATCGCCAACAGGTGTTGTTGAAAGAAGTTTTGAGGGTAGCGCGTCAGGCGGAATTTAGCCCTGAACGTTTTCAGGTGTTGCGCGAGGAGCTGCTTAAAAGCTGGCGTAATACTCGCCAGTTAACCCCTTACCGACAATTATTCCGTCGAATCAATACCACGCTCTACAGCCCGGGCTGGGATGATATGAGTATGGCGGATGCAGTGGCTTCAGCCAGTTTTGAGCAGTTACAGAATTTTGCTTCTGAGGTGTGGGCGGGGTCTGAACTGACGATGTTTTCCTCCGGTAATGTGACTGAGGAGGAATCCCTGCAAATGGGCGAGTTGCTGCAGAGCGCATTATTGCTTCCCTCGGATAATAAGCCGGTTGCGGCCAAAGTGGTGGATCTCAAGGTGGGACAGGTGCCTCATTATGGTTTTGCAGTAGACCACGACGATGTCGCGGCAGCCCTGTATTTGCAGGCTGATGACGACTCAATCGAATCACGGGCCTTAAGTGCTTTGTTACAGCAAAATCTGAAATCCGCATTTTTTCATGAACTGAGAACCCAGCAGCAATTGGGCTACATCGTTTTCGTGACCGGACTCGAGTTAAAGAAAGTGACCGGCAGCTTGTTTGTGGTGCAGTCGCCTTCCACCCCACTGCCCGATGTGGTGGCTGCGATTAATCATTTTCTGGCTGAGCAGTTGGGCGATTTTGATGATTTTGAATCCCATCGTCAGGCGTTGTTGCAGAAGCTGCGCGAGCCACCAAAAAATCAGATGGAGCAGGCCACGCGCCACTGGCGACAGATTCTGGGCGAGGACCATGAGTTTGATGATCGGGAGTTGATGGCATCCTATATCGAGTCTCTTAGCAAAGAGCGTTTTGTTGAACAGGTGCGTGGGGTTCTGGCCGCACCTCAATCCATGTGGTTCAGTGCCAGTCGCAATCAATTTGTTATAGAAGGAACGCAAGCGGTGCAAGATGTTCAGGTGTTCAAAGGTGAGCAGGAGGCGTTCCAATACCCTTGAGGAGAGTGCGACTTTAGTCGTAATAAGCCCGTTGATGAAGCCAAATGACGAAATAGTGTCACAATCATTTGGTATTCTTCAAAATTATTTTCGTTATTCATATAGAAAATAATGGTCTGTTCTATATATAATAGACCTGCCGGTCATTTCGTGGCTGGTGGTTATTTATTGGAATAAGCAAAGAAGTCATCAACGAGGATTCTTGGAATGCAAGAGGATATCGATTCCCTTGAAACCAAAGAGTGGATGGATGCATTGCATTCAGTCATTCGTTACGCAGGAAAAGAGAGAGCCTCTTTTCTGCTGCAAAAGCTGGCACAGGGTGCCACCCATGCTGGCGTAAAACTGCCCCAGGCCATTGTTACTCCCTATCGCAACACCATTGCGCCATCCTCGGAAAAGCGCATGCCGGGTGATCTGTTCATGGAGCGCCGGATTCGCTCGCTGATTCGCTGGAATGCGCTGGCCATGGTCATGCGCGCCAACGACAACGATGAGGGGCTGGGCGGCCATATCTCCACGTTTTCCTCGGCGGCAACCCTTTACGATATTGGTTTCAATTATTTCTTCCGCGGCAACGATCAATCACCGGGCGATCTGATTTATTTTCAGGGGCACTCGGCACCGGGCATGTATGCCCGCTCCTATCTGGAAGGCCGCTTCGATGAAGATCAGCTCGACAACTTCCGACGCGAAGTGGATGGGCATGGGCTGTCTTCCTATCCGCACCCCTGGCTGATGCCGGATTACTGGCAGTTCCCCACCGTCTCCATGGGGCTGGGGCCGATTCAGGCCATTTATCAGGCACACGTCATGCGCTACATGTCGGCCCGGGGACTGTCCCCTCGTGGCGATCGAAAAGTGTGGGCGTTTCTGGGTGATGGTGAGTGTGATGAGCCGGAATCATTGGGCGCCATTTCTCTGGCTGGCCGCGAGCAGCTGGAAAACCTGATCTTTGTGGTCAACTGCAACTTGCAGCGCCTTGATGGCCCGGTACGTGGCAATGGCAAAATTATGCAGGAACTCGAAGGTGTGTTCCGTGGTGCCGGTTGGAATGTCATCAAGGTGGTCTGGGGGCGGCATTGGGATCAGTTACTGGAAAAAGACAAAACCGGTCTACTGCAAAAGCGCATGGACGAAGTCTGTGATGGCGAGCTGCAGAACTACAAGGCCAACGGTGGCGCCTACACCCGTGAGCATTTCTTCGGCAAATACCCGGAACTGTTGGAACTGGTCAAAGACCTGAGCGATGAGGACATCATGTACCTCAATCGCGGTGGTCACGACCCTTACAAGGTTTATGCGGCCTACGCCGAGGCCATGGAGAGCAAGGGGCAGCCCACTGTAATTCTGGCCCAGACCGTAAAAGGGTACGGCATGGGTGATTCTGCCGAGGCGCAAAACGAAACACACTCGGTGAAAAAGCTGGATCTGGAGAGCCTCAAACGTTTCCGCGATCGCTTTGGTATTCCCATCAGTGACGAAGAATTGAAGAATGTTCCCTACTATCGCCCTGCACCGGATAGCCCGGAGATGGTGTATATGCAGAACCGCCGTAAGGAATTGGGCGGGCCAATTCCGTCGCGCCAGGCGGGTTTTGATGCACTGGAAACCCCATCAATGGATGCCTTTAAGGCGCAGTTAAAAGGCAGCGGTGAGCGCCAGATTTCCACCACCATGTCGTTTGTGCGGATTCTGTCGTCACTGGCGAAAGATAAAAATATCGGTGAGCGGGTGGTGCCCATTGTGCCGGACGAAGCCCGTACTTTTGGTATGGAGGGTATGTTCCGCCAGCTGGGTATCTATTCTTCTGCCGGTCAAAAATACACCCCCCACGATCACGACCAGATCATGTTCTACAAAGAGAGCAAAAAGGGGCAGATCCTCGAAGAGGGTATTAACGAAGCGGGTGCCATGTCGGCCTGGATTGCCTGCGCCACGGCATACAGCAGCAGCGATTGCCCGATGATACCTTTCTATATTTATTACTCCATGTTCGGGTTTCAGCGTATTGGTGATCTGGCTTGGGCGGCAGGCGATATGCAGGCTAGGGGCTTTTTGATCGGTGCTACGGCCGGCCGAACCACCCTCAATGGTGAAGGTCTGCAACATCAGGATGGTCACAGCCATATTCTGGCCAATACCATCCCCAATTGCCGCACCTACGATCCAGCTTACGGTTTCGAACTGGCGGTGATTATTCAGAACGGTATTGAGCGCATGTTCAATCAGCAGGAAAACTGCTTCTACTACATCACCACCATGAACGAAAACTACGTTCACCCGGAGATGCCGGTGGGTTCTGAAGAGGGCATCATTCGCGGTGGTTATCTGTTGCAGGAGAGCAAGCCCACTGACAAGCACGTTCAGTTACTGGGTGCCGGTACCATTTTGCGTGAGGTTGAAGCGGCGGCTGAATTGCTGCAGGCGGACTTTGGCGTTAGCGCGGATGTATGGTCATTGACCAGTGTTAACGAGCTGACTCGCGATGGCCTGGCCTGTGATCGCTGGAATTTATTGCACCCGGAGGAAGAACCCAAGCAAGCCTATCTGACAGAGCAGTTGCAGGGCCGCAAGGGGCCGGTGATTGCTGCTTCCGATTATATGAAAGCCTATATGGAGCAGTTGCGCGCCTATGTGCCCGGTAATTTCTCAGTGCTGGGTACCGATGGTTTCGGTCGCAGTGATACCCGTAAGAAGTTGCGTCACTTCTTTGAAGTGGATCGCTATTTTGTGGTGATCGCGGCGCTGAAGGCGTTGGTTGATGAGGGCGAGTTGAGTCGTGATGTGGTCACCAAGGCCATAGCGAAATACGGCATTGATGCGGACAAGAAAGATCCGATGAAGTCCTGAGTGTGATCAGAGTAGAGAGAATTTTGAGGAGATAAAGTGACTACTGAGACGATTCTGGTACCGGATCTTGGCGGCGCTGAAAATGTTGATGTGATTGAGGTGTGTGTCGCGGTGGGTGATACCATCGAGGCCGAGCAATCACTGCTGGTGTTGGAGAGCGATAAAGCCTCCATGGAAGTGCCAGCTCCCAAGGGCGGCAAAGTGGTTGCTCTGCATGTTAACGAGGGTGATAGCCTGTCAGAAGGCTCCAAAATATTGGAGCTGGAATTGGCTGGCGAAAGTGATGGCGATAGCGATGCTGAGAGTTCTGTAGCCGCGGTTCAGCCTGAAGCGCCAGCAGTAGAATCAGTTGCCGAGCCCGCCGTTCAGTCTGAGCCGGTCGCGGCAGCGGCGGTTTCCGAGCAGGAAGTGCCCGTGCCTGATGTGGGCGGCAGCGATGCGGTTGAAGTGATTGAAGTCTGCGTTCAGGTTGGTGATGAACTGGCGGAGGGGGATTCGCTGGTGGTGCTGGAAAGCGATAAAGCCTCCATGGAAATTCCAGCGCCAGCGGCAGGTAAAGTCGTTGCAGTAAAACTGTCTGAGGGTGACAAGGTTCACACCGGTGATGTGATTGCCATTATGGCAGTGGAGACCTCAGCGGCTTCCGCTGCGGCGGCCAGCGAGCCAGCCTCTGAATCACCTGTTAAAAATTTACGACGTTCCATGCAAGTCAACTCCGCACCTGCACCTGCACCTGCACCGAGCCATGCGCCTGCGGTGGATGCAGTCTCGGACACTCAGATACCCGACAGTGATATGCCCGGCATTGATGTGGCAGGACACGCCGGCCCCGCTGCCCGCAAACTGGCCCGTCAGCTGGGCGTGGATCTGACCAAGGTGGTTTCCTCCGGGCCACGCAGTCGGGTAACCCGTGAAGATATTCGCAATTATGTGCAAAAAGTGGTGCAGCAGGTTGAGAGTGGTAAAACGCCAGTGGCATCCGGTTCCGGTATTCCACCGATTCCCGAGGTGGACTTTGCCAAATTCGGCGAAGTGGAGATGGTCAAGTTGAGCAAGATTGCCAAGGTGACGGTACAGAATATGTCCCGCTCCTGGCTTAATGTGCCTCATGTGACCCAGTTTGATGATGCCGACATCACCGAGCTGGAAGACTTCCGCAAGTCCATGAAGGCCGAGGCCGAACAGCGCGGTGTGAAACTCACACCCTTGCCGTTTTTGATGAAGGCCGCTGCCGCGGCTCTGGTTAAAGAGCCTTCCTTTAACGTGTCCCTGCACGCCGATGGTGAGCACAAGGTTCAGAAAAAGTACGTGCACATTGGTATGGCCGTCGATACCCCCAATGGTTTGATGGTGCCGGTGATTCGCAATGTGGATCAGAAGAGCCTGTGGCAACTGGCTGAGGAAACCGCCGTCATGGCAGCCAAGGCTCGCGCCGGTAAGCTCATGCCCAATGATATGCAGGGTGGCTGTTTTACCATTTCCAGTCTCGGTGCCATCGGTGGCAACGGCTTTACTCCGATCGTCAATGCCCCTGAAGTGGCGATCATGGGGGTGTCCAAGGCTCAGATCAAGCCGGTGTGGAATGGTTCGGAGTTTGTGCCAAGGCAGATGCTGCCATTGACCGTGTCCTACGATCACCGTGCCATTAATGGCGCTGATTGCGGGCGCTTCTTTACCTATCTGGTGGCAATGCTGTCGGATATTCGCAAGCTGCTTCTATAGCGACTACAGGTTGGGCTGTGACGCAGTCCATCCTGTCAGTGCTCTGGCTTGTGGATAGGGGTTGGTCAGAGCAGGGTAGTGATATTGCTGCAGGTAGTGAATAAATTTCAAGGTGCGAAAGCCATCGAACCATAGGTGAAAATGACTGTGGTGTTGCGATGGCTTTTTTTGTTGCAGGTGTTGCCAGAGATGATCAATACCGGCGTCGCTCAGGGCTGACGTGATCTCGCTCGGCAATTGCGCCATCAGGGATTGTGGTTCAATGCCTGTGGTTTGGCTTGTTCCTATTTCATCCAGTAATTGTTTCAGGCAGGCAAACACTTGTGGATTGTAATCGCGCAATGACGACCCTTCCCCGGTAATGATTTTCTCCACCGCCGGGCCGGTACCGAAGGGCACCCGGTGCGACAAGCGAGGTTGCAGGGTGATGGTGTTATGCGCCGTTGCTGGCAATTGTTGAATGGCGCCGAGTTTGGCCAGTTTATTCAGTAAATAGAAATCTTCACCGCCGGCGCGTTTGGGGAAGCCCCGCGCCTGACAATAGTACTCAATGTGAATCGCGAGAATGCTGCCGAGGGTATGAAAGGCGTAGGGCGAGCCCGCCCAGCGCAGTCCCTCGACGTAGTAATTCAGGCGCTGCTGATAGTGTTGGGTGGCCTTGCTGATGGGGCAGTCGGATACCCGTTTGTGCTGGTAGGGATAGAGTCGCGCGGCTGTTTTATCCTTGTTACTGTCCGTCGTTAGATAATTGTCGGGCAGCTCCGCGTCTGCGTCGGTACTGTGAACCCAGGGGGTTTGTAATTGGCCGAGGTGAAACAATTGTGCTGCCAGATCGCAGCCGATCTTGCGCGCCAACCCCACCCCCTGTTTGCGCGGAATGGCTTGGTGATTGCGGTCTACCAGCAGTACTCCCCAGTCGCTATTGCCCAGTAGGGTCAGTGTGTTGTGGTGCCAGAGGGTTGGCAGTTGTTGCTGCAGATAATCCATCAGTTGCAGGTTGCTGGCCGGTAGCTCGCGGTGTTCCGGTCGATTGATCACCAGAATCAATAAGCCATGATGGCTCGGCAGCAATCCCCGATCACCGATCAGTTGCGGCAAGAAATCCGGTCGCTCGTCGTAAGCGGGAATCACCACGCACTGTCGATAGCGGCAGTGGGCAGGAAAGTCGGTCAGGACTGAGCACTCCGGCTCGGCGTAGTGATCCAGGTATTTGCTAATGGCTCTCATCAGTGCAGGGCGGAGCGGATTGGCAGCTCGCGCACAATTTCCGCTTCAATATCCAGCAGTTCGTCCATGCGCTGTTCCACCACCTCTTTGGGAAAGTACTCCAGAGCCAGATCGTAAAACAGGGTGTTGTGACGGCCTTCGGATTCGGCAATGGCCACATAAAAACGTTTCAGTTTGCCTTCCGGCAGAGCTTCCCCAACCAAGCCAAAACGCTCGCAGCCTCTGGCTTCGATAATGCCGGCAGTGATCAGGCGATCGAGAAAATAAGCGTCGCTGCCTTTGCGGATAGCCCTACGAAATTGGTTGATGTAGGGATCTTTTTCGTCGGCGCTGAGTTGCACGCCTCGCTCCATCATGATTTTTACCACGGAGCGAAAGTGGGTCATTTCTTCAATGGACAAGTCCATCATGGCGTCCACCAGTTTAAAGCGATCGGGGTAGTGGGACAGCATGGAAATGGCCATACCGGAGGCCTTCTTTTCGGCCGCGGCGTGGTCTTGTAAAAAAGTATCGAAGTCGGCCAGTACGGCATCAACCCATTGGCTGGGGGTGGAATATCTCAGTTCAAACATAGTTTACGGCTGTATTTTATGACTGCTCAGTCTATAATCGGGCCTTCTATGATACTGGCTGTGGCTGCCGGAAAGAAGTTGGGAAAAGCAGTCGCTTAAATAACGCCGGGCGAAACGTCGCAATTGATCTCATTAAGAGGATTTTTAGAGCATGATTATCAAGCCCAAAGTACGTGGTTTTATCTGTATCAACGCCCACCCGCAAGGTTGTGCGGCCCATGTACAGGAGCAAATTGACTACATCAAAGACAAGGGGCCCATTGCCGGTGCCGCCAAAAACGTTCTGGTGATTGGCTGTTCTACCGGTTACGGTCTGGCTTCGCGCATTACTGCGGCCTTTGGTGGTGGTGCCAATACTCTGGGTGTCTGTTTTGAAAAGCCACCGACTGAAAAGCGCACCGCCTCAGCCGGTTACTACAATACCGCCGCCTTTGAAGTGGCGGCCAAAGAGGCCGGCCTCTACGCCGAAACCATCAACGGTGATGCCTTTTCGCACGAGTGCAAAGACAAGGCCATTGCCATGCTTAAAGAGCAAATGGGCAAGGTGGATCTGGTGGTTTACAGCCTGGCTTCTCCAAGGCGTCAGGACCCGGACAGCGGTGAGCTGTTTACCTCGGTGCTCAAGCCCATTAACGAAGGCTACACCGCCAAGAACCTCAACACCGACACCCTGAAAATCGGTGATGTGACGGTAGAGCCGGCTAACGAAGACGAAATCGCCCAGACCGTCAAGGTGATGGGTGGTGAAGATTGGGAGTTGTGGATCGATGCTTTGCAAAAAGCGGATCTGCTGGCGGATAACTGCAAAACCGTTTCCTACACCTATCTTGGTGAAAAGCTGACCTGGCCCATTTACGGTCACGCTACCATTGGAAAGGCCAAGGAAGATCTGGATCGAGCCTCGGCTGCCATCAATGAAAAGCTGGCCTGTTTGGGTGGTGACGCCCATGTATCGGTACTGAAAGCGCTGGTTACCCAGTCCAGTTCGGCCATCCCCATTATGCCGCTCTACATTTCTCTGCTGTACAAGGTGATGAAGGAAGAGGGCACCCACGAAGGCTGTATCGAGCAGCTGTATCGTCTGTTTACCGAAGGCCTCTACACCGACAGCCCGCGTCTGGATGACACCAATCGCTACCGCATGGATAATCTGGAGTTGTTGCCAGAAATTCAGGCCAAGGTTGAAGAACTATGGCCTCAGGTAACCGAAGAGAATCTGATGCAGATTTCTGACTACAAAGGTTACAACGAAGACTTCCTGCGTTTGTTTGGTTTTGGTTTTGATGGCGTTGACTACGAAGCCGATACCAGCCCGCTGGTAGAAGCGGACTTTAAATAAGTCTGTTCGCTGTATAAATTGCCCGGCACTGTGAGTGATTAGGGCCTAGGGAGCGCCGTTCATTACTTTATAATGAGCGGCGTTTTCATTTCAGCTATTGATTGGGGGAGTTATGGCCGATTTACATACCACGCTGGTGCATTTTGATCTGGAGCCGGGCAAGCCGGTACAAATCAGCCCGCTGGTGCAGCGTTTGACGGCGGATAACGCCAGTGTGTTTACCGGGCCAGGCACCAATACCTATATTGTCGGCACAGAGCGTTTTACCGTGATCGACCCGGGCCCCAATGATCAGGCTCACATTGATGCGATTATGGCGGCTACGGGTGGCCGTATCGATAAAATTCTGGCCACTCATACCCATGAAGATCACTCCCCGGCGGCAGTGCCTTTGGCGGAGTTAACCGGAGCCGAGATATTCGGTTTGCGCGCAGACAGCAGCTACGAGTACATCGACAAGACTTTTCTTCCCGAGCAGGATGTCACCGAAGGCCAGATCATCGAGGCTGAAGGTTGTCGACTGCGTTGTATTCTGACCCCGGGACATCTGCGCCAGCATGTCTGCTTTTTACTGGAAGAAGAGCAGCTGTTGTTTACCGGTGATCATATTATGCAGGGGGCAACCGTGGTGATTGTGCCTATTCACGGTGGCTCCATGCAGGATTATTTCCACTCTTTGCAGAAGCTCAAGGGTATGGGGATTGAACGGTTGGCGCCGGCCCACGGTCATGTGCTGCAACAGGCTGAGCAGGTGATTGATGAACTCTATGCCCATCGTGTTGCCCGGGAAAATACCATTCTGGCGGTGCTCGCCGAGCACAAGAAAGGCACCGTAGAGGAATTGGCGCCACTGGTTTATCCGGAGTTGGAAGGCGAAATTACCAAAGGTGCGCTGGCCATTCTTTGGGCTCACCTGCAAAAGCTAGTGGATGACGGTCGTGCCAAGCGCACCCATGAGAAGCATTGGATTGTGGGTGAAGAGATTTGGGAGATCATCGAGTAAGTCATTTCTGCCGGTCGGTCGCCAGGGATAGGGGTTGGAGACACGCCGTGAACCCATCCATGGGGGCTCTTTATAGACATCCCTGTCTATAAAGGTCTCCAACCCCTATCCCTGACACCCTCCCTACATTGTGCCTAACTCGAATCTTGTGGGGAGTGAGGGAGGGTGCAGGGGAGTCGCTTTTGAGACCGTTTGCCTGGGCAGTAAACTGCTCCTGCGTTAACTGCATTCACGCCATCCATGGCGCTTGGATGCGGCAACCGAGCTTACAGGGATGTATTTACAGCGTGTCTCAAAAGCGACTCCCCTTTGGCCGACCGGGAACAGAGCCCTGTATCCGTCATTCCTTATTATTTTTCACTTTCAGCCAAAGAAAAGTGGCGCGGAACTTGTGTCCGGCAAGGGGCGTAAGTAACATTAGCCCCTTTGCGTGACCCCGATGGAGACGAGACGATGATGCAAGGTAGTATGGTTGCCCTGGTGACCCCGATGCTGGCCAATGGTGAGCTGGATTGGGACAGTCTCCATAAACTGGTCGACTGGCATCTGGAGCAGGGTACTGACGCCATTGTGGCGGTAGGCACTACCGGTGAATCAGCCACATTGAATGTGTCCGAGCACCTCGCTGTGATTAAAAAAGTGGTTGATCAGGTGAATGGTCGCATTCCCGTGGTTGCCGGTACTGGCGCCAATTCTACTGCTGAAGCTGTGGAGTTGACTCAGTCCGCCAAGAGCGCCGGTGTTGATGCCTGCTTGCTGGTAACTCCTTACTACAACAAGCCGACTCAGGAAGGCTTGTTTCAGCACCACGAATTTATTGCCAAATCCGTAGCCGTACCGCAATTGCTGTACAACGTACCGGGTCGTACTGGCATCGATATGGATAAAGAAACCGTACAGCGACTCAGTGCCATTGATCACATTGTTGGTATTAAAGAAGCCACCGGTGAGATCGATCGGGCCAAGTGGTTGGTGGAAAATACTCCGGATGATTTCCTGATCATGTCCGGTGATGATGAGACTGCGGTGGAATTGATTCTGGCTGGCGGCAAAGCCAATATCAGTGTGACGGCTAACGTTGCTCCAGCCCAGGTGGCCAAAATGTGTGCTCTGGCTCTGGAAGGTAAAGCCGATGAAGCTCGGGCCATTAACCAGCAGTTGATGCCTGTGCACAATGCCATGTTTGTTGAGTCCAACCCGATTCCGGTCAAATGGGCTGTCGCCGAGATGGGCCTGATGCAACACGGTCAGCGTCTGCCGTTGACCCGATTGGCTGACTCTTATCACCAGCAGGTGCGTGAAGCACTGAGCGGTGCAGGGATCTTGTAATTCTAGCTTTTAAGATGAAAACAATAATGATGAATCGCCTATTTTTGAGAGCCTCTCTGGTTGGCTCCCTGACTTTCATGGTTGGCTGCAGTTCTCTGTTTGGACCTGAAGGATACTTCCGCAATCGCGGACACGACTACCTGAGATCCGATGTGATCGAGCCCATGAAGGTGCCTGATCAGGTAGAGACCTCTTCGATTGATCAGCTCTACAATATTCCGCCAGTGGCCGAAGATGAAATGCTGTACAGCGACTCTTTCGAAGTGCCCAGACCTTTGCCAATGGCCGCTGCCGTCATGGAAGATCGGGTGAAAATTCAAAGTCTGGCTGAGCGTCGCTGGATTCTGGTCAATGCCTTGCCGGCCGAAGTTTGGCCGCAAATTCGTGCTTTTCTGGCCCAGAACAAGCTGGATGTGATTTATACCAGTGCCTCTGAAGGTGTGATGGAGACCAGTTGGTTGAAGTTTCAGGACAATCAGTCCTCCAAGGATAAATACCGGATCAAAATTGATTCCGGCATTCAGCCGCGTACTACCGAAATCCATGTGCTGCACATGAGCATGCCCTGGGGCGTTCCTGGCAGTGGCCAGGTTAACTGGCCTACTCGCTCAACCAGCTCTGAGCGTGAAGGTTGGATGTTGGACGAACTTGCAGCAACTCTGGCTGTGAATGCCGCACCGGGTTCATCGGCCTCCCTGTTGGCCCAGACTATTGGTGTCAGCGATCGGGTTAAACTGATCTCCGACGCAGGTGAGCCGGTTCTCAGTCTTGGTCTTGATTACACTCGTGCGTGGGCGACAGTCAATCACGCTCTGACCACTGAAGGCTTTACGTTGTGGGAATCTGACGATGTGGTTGGTGTGCATTACATCAACTATCAGAAGTCCGAAGACGAAGAAGAAGTGGTGTTTGAAGACACCACAGGTAAGAAGCAGGGCTTGATGGGCGGCTGGTTCGACTTCAAAGGTATGCTGGAGTTTGGTGGTGATGATAAGGCTGAAGAGGCAGAGGCGTCTCAGGAGCCGGTTCAAAAATCCTCTGCACCCTATTCTCTGCAGGATATTCTGGCTAACCTGAAGCTGGAAGAAAGTGCAGCCAATAACCGCATTTTTGCCGACATCAACGCCACGTCTGATGTCTCACTCAGCAGTGCCCCTGGCTACCTTGTGGTGGTTCGTGGCTGGGATGGTGAAGTGCAGGTAAGGGTGCGTGATGCTCTGGGTCGCAACCTCGATCCGCGTCAGGCGAGACAACTGCTCAAGCAAATCCGCCTGAATCTGATCTGATTGTTCTCGGCTTATGCGCTATGCATCATTAGGTAGCGGTAGCCGGGGCAACGGGACACTTATCCAAGCCGGTGATCAACTGGTGCTGCTCGATTGTGGCTTTACCATCAAAGAGGTGGAGCGACGCATTGAGCGGCTCGGTTGTGGCGTTCAGGATATAACCGCTGTTCTGGTTACCCATGAGCACGCCGATCATCTCAAGGGCGTGGCGCCTTTGGCGCGTAAGTACAAACTGCCGGTCTATATGACCCCGGGTACTTTTCGCAGCCGTGACCATGGCAAGCTGCCCAAACTGCATTTGATCGAAGGCTTCAGGCCCTTTGAGCTGGGTGATCTTGCGGTGGAGCCTGTGGCGGTACCCCACGATGCGCGCGAACCAGCGCAGTTTATCTTCAGCTATCAGCAGCTTCGCCTTGGTGTGCTGACGGACCTTGGAAATATCAGTGCTCATGTGGAAGAGAGCTATCGCGATTGCGATGCCCTGGTTCTGGAGGCAAACCACGACCCCCACATGCTGGCGTCGGGGCCATACCCCATTTCTCTCAAGCAGAGGGTTGGGGGAGCCTGGGGGCACCTGAGTAATGCCCAGGCGGCGGGTTTTCTTGAGCGTGTCAATTTGCAGCGGCTAAGGCAGCTGGTGGTCGCCCATATCAGTCAGCAGAACAACTCCCGTGAACGGGCCGAAGAGACCCTGTCTCACATCGTCTCTGATATTCCAGAGGTTGTCTTTGCCTGTCAGGATGAAGGCTTCTCCTGGATGAGTCTCTGATCCCTTGCTCTGGTGACCTACGTTGCTGGATTTTGTTTAAGTTGGCACTTGCTAACACCCTGTTTGGGGGGGTGATTTTTGTTGGGTGTCACTTTTTTCCACACTTCCTAAGTTTTGTTAACTTTTTTTAATATTTTCTATTGCGTTTCTTTTTTTACTGTAAAAAAATCGTTAAGTCATTGAATTATAGGGGAAAGTTAATTTAGGTTGTTTTTTGATCAAAATGTTAAACCCCCTTTATTTTCAGTGTTTAGAAACTATTTTCTAATCATATCAACAGAGATATCCACAGAAGTTGTGGATTGTTTTGTGGCTCTGTTCCGATGGTTGTACAGGGTGCCCTGTGCAAGTGCAGAACTGCTGTGAATCTATGGAATTTGTGACCTGACTCTGACAGAATTAAAGTGCCTCGGCGTTAGAGAGGTGCGACAGAAGGGGTTCCCCTTTGTCATGCTGGAAGTGCTGTTTATGGATAAATGGAGAGATCAGAGTTGGAAGATCGTCGCGAATTTGAACGTAAGGTAACCTCGGTTCGGGTGGAGATGGAGCATCCTTCGTGTGGCTACCTGGCCGGTTTTGCCCGAGATATCTCCGATGGCGGCGCTTCTGTTCTGGTTAATTCATCGCAGCTGCCACCTGTAGGCACTTTACTCAACGTTCGCTTCAGTCGATTGATTGGGCGCATAAACGAAGATTCGGTTCCGATGAAAGTGGTGAACCTGCGCCGCAATGTTATGGGGCTGATGTTTGTGCCTGAAACATCAATGGTTTCAGGCCAGAGTTAAGGTCGACACTGCTCTGGGATTGTCAGGTCACCTGTGTAAGATTTTTGCAGTTGCCTAAGGTCCCCACAGTCGAGATTGCTGTTGTTGGCTAAATCCAGCTTTTGCAGCTTGGGTAGCGTCAGTATCTCTGGTGCGCTTTGCAATTGGTTGTCATTGAGCAGCAGGGTTTCAATACGCCCCATTTTTCCTAAAGCCTGAACCCGTTGTAGCTGGTTGTTGCCAAGATTGACGTGGCTCAGATTGCTGAAGACCTCGAGCCCATCCAGGCTTTTAATGCCCGCGTGAGAGCAGCTTAACAAGGTTAGCTGTTGGGGTGAGGTGATGTTTTGATCTTTGATGGTTTGGTCCAGACAGTTTTGCAGGCTTTTATCCGCAGTTTGAAAGTCGGTGAAGAGAGCAGGTGGTGTGTGTACCACAGTTTCGTTGAGGGTGAACTGGTATTTGCTGCAGGCACTCAGGGAAAACAGTGTGATTAAAAGCAGCGCGAGTTTTATTGGCATTTGCAAAGTATCCGGGTAATTCGTTCGGCCGGGTGACGGCTGTTGTAGAGATCACAGGGTATAATGGATACAATCAATTGCAAAGCAGTGGCCCACCAGCGATGGGCTTACCACAAGCATACAAAGGAGATGGCTATGCGCATTCTGGCAGTTGTTTTGATGACTTTTCTGGTTGGTTGTACTTCCATTGATCCCTATACCGGGCAGCAAAAGACAAGTAATACCGCCAAGGGTGCCGGCATTGGTGCCATTACCGGGGCGGTGGTCGGTGTGGCTACGGCCAGTAAAAAGGATCGCAATAAAGGCGCGTTGACTGGCGCTTTGGCTGGCGGTGCTATCGGCGGTGGCGTTGGCTACTACATGGATCGTCAGGAAGCGGCACTGCGTGCTCGTCTGGAAGGCACCGGTGTCCGGGTCCGACGTGAAGGTAATATGATTCAACTGGTAATGCCCGGTAATATCACCTTCGCTACCGGTCAGAGCGATATCCGTGGCGGCTTTTATGAAACCCTGAATTCCGTTGGTGTTGTCCTCAAAGAGTTTGAAAAAACCACCATTCGCGTCAGTGGGCACACGGATTCCACCGGTGGCCTTGATCTCAATCAGCGCCTGAGCGAAGCGCGGGCCAACAGCGTTAAGCAATATCTCCAGAGTCAGGGTATTGTCTCTGGTCGAGTTCATGCAGTGGGTTACGGACCGCGTTACCCGATTGCTTCCAATGATACCCCTGAAGGCCGTCAGGCCAATCGCCGGGTTGAACTGGAGTTGCAACCTCTTACACAGTAGCAGTGGCTGCATCTGCAAAGGAATGATGTAGGGCGACCGGAGTGCCGGTCGCTTTTTAAGGATGCCAAATGAGTCGAATCAAACCCCCTCAATCTGATAACAACAGCTTTGATCCTGTCCGGCTTCGCCAGTTTGCGGCGTTTGAGGCCATGGACTCCCATCAGCTGATTTTATTGGCTTCCAGAGCCAAGTATCTGCAGGTTGAGAAGAAGGTCCAGCTTTTTTCTCACGGTGATATCGATACCAACGAATTCTTTCTGTTGTCCGGTGATGTCGAGATGCTGTCGGCCGACGGTGTTAAATACGTTGTTAAATCGGCTGACCAGACGGCAAAACGACCTCTGGCTAGGCTGCGTCCGAGGCAGTACACAGTGACTACTCTGAGCGCCTGTGAATTGGTGGTGCTGGATGCCGATCTGATTGAAGAAATTCAGGGCGCTGAATCTCAAGCGGCCAGCGGTGGTGACAGTTATGCGGTCAATGAGGTGGGCAGTATTGAGGAGTACGAATCTCAGGAAATCCTGATGTCGTTCAAGCAGGCTCTGAAAGACAATTCCTTCGTTTTGCCCAGTCTGCCAGAGGTGGCCATCAAGGTGCGCCGTCTGTTGGAGGACGATGATTGTGATGTCGACAAGGTGTCAGCGGTGGTCAATACCGATCCGGCCATTGCCGCCAAGTTGATTCGGGCTGCCAATAGCCCTATCTATCACGGTTCCAGTCAGTGTGATACCACCAAGGCGGCCATCGTGCGTCTTGGTTTGGAAACCACCCGGCAGCTGGTGATCAGTTTTGCGATGAAAGACCTGTTCAACAGTTCGTCTGATATGCACAAGCAGAAAATGCAGGGCGTCTGGCGGCACAGTGTCGAGGTGGCGGCCATCAGTCTGGTGATTGCGCGCATGGTGAGAATGCCCGAGTGCAGTCCCGATGAGGCTATGCTGGCGGGCTTGTTGCACGACATCGGGGTGATTGCGGCCATCGGTTTTCTGGAGAGCCGACAGGAAGATATTGAATCGGATGAGAAGTTTGAGGCCACGCTGGAATTGATGCGGGCGGATGCCGGTGAGGCGATATTACGCTCCTGGCGTTTTCCTGAAGATTTTATTGTGGCGGCCCGTGAGGCCAAAAACTGGACGCGGCAACATCGATCGTCTGCGGATCTGTGTGATGTGGTACAGATCGCCAAATTGCACAGCTATATCCGCGCCGGCAATGCCAAGTTGCTGCCCCGAATCGATAAGGTGCCGGCGTTCTCAAAGCTGCCTTTGGGTGAAGTCACCCCGGAGCTGACCATCAAAATTCTGGATGAATCCAAGGCCCAAATTAAAGAAGCCCGACAGTTATTAGGGCAATAGGGTCTGCCCAGATTTCAGCGGGATTGTCTTGCAATCGCGGTGAGAATAATTATATTTTATCGCTCCTCGAATGAGGCTTATCTGATTTGATTCAGGTAACGGTCACGAATCATTTTAGCTAATAATAAAAGACATGATTGAAGTAAAAAATCTCTGTAAATCGTTCGGTGATCACCGGGCGGTCGATGATCTATCGTTTGTTGTTCGCCCAGGTGAAGTTCTGGGTTTTCTTGGTCCCAACGGTGCGGGTAAAACCACGACCATGCGTATGATCGCAGGTTTTATTGAAGCCGATTCCGGGCAGATTCAGGTCATGGGTAAAGACGTCGCGGTTGAACCAATGGCGACCAAAACCATGATCGGTTATCTACCTGAAGGTGCTCCAGCCTATGGCGAGATGAGCGTAATCAAGTTTCTCGAGTTTATTGCCGACGTGCGCGGTCTTGATGGTCAATATCGGCAGGACCGGATTGATGCTGTCATTGCCAGATTGCAGTTGCAGGCGGTCAGTCAGCAGCGCATCGAAACCCTGTCCAAAGGTTTTAAGCGTCGAGTCGGTCTGGCTCAGGCGTTGTTGCACGACCCCAAAATCCTGATTCTGGATGAGCCTACCGATGGCCTGGATCCCAATCAAAAATTTGAAGTGCGCAACCTGATCCGGGAAATTGCCGCTGAAAAAATTGTGATTATTTCCACCCACATTCTCGAAGAAGTGGATGCTCTGTGTCAGCGCTTGATTATTGTCAGTCAGGGTCAGCTGGTGGCTGATGGCACGCCGGCAGAACTGAAGCTGACGTCCAAATACCACAAGGCCGTTGAGATCGAAGTGGCCGAGCCATCGAGCTACATCGAGTTGTTCGCTGCCTGTAATGGTGTGGCTGCGGTTCACGTCAGCGAAGACAATGCGCAGACGCTGGTGCTTGAGCCTGAAGCAGGGGCGGAGTTACTGGCGCCGGTTCAGGAAATTCTGGCAGCCAATGAAATCAAGGTTCAGGCCGTATCCGTTTCCGGCGGCCGACTGGATGATGTGTTCCGACGTGTGACCGCGGCCGAGCAGCCGCGCAACGGTTAAATATTCTGGATTATTTGTTATGACTAACGCAGACACTGCGGTGGCCGAATTTTCGCCCCATCGTATCAAGGCTTTGTGCCGCAAGGAGCTGGCAGGCTATTTTGCCACGCCGCTGGCGTATATTTTCCTGTCCGTATTTATCATGCTCAGTGGCTTTTTTACGTTTGAGCTGGGCAGTTTCTTTCAACGTGATCAAGCCGATCTGATGGCATTCTTTTCGTTTCATCCCTGGTTGTATCTGGTGCTGATGCCGCCGTTGGCGATGCGCCTCTGGGCGGAGGAGCGTCACTCAGGCTCGATTGAATTATTGATGACACTGCCACTGTCTACTCTGGAAGCGGTGCTGGCCAAATTTCTCGCGGCCTGGTTGTTTGCCGGAGTGGCACTGTTGCTGACTTCCCCGATGTGGATGACGGTCAATTACCTTGGAAATCCCGATAACGGCATTATTCTGGCGGGTTATCTGGGCAGTTGGCTGATGGGGGGGGGCTACCTCGCCATGGGTGGTTGTCTGTCAGCCCTGACTAAAAATCAGGTTGTGGCTTTTGTGATTACTCTGGCGGCCTGCCTGTTTTTTCTGTTCCTGGGCTTTGAACCTGTGGTCGCTGCCTTGCCCGAAGGCGTTCGCAGCCTGTTGTCGAGCATGAGCTTTCTTGATCGTTTTCGTTCCATCTCCCGTGGCGTTCTGGATGTCGGCGATGTCGGCTTTTTCGTTCTGTTTATGGTGTGCTGGCTGTGGGCCACGGTTGCCGTGGTTAACTGGAAAAAGGCGGAGTGATTGAGATGACATTGATTAAAACCAAAGGCGCTCGTCAGTTGTTGGCCGCTTTGCTGGTGCTGTTGGTCGGCACCCTGTTACTGAAAACCTTGCCCGCCTGGCGTCTGGATCTTACCGAAGAGTCGCTCTACAGCCTGAGCGATGGCAGTCAGAACATTGTGAGTGCGATTGATCAACCGCTGGAACTGGAGTTGTTTTTCTCGGTTTCTGCCGCTGAAAATTTACCGCAGCTGCTGGACTACGGTCAGCAAGTCAGCGATCTGCTGGCGGAGTATGTGGCTTTGAATACTTCCCAGCTGACCTTGAAGGTGACCGATCCCGAGCCCTTTAGTGAAGACGAAGACCGGGCTACCGCGGCCGGTTTGACCGGTGCTCCGGTGTCCATGGGCGGCGACAGTTTCTATCTTGGTCTGGTGGTAACTCGTGGAGACGGTGAGCAGCAGGTGATTCCGTTCTTTAATCCGGATCGCGAGCGCTTTCTGGAATACGACATCAGTCAGCTGCTGTATCGTATCAGTCAATCCAATCAGCCCGTGGTTGGTGTGCTCACTGCCACTCAGGCTCTGGGTGGGTATGATTTCCGCACCCGTGGAGCAACACCGGCATGGATGGCTCTGGAGCAATTGAAAGGGTTTGCCAAGGTCGAAGCGGTTAATATTGATCAGGGTGTTATTCAGCAGGATCTTGATGTGTTGCTGGTGATTCATCCGCAGCAGTTGGGCGATGAGGACTTGTATGCCATTGACCAGTTTGTGCTCAAAGGTGGCAAGGCGATGGTGTTCGTTGATCCTAGCGCGGAAGTAGCCGCGCAGGGCCCCGGGATGCCCAATGCGTCTAATCTGGAGCAGTTGTTCAAGGTCTGGGGTGTAAGCTACAACGCCGATGAAGTGGCCGCCGACCGCAGTTGGGCGTTGCGGGTGCCAACCGCGACCAACCAGATGCCGATTCCTCATGTGGGTATCATCGGCTTGCAGCCCGAGGGCTTTGATCAGGAATCCCTGATTACTTCCGAGCTGGAAGTGATCAATGTTTCCAGTGCGGGGCATTTGGCCGCGGCCGAGGGCGCTGCCACTGAATTTGTGCCTTTGTTGCAGACCTCGGCTTCTTCCAAAATATTTGAAAGTGCCGAGTATGCGTTAACTCGTGATCACGGCAATTTACTGGTGGACTTTGTTGATTCCGGCAAGGCTTTGACCATTGCCGCGCGGATTCGTGGCGAAGTGGCGTCGGCGTTTCCACAAAAGCCGAAATTCGATCAACCCGAAACGGCTGATGCGGCAGAAGACGCTGATGCAAGTGAAAGCGCCGAAGCTGAAACCACTGAAACTGAAGTCACACCTGAAGTGGCCCATGAGTTGAAATCCAGTGGCCCGATCAATGTCTTGATCGTCGCCGATGTGGACCTGCTCAGTGATCGCCTCTGGGTCCAGGTGTCCAATTTTATGGGGCAGCCGATGGCCATGCCCTGGGCCAGCAATGGCGACTTTGTGGCCAATGCGGTGGAGCAGATGTCCGGCAGTGAAGATTTGATCGGGTTGCGTTCTCGCGGTCAATACTCCCGCCGCTTTACCGTGGTGAATGACTTGCGGGTTGAGGCGGCCGAGCAATTCAAACAGCAAGAACAGAGGTTGACCGACCGGCTGGCTGAGTTGGAGCAGGAAATTGCCAGCCTGAACCCGGAGGCCAACGCCCAGAACGAATTGGTGCTCAGCCCCGAACAAAAAAAGGCCATCGAGGCGTTTGAAGACGAGCGGTTGCAGGTGCGCAAGGAATTGCGTCAGGTTCAGCATCAGTTGAACAGTTCCATTGATGAGCTGGAAACCCGTCTGAAACTGATCAATATCTTTCTGGTGCCCTTATTGTTGCTCGGTTGGATGCTGGTGATGCCGAAGTTACGCCGCCGTCGTACCTGATGAGTCAACTGGCCAATCTACTCTTAATGTGTGACTACGAGCCTGCACAGCCGCAGGCTCAATCCATAGCGGCTCGTTTGGGCGTGCCGCTGGTGCAGGCATTGGATTGGCGCGATCCCTCAGCTCCGTCTTTTGTTCTTTATCTCAGTGAACAGGGCCTGTCCCTGAAGCAAACCGGCAAGAAAGCCCCCGGGCCTGTTGCTGCAGAGTTCGTTTCCGGGGCCGTGGCGCACCGGCGCAAATTTGGTGGTGGCAAAGGGCAGATGATTGCCAAGGCCGTTGGGCTCAACAAGGGTGGGCAAACTCTCGCGGTGTTTGATGCCACTGCCGGTCTGGGGCGAGACAGTTTTGTCTTGTCGACTCTCGGCTGTGATGTGACCATGATGGAGCGCACCCCGGTGGTCTATGAATTGTTGCTCGATGGTTTGAGTCGGGCTCGGACTACCGATGACCCGGAGTTGGCCGAGATTCTGGCCAGAATGACTTTGTTGGCCGGTGACAGTCTGAGTTATCTGCAGCAACTGACTGACGATGATAAACCGGATGTGGTTTATCTCGACCCCATGTTTCCCGAGCGCTCCAAGTCAGCCAGTGTTAAAAAAGAAATGGCGGCTTTCCATTCGGTTGTCGGTGCTGATGTCGATGCCGATGCCTTATTGCCTGCTGCGTTGAAGGCAGCCCGCTTTCGGGTAGTGGTCAAGCGCCCGGCCAAGGCGCCATTGCTAAATGATCAACAGCCCACTTATCAATTGTCTGGTAAAACCAGTCGTTACGATATTTACGTCAATCAGAAAATTTCCTGATAGCTTCTCTCCTGTCTGCCTGATGTCTTAGGACAACTCGGTTGATCCCCGTGGTTATTGTCTAATCCCCGGCCTGAGTCAAAAATACTTGTCATCGAGTTATTGATTGAGGGTTTGAATCATGGGCAGTGGACCATTAGCGGGTATTAAAGTTATTGAGATGGAGGGCATTGGCCCCGGACCCTGTGCGGGCATGATGTTGGCGGATATGGGGGCTGAGGTGATCATTGTCGGTCGCAAGGTAGCCAATGCCAACGCCGCTGGGATCACCGGTGATGGCAACAAACACATGTTTTTTAACCGTGGCAAGAAGTCCATTGCGGTTGATCTGAAAAACCCTGAAGGCATCGAGCTGGTGTTAAAGTTGATTGAGGGTGCCGACATCCTGATCGAAGGCTTTCGTCCGGGCGTTATGGAGCGTCTGGGGCTGGGGCCGGAAGTATGTCACGCGCGCAATCCCAAACTGGTTTTCGGGCGCATGACCGGTTGGGGCCAGACCGGCCCTCTGTCACACGCGGCAGGTCACGATCCCAACTACATCGGGGTGTCCGGTGCCATGTGGTACGGCGGTTCGGCCGATCGTAAGCCAACCGCTCCCCTGACTCTGGTGGGTGATTTGGGTGGCGGTACCATGATGCTGGCCTGGGGGATTATGTGCGCCACCATGGAGGCCCAGCGCACGGGCAAGGGGCAGGTGGTTGATGCTGCGATCACCGACGGCTCGGCTTATATCTCCAGTCTATTGATGATGATGCGCAATACCGGTCAGCTGCAGGAAGAGCTGGGTACCGGCTGGGCCGATGGCGCGGCTCCCTGGAGCGATACCTATGCCACCGCCGATGGCAAGTACGTCAATATCTGCGCGCTGGAGCCCAAGTTTTATCAGGAGTTGCTGGAGCGTCTGGGGCTTGTTGATAACGAATTGTTTGCCAACCAGTGGGATGCGTCCAAGTGGCTTGCGGGCAAGGAGGCGATGGCGGAATTGTTTGCCAGTAAAACCCGTGCAGAGTGGTGTGAATTGCTCGAAGGCACCGACGTCTGCTTCGGCCCGGTACTGACCTACCATGAGGCCGCTGAGCATCCGCACAATGTCGCCCGTAATACCTTCCTGAATATCGACGGTGTGTTGCAGCCGGCTCCTGCACCAAAACTCAGCAACCACAAGCCGGAATTTAGCAACCCGCCAGCCAACGGTGAGAACGGTGATGAAATTCTGGCAGCTGCCGGGTTTGATGCCGATGCCATCGCGGCGTTGAAACAGCAGGGTGCGGTTTAAAATAGATTGGGTAGTGTTCTTTATACCGGCTGATCACCGGGGATAGGGCTTGAAGACACGCCGTGAACCCTTCCATGGGGGCTCTTTACAGACATCCCTGTCTGTAAAGGTCTTCAATCCCTATCCCCAGTGCCCAGCCTGCATCATGCCAAACTTGAAGTTGGTGTGATGTTAGGGCGGATGCGGAGTGTTGTTGTATGAGACCGTTTGCCGCACGGAAGCGGCAATCGAGCCTACAGGGAAGTATTTACGGCGTTTCTCATACAACAACACTCTGTAGCCGACCGATGGAAGAAAACCATTACAAAGAAGGCTTTTCTTAAAGCCCTAATCCCACCACAATACCCCAACAAAAAATATCATTGTTGGAGTTCTCCTTGGCCAAATCAAAATCTTCCTCTGCCTATGTGTGCAATGAGTGCGGTGCTGACTTTGTAAAGTGGCAGGGCCAGTGCAGCGAGTGCGGTGCCTGGAACAGTCTATCGGAGGTGCGTCTTGGGCCGACGCCTTCAAACCGCGCAGAGCGCTTTGAAGGTTATGCCGGGGCGGCGGGCTCCGATGTGCAACTGTTATCAGAAATTGATTTGCAGGCACTGCCGCGTTTCTCCTCCGGCAAAGGCGAGTTTGATCGGGTGCTTGGCGGGGGCTTTGTGCCCGGATCGGTGGTGTTGATCGGGGGGCATCCCGGCGCGGGTAAATCCACTTTGTTGCTGCAAACCATGTGTTATCTCGCCCAGCAGCAAGAGGCTTTGTATTGTACCGGTGAGGAGTCATTGCAGCAGGTGGCCATGCGGGCTCAGCGACTGGGTTTGCCTACCGATAAGCTCAAGATGCTGTCGGAGACCAGTGTCGAGAATCTGGTGTCCACGGCGCAGAAAATCCAACCTAAAGTGATGGTGGTCGATTCCATCCAGGTGATGCATATGGCCGAGATATCCTCGGCGCCCGGCTCCGTTTCACAGGTGCGGGAAAGTGCGGCCTATCTCACCCGCTTTGCCAAGCAGAGTGGCACGGTGCTGATTCTGGTTGGTCACGTTACCAAAGACGGCAGTCTCGCCGGGCCGAAGGTATTGGAGCATATGATTGATTGCTCGATCCTGTTGGAGGGCTCCCACGACTCCCGGTTTCGCACCCTGCGGGGCAGCAAAAACCGCTTTGGCGCGGTCAATGAGTTGGGCGTGTTTGCCATGACCGAGCAGGGCATGAAGGAGATTCACAATCCCTCGGCGATTTTTTTGCAGCGCGCCGACGATGTGGCCGCCGGATCGGTGGTGATGGTGGTCTGGGAAGGTACCCGCCCCCTATTGGTCGAAGTACAGGCGCTGGTGGACGACAGTCACATGGGTAATCCCAAGCGTGTGGCGGTTGGCCTCGAGCAGAATCGTCTGGCCATGTTGTTGGCGGTTTTACATCGCCATGGTGGTTTGTTGATCGGTGATCAGGATGTGTTCGTCAATGTGGTTGGCGGCGTCAAGGTAGTGGAAACCAGTGCCGATCTGGCGTTGCTGTTGGCGGTGGTGTCGAGCTTTCGCGATCGGCCGCTGGGGCAGGAGTTGATCGTTTTTGGCGAGGTGGGCTTGTCCGGTGAAATCCGCCCGGTACCCAGTGGTCAGGAGCGTCTGCGTGAGGCGGCCAAGCACGGCTTTAAAAAGGCCATTGTTCCGGCGGCCAATGTGCCGCGAGAGTCCATCGAGGGGATAAAAATCGTGCCGGTCAAAAACTTGCAACAGGCGTTGGCAGCACTGGACCAGTAGTGGTTAACTGTGCTGGCAAAAGTGATTCCGGGTTTTATACTTTAGATTCCAACAACGTGAACAGATTTTGATATGCCGATTGCGTACGAGTATTTTGAAGACGCCAATATTCTCGAGCTCAAGGTTACTGGAGAGTTGAAGTCCCGGGAAATTGTCGATTATTTCCAACTGCTGCTTGACGGTGATTTTCTACGCGAAGGCTTTATTGAAATTGTCGATCTCAATGGTGTAACGGATTTTGTGTTGCGCTTTACCGATCTTGAAAAAATTCAGCAGCTGACCGGTCAATTTCAAAAGGCAGGGCAGAAGGCAACGTTGATGTGTTGCTATAACCAAAGAGCCCGCGGTGTATCGGCGATGATGAACCCTCTGTATCTGTCGGCCAAGTTCACGTTTCTGATATGCGAGACCGAGGCGGACAAGGACGCGTTTCTGGAGTCTTTGAGCTAATTATCCGCCGGGATGATTCAATCAGGGATCCGTTAAATCCGGGGCTAGTTAAATCCAGAGTTAGTTAAATAAAGTCAATTGCGACTGGGCCTGATAGACCTCAAGGCTTTTAAGCACTTTTCGGGCGGCCTCAGACGTCGGTTTAAAGGCCACGCCACAGCGGTAAAAGTTATTGCTGCGAGCCCGATTACAGACCACACCGTGAACCTCTGCGGTACCGCTGCGACTCTGTACCAACAGTTCTACTTCATCACCGACACTGAAGCAGTGGGGGGTAATGAATCCCACGCCATGGCGATTAAAATCCACGGAGTCAACCTTGCCAAATTCGAAGCTGTTTGGGTTACTGCGATGTGATTTAATCAGCAGATCGATGTTCTTGGCCGGCAGGCGTTTTACCTTTCTGCGCTCTTGAGGTTTAAAAGCAGGGATGGTGACGCTGTTCAAAGTGCTACCCAGTCAGTATGTTGATGGCGCGTAATTTAACATTATTCGCATTCAAAATCTTGATTTGGCGCAACAATTTTGGCGTGACAGCCGGTGTAATAACGATGGTGCCGAGATAGTGCCGATCCACGGACTTTATTCATTTTTCGCAGAGGGAACGCGCTGATGCCACTCAAACTTACGATGGGCCTGTTATTGGTTGTACTGCTGGCCGGTTGCACCAAGGCGCCACCCTGTCCGGGATTTAAGGATTCCCCGGTGGTGGTCAGTGCCGGATGTCTGGCTTTCCAGGGGCAGAAGCTGTTGCTGGTGCAGGGGCAAAATGGTGCCGTCAGTGTACCCGGTGGCAGTGCCAATCCCGGGGAGAATGGTCGCTGTGCGGCATTTCGGGAGACCTGGGAGGAAACCGGTTTAAGGGTCGTGCCCGGACCATTGGTGAGGGCCTTCGATAATGGCTTTCACCTGTATCACTGTCGGGTAGGCGATTGGCCTGAGCGTTTTGAGCCGCCTTTTCGTCTGGAGATCCGGGAAGTGATGCTGCTGCATCGCGATCAATTTGACCGCGTTGACTGGCGCTTTCCGGAGCAGCAACAGTGGCTGTCGGATTGGCTGCAGCAAAATCAGTGAACCATTGAGCGATTGCGAGCGTAATAACCGGGAAACACTGCGAGGACCGGATTATGAGCTCCACAAAACCTGTACTGGGCATCAGCGCTTGTCTGTTGGGTGAAAACGTTCGCTATAACGGCGGTCATAAACTGTCGAGGTTCTGTCGGAACGCACTTGGCGAGTATGTTGAATACCGTCCGGTGTGTCCCGAGATGGCGGCAGGGCTTGGTGTGCCAAGACCCAGTATCCGTCTGATCAGCACCGACAAGGATTCCGACCAGGTGCGCGCAGTGGAAACCAGAAACCCTGAAGTGGACCATACCCTTGCCCTGGAACAGGCCAGTGACAGGCTGGTCGAAGGTCTGGGTGATCTGGATGGTTTTATTCTGATGCAGAAAAGCCCCTCCTGCGGTATGGCCAAAGTTAAGGTCTATCAGCCCAATGGCTACGCCGACAATGATGGCGTGGGTGTGTTCGCAGGGCGCCTGCAGGAAAAATACCCCTTCATGCCTGTGGAAGAAGCAGGCCGTTTACAGGATGACGTCATTCGTGAACATTTCCTGACCAAGGTTTATCTGTATCAACAGGTACGCCAGTTGGAAGCTAAAAATTTGACCGCCGGAGAGCTGCTGGAGTTTCATGCCGGTAACAAATACCTGCTGATGGCTTATAACGCCGAATCCTATCGCCAACTAGGCCGGATGTTGGCCAATTTGAAGCGGGGTTCTCTGGAAGAGATTAAACAAAATTACCTACAAAAGTTGATGACAGCTCTGAATAAACCCATTTCCCGGGGACGTCATGTTAATGTGCTGCAACATCTGGTGGGTTACCTCAAGCAATTGGTGACAACCCAAGACAAAGAAGAGCTGTTGTTCCACATTCGTCAATACCATCAGGGCATTGTGCCTTTGGTGGTGCCGATGACCTTGTTACTGCACCATTTCAAACGCTTTCCCCAAGAATGTGCCTACGTCCTGAAGCAGCGTTATTTGCAACCTCACCCTGATACTCTGGGGTTGAGAAGCAAAATCTAACAACAACAGAGCTGAATTCAGCGCAATCAGGCCTCCTTCCTACATCCCTCCTTGGCGAGCTCACTATCGGGTTCGCCTTTTTTATTGTTCTTTATTATTTTTTAAATTTTTTAATTGGCTTTGATCAATTGCTTTCTCATGTCCGGTTCCTGAGTGGCTTCAGATAACCAGATTTCGAGAAAGTGGCGGTTAAGCGCCGACGCGGCAAAATGATTCACTGGTGTGTTGTTGTGATGCAGTACGGCGGAATTGTCGGACTTTAATTCAAAACTCAAGGTCGCTCCGGATTCAATATCAGGCAGTGCCCGATAAAAGGCATCCAGCCAAAGGTCGTGTTCGCTGGACTGATAACCGAGCCGTTTGAACTGCTTACGGGTTTCTTTGTATATGCGTTTCGCCGGAATGTTGCGGTGATAGTTGAGCGATAACTTCAATGGACTCTCTATGCCCTGATATTGCCCCTGATCGTTATAGAGGGTGGCGGTGTAAATATCCCAGCGCCAAAAAGTCAGGGTGGATTGGCCAATGGTTTGCCAGCTTGTGGCGTATGCAGTGGAGATGGTAAGAAAAGAAACGAGGATCAGTGAGCCGATTTTAACCATGGAATACGCCCCATAAAAAATTCACAAATGGGAATAAAGGCAAGCCACCAGGCCAGAAACAGTGCCGTATAACCCAGTGATTGCCACTGAATGCTCGCTGCTCCCAGACGTTCTCCAGCAGCATAGTTGAGAGTCGCTGCGCCGCAGAACAGCAGCAGTTGCAACAGTGGATGAAGTTTCATGTGTTGCAGCCACTGATAGCTGAAGCGGGCAAAGCCCAGCCAAAGTACAAATAACCAGGCCGGCAACCAGACACTGTCAACAAAATTCATCCAGCCTTGGTAGGTCAGAAAGCCATCGACCGCGAGGCCCAGAACAGCGATAACCAACGTAAAAGCGAATTCACTTTTATTTGGCTGATTGATCAACAGCCAGGCAAAACAAACCAGCAGACCGAGCAAAGCAGATTGCATCACCACGGTTGTAAACCAGATGCCATTAAAAAAAAGACCACTCACCAACAGGGAGTTGCTCATGATCAGCTCCGTCAGTTGCTGCTCTTGGTTGCTGTGAGGTGAATAACACTGATGGTTTTCTCGAGAAAACCTGCTTCACAGTAACTGAAGTAGAAACGCCACAGGCGAATGAAGCGCTCGTCGTAGCCGTTGTCATTAAGTGATGATTGATTCGCCAGCATACGGCGATGCCAATCATCCAGAGTTTTGGCGTAGCTGTGTCCGAAATCTGAAATATTTCGAATCACCATTTGCGTATCTTTGGTGATGTGATCAGCAAGCAAATTAATACTCGGCAGAAAGCCGCCGGGAAAAATATGTGCCTGAATAAAATCAGGTTTTTTCAGGTAGCTATTGAGTCGCTGGTCGACCATGGTAATACTCTGCAGAACCAGAGTGCCGCCGGGTTTCAGTAAGGTATTGAGGGTTTTGAAATAATTGTCCATGTATTGCTTGCCAACGGCTTCAATCATTTCAATGGACACAATTTTGTCATAACCGGATGGGTGACCGGCGGATTGGGCATGGGTGGGCAGATCCCGGTAGTCTTTCTTCAACAGAGTGATGCGATCGCCCAGATTTTCTTTGGCAATGCGGTCCTGAACATATTGGTACTGTTCTTCAGAGATGGTGGTCGTGGTAACCCGGCAATCGCAATGTTTCGCCGCAGCAATGGCCAGATGGCCCCAACCCGTGCCGACTTCCAGCAGTGTGTCGCCATCCTTGAGATCCAGCTCTGAGAGAATCTTGGCGACTTTATTGGCCTGGGATTGTTCCAGCGTGTCCGAGTCTGAGAGATACAGCCCGGAAGAGTAGAGCATTGAATCGTCCAGGAAGTGGCGGTAAAGGGTATTGCCCAGATCGTAGTGGGCCCCAATGTTCTTTTTTGATTGCTTGTGGTGATTGCGGTTGCTCCAGTGTTGCAACCAGTAATAGGGACGGGTAATCCAGGAAAAACGGTTCTCAAAACGGTTCAACCAGTTCAGGTTGCGCGCAAAAATTTGCAACAGTGGGGTCAGGTCAGATGTGTTCCACCAGCCATCAACAAAGGCTTCTCCCATGCCAATGCCACCGTTGAGCAGCACCCGGCGAAAGAATTGTGGGTGGTGCACGTGCATGTGGACCGCGTCAGTCCCATCCGAGCTCCCCAGGGTGTATTCCTTGCCATCATAATTGAACAGATGGATCCGGCCCTGAGGTAGTTTTTCCAGATAATTGATAAAAAGTTTCTGGAAAAAGGCGTCTATGTTGCTCGACTGAGTGAATTCATTTGATGCGTTTGCTTTCAAATTGTTATTACAGACTTCTGTGTCCATCTTTATCCTCGGCAAGCTCAAGTTGACTGGTGGTGGTATTTTGATTTCCGGTCGGACCGGGGTAGCTCTGATAACGGATTCCCTTGCAGAACAGTTTAACGGCCTGCCAGTAAATTCTGAGCTTAACAGCTGCAACCATCACTACATTACTTACCAATACGGGCAATAGTTTGGAGTGGTTCAGGGTCTCTGCGGATAATTTCAAAGCGGCGGTGAATTGGCGGCGTTTGTCCTGGGTGGAATGGATGGTGATGGCAAAATCATCATTGTCATAGTGGATTTGCCAGTGGTATTCCTGCCGGGTTTCCATAAAGGGAGAAACATGAAAAGTCTTGCGCTGTCGATAGGGTTTGCGGCTGTTGGTCAGCGGTACGATGTAGTGATGCTTTTCATTCCAGGGCGTATTACTGACTTCAGCTACTAACGTGTGAAACGCAAACTCGCCACTGGGGTTATCCGCAGTCCCCTGCTGGGAGCCTATAAAGAAAAAGTTTACCGGGCTGAAATAGCGTCCCAGATAATTGAGCTGCCCCAGAAAAAAAACTTCATTGTCGGGGGATTTGTCGAGCTTGGTGAGTTCCCGGATGTAGCTTGCCAAATCCTGATCTTCCGGACCTATATGGTCCTTGCGGCGGTATTTGACCCAGCCTGGTCCCGAGGAAAACCAGTTGGGTTGCTCTTGGCGGGCTTGCTCCAGTCGATCCAGCGCCAGCCAGAAGCAGCCATAGGAATAACTGAACTTATGCACGCGGGGTTGAAATCGGCAATGAGCAACCCGGCCGGTGAGGAAGCCGGTTGCACGGGATGACAGAGAGGGTTGTTGCCTGAGGGTTCGGTTAGGTTTCACAGCGAAATTCACAGTGAAACTCCCAGCGATTCACAAACGCGAAGGGCGCTGAATACACCGTCTTCGTGAAAGCCATTACGCCAGTAGGCGCCGCAAAAATGGGTGTTGTCGACACCGGATATTTGCTGCCACTGTTGTTGCGCCTGATGACTGGCCTCGGAAATCACCGGGTGGTGATAGACAAAAGTGCGCAGTACCGACGCCGGGTCAATGGTCTCATCCTGATTGAGTGACACAAAAAAATCAGGGCAGTTAGCGTCGAGACCCTGCAGCCGATTCATGTAATAGGTCACCTGAGTGGGCCGGCTGTTGTCGTCACTGTATTCACCAATACGGACGTTCCAGCTGGCCCAGGCTTTACGGTTTTCCGGCATGCGCGAGGAGTCGGTGTGCAGTGTTACCTGATTGGGCTGGTATTCCATCTTACCCAGAATATCCTGCTCATCATTGCTGGGATTGGCCAGCAGCTTCAGCGCCTGATCGCTGTGGCAGGCGAGAATTACATGGTCGTAGTGTTGGCACTGGTTTTGACTCCAGACTTCGACGCCAGGAGTCTTGTGGCCCGCTTCATTGCGAACAATATAGTCCACTGGGCGATTGAGCAGTATGCTGTCTTCCAATCCGGCAGTTAACTTGGGTATGTAATTGCTGGAGCCGCCGCAAATGACTCGCCATTGGGGGCGGTCCTTGACTTCCAGCAGGCCGTGGTTGAGGAAGAATTGCAGAAAGAACGACAGCGGAAATTGTCTGGCATCATCCAGGCTGCAAGACCAGATGGCAGAAACCATCGGTAACAAATAATGCTTTTGAAAGTAAGCGCTGAAACCTTCGTTGTCGATAAACTGGCCGAGGGTCAGTTGGCTCTGCTGGCTGTTCTTGTAGGCTTTTGCAGCCTTGTTGAATCGCAGGATTTCTCCCACAAAACCATAGAATGTCGGTGACAACAGATTGCGGCGCTGGGCAAATAAGGTGTCGAGGTTGTGGCCGTTATACTCCAGGCCATTCTCCCTGTTGCTGACGCTGAAGCTCATTTCAGTGTCTTGCCATTCGACGCCGCAACGCCGCATCAATTTTTCGAAATTCGGATAGGTGCGATCGTTAAAGACAATAAATCCGGTATCGATGGCGTATGTTTGGCCTTTTACGTCTACATCGACTGTGTGGGTATGGCCACCCAGACGGTTTTCCGACTCGTACAGATCCACTTTGAATTGGTCTTTCAGCAGGTGGGCACAAGTCATGCCGGCTATGCCAGAGCCAATAATGGCGACAGTTTTCCTGTGACTGGACTGATTATTACTGGCTTGGCTTTCGGCGGGATCTTGTGGCTGATTCATTAAATAAAGTTCGCGGTCTGATTAGTGGAATGTGTAAATTTTTACGAGTTCCTATAAAGAGTGGATCAATAAACCATTTATGCAAATGGCGCGTATCTTTGTCCAAATCGGTTAATGCACGTGGGATTACCCACGACTCTCGTTACACAGGAAAACTTAATGTCCCAGACCAGCACCATTCCCGTCTTTCCACTGAATGCGCACATCCTGCCGCAGGGGCGCATGCGTTTGAGGATTTTTGAGCCTCGCTATTTGCGCATGGTTCGGGAAAATGTATCGGCTGATCCGGCATTTGCCATGGCCATGCTGGGGACACAGAAGCAAGGTGACGGCTATGATGTGATGCCCAGAGTGACCCTGGTCAGAATTATAGACTTTGAACTGCTCGAAGGTGGTCTGTTGGGCATCACCATAGAGGGCATCTGTCACGCTGAAATAAGCGACATAGAAGCCGAAGATGACGGTCTGCGCCGGGCAAGTTACCGCCCGGTGGATAACTGGTCTGCTTTGGAGGATGACGCCTCTCACGAGCTGCTTGCCAGCTCATTTGTCGACATGCTGACCGAATACCCGCAGTTGGCAGAGCTTTACCCGGATTTGCCTGAAAATGACCTTTGCTGGTACCTGATGCGCTGGCTGGAGATTCTGCCATTGCCCAGTGAGGCCAAACAGTCCCTGTTGCACAATGATTGTGCCGATCAGGCGTTGGTGACAGTCAGCAATATTTTACAGCACAGTCGTGATCCGGATTCTTCCGGGGTGCGTATTTGATTCAGATTGCATATACTTTTTCGAGTTATCACCATGTTGCAGGTTACCCAAAGTATCGTGTCAGAATCCCCGGACCAGTCCAGACCGGCGTCAAATGAATCGCAGTTGCTTGAGCCCGAGCGTCTTCAGCAATTGATGTGTCGCATAGTCAATCGCAGAGACAAGCATGCTCTGTCTGAAATTTTTGAATTGCTCAGTGGTCGCATCTTGCACTTTGCACAGCGTCAGACCGGCGATATCGAGGCCGCTCGAGAAATTCTACAAGATGCCATGATGGCGGTATGGCAAAAAGGTCACACCTACAATTCTGACAAAGCCAAGGTCACCACCTGGCTGTTCACTATTGTCCGTAACCTTTGTTACGACTTGGGTCGTCGCAAAATGAGCCGTCCACAGCTGGTTTCCGGTGAATCACTCTACGCCGATCTGGCCCCGGAGGAAAACGGTTTCATCGAGAATGACTGTCACGATATTGAGGCGTTGGATAACCCCAAAATCGAGGCGGCACTGGACCAGTTGCCACAGCCACAGCGGCAGGCCGTGGCTCTGGTATTTCTCAAAGAATGCAGTCATCAGGAAGCCGCAGAGATACTGGGTATTCCAGTCGGCACCCTGAAAAGTCGGGTTCGTCTAGGTTTGGCGCGCCTGTCACAGACATTAACCAAGAGGTCTTTGGGCTATGAGTAGTCACTACCCCGGTCATCACCCCTCCAGCGATATGCTGCGCAGTTACTGCGCTGGTGAGTTGGACGATGTCGTAAGCATTATGGTGGCGGCCCATATCAATTTTTGTCCCGAGTGTCAGAAGCAGGCGGCCCGTATCGACGACGAGTTAGCGGCCAATGCACTGGAGTATTCTAGCGTTGAACCGTCCAAGCCACTGGATCTGGCGGCGATGCTGGAAAAAGCCACGGCCTCGGAGCAAACCGCTCCGCCATCGCCTCGTGACAAGATTCTTAATACCGCACCGAGTGATCAGATCAAGGTCTCCATCCGCGATCGTCAGATAGCGGTACCCCCGGTATTGTCAGGCATTGTCGAGCGCTCTGGTCCATGGAATCATGTGGTCAATGAGCTCTGGCAAAGCCCGGTAAAAGGCCACGGCCACGGCTATCAGGTGGATTTTATCTACATGTACCCCGGTGGCACCGTGCCCAGTCATACACACAATGGACGGGAAATCACTTTGGTGCTTGATGGCAGCTTCAGTGACAGCGAAGGCGAGTATGCCGCCGGTGACTTCCTGATCAAAACCTCTCAGGATGAGCACAACCCGATATCGGAAAGAGGTTGTCTGTGTCTGGCGGCGATTGATGCGCCACTGCACTTCACCTCGGGCATAAGCCGTCTGGTCAACCCATTCAGTCAGCTGTTCTTTCGCAGTGAAGCGTGACCGAGATTGAGCTCTCGGTCATGTCTTGACCTTTCAATTCCAACTCTATAGAGTGCCGCCCCACTGTTTTGGTACCCGTGCCAAGGCTGGAGATTGCTCCAGTCAGCATGGGAGTAAACGGGAATCTGGTGCGAACCCTGTCGAAGGATCATTCAATTCCAGAGCTGCCCCCGCAACGGTAGGTTGTTTCCTGTATTGGAAGCAATGAGTCCGGAACCGGCCACTACAGCAAGAGACACCCAAGAGTGTCTCGCTTAAAGATGAAGCGGAGGGCTCATCGGTGGTCATTACTGGCACTCTAATAGTATTCCCACGATTTCCCCTCCCTCAATCCATTTTTACTGATTGGGGAACCTAATGAATAAATTATATTTACCTGCGCTGATACCTTTGTTTTCAGCTCCCGTTGCAACTGCAGCAACCTCATATTCTGAAGAAGTAGTCGTTACATCCAGCCGCATTGAGATGCCTGTTAGGCAGGTCGGTACCAGTGTCTCTGTTCTGGACGCCGCTGATATTGAAGCCCGTGGTTACTCATCGGTTGCTGACGTGCTGCGCACTCAGCCTGCGATTGGTGTATCAAATTCTGGTGGCCAGGGTAAGGCTACTGCCCTGCGGATTCGCGGTGAAGAGGGTTATCGGACACTGGTATTGATGGACGGTGTGGAAATTTCTGATCCAACCGGTACTCAGGTTGGTCCACAAATACAGCATTTGATGAGTGCCGGTATTTCCCGTATTGAAATTCTGCGTGGCCCGCAGGGCATGATGTATGGCGCCGATGCAGGCGGTGTGATCAATATCACCACGGGTCAGGTTGACGAAGGGCTGGCAGGTGGTTTCACCGCTGAAACCGGCCGCTACGGTACGGAACAATACTCGGGTTACCTTGGCGCGGGTAACGAACTGGGTGATGTCTATATCTCAGTCAGTGACTATCAAACCGATGGTTTCAGTGCCTTGAAGTCTGATGCCTCAAAAGATGAAGACGGTTACGACAACGAAACCTATCATGTCAAAGTCGGGCTCAACCTCAATGAGCAGTGGCGTCTGCAGGGGGTATACCGTGATGTGTCTTCAATCAGTTTGTTCGATAGCACCTCCGGCTCAAACAACCGCAAGAGTAATTACGATGAGAAAACCTATCGCGTATCACTGAATTACTCTGGTGAGGTATTCAGCCATACTCTGGCGGTAGCTAATACCGACGTTTTGCGAGAAAACTTCGCTGATGGTGTTTCTTCCTTTGCCACCAATGGCGACATCGATAAACTCGAATATCTGGGCAGCGCAAAGTTATCCGAAGTGCTGTCTCTGGTGTATGGCGCCGAGTCAGAAACCGAAGAAATTACGACCTCATCGGGTGATGTAGAGCAACGTGATCAGCTCAGCGGTTACCTAGAGTTACAAAGCCAGTTTGATAATCGCCTGTTCTTCACCGCAGGTGTTAGACACGACGATAACGACGACTTTGGCGAGCACACCAGCTATCGCCTGACCTCTGCCTATGTGGTCGATTTTGCTGATGGCAGCATGCTCAAGTACAAAGCCAGTTATGGTACCGGTTTCAGAGCGCCAAGCCTGTCAGAAATTGCCTATAACAACGGTCCCTTCGCTTTTGCGCCAGCTTCCGAAACCACATTAACAGAAGAAACCAGTGAGGGTTTTGATGTGGGAATTGAGTATGTGACCGCTGACAACAGTCGTATTGAACTGGTTTACTTTGATCAGGAAATCAAGGACGAACTCTACTTTGATCTGTCTGGCTTTTCCGGTTACTTGCAGGCTGAAGGAATCAGTCGTTCTAAGGGTGTTGAAGCGTCTCTGGATTCGCCGATCACCGACCGTCTGAATCTGTTTGCTAATTACACCTACAACGACTCTCACAATCCGGATGGAGAAAACCGGATCAGACGCCCAGTGCATTTGGCGAATCTTGGCGTTAACTACGATATTATCCCCAGTCGCTGGTCTGTGACTATGAATGTCCGTGCGTCGCGGGACGCGGAAAACGAGATATTTGGGGTCGGTTATGTTGAGCTGGACGATTACGAAGTGATCGACATCTCGACTAATTTCCAAGTGACTGATTACGCTGAAGTCTATGCCCGTGTGGAGAATGCAACGGACGAAGATTATGAGGAAGTCACTGGGTACAATGTGGCTGGTGCTGCGGCTTATGCCGGTGTGCGTATGAAGTTCTGACAGTGTTTGTCCGACCATTGTTCTGCAGTGGTCGGACAAAAGCTTAAGTAAATGATGGGCCTGAAATATGAGTGAAGAAGAGAACAAAAACGCCAAACACAAAAAGGCGATGGAAAAGCAGAAAGAAAAAGTCGATGCTGCCATCGCAGCCGCCGATGAAGAGCGTGGTGTTGCCATTCTGATTACCGGTAATGGCAAGGGCAAAAGCAGTTCCGGTTTTGGGATGGTGCTGCGTTCACTGGGCTACGACCACAAGGTCGGTGTGGTGCAATTTATCAAGGGCGCGCAGTTGTCCGGTGAAGAGTTGTACCTGAAAAACCAATTGCCCGACGTGGATTTCTATCAGATGGGCACCGGTTTTACCTGGAATACCCAGGATCGCACAGCGGATATTGAGGCTGCCGAAGCTACTTGGGCGGTGGCTGAAAAAATGCTCGCCGACGACAGCTACAATCTGGTGCTTCTCGATGAGCTGACTTACATGCTGGCCTACAAGTATCTGGACGAAGACACGGTTCTCAATGCCATTAAAAATCGTCCACGGGGAATGAGCGTGGTGGTCACCGGTCGTGGTGGCGGCTCTGCCTTGCAGGATGTCATGGACACTGTGTCGGAAGTCAAGGATGTCAAACACGCCTATAAAGCCGGTGTGAAAGCCCGTCAGGGTGTTGATTATTAGTGCTAATTTGTCATCCTGAACGAAGTGAAGGATCTGGTAAGAGTTCAATGAATCAAAAGGATATCTTACACAGAGATTCTTCGCTTCGCTTATCTCCATGGATGGAGTGTATGCAAGCTTTGCAGGAGCATAAGCTTGTCAGAATGACAGTGAACCTCTAACCCCTTTTAATTGAAATTACCTTTGAGTAAGTCCATGTTCAAGGCGGCCGATACCCTGATGGTGCAGGGCACCACCTCCGATGCCGGTAAAAGTGTGCTGGTGGCGGGCCTGTGCCGGGTGTTGGCACGCCGTGGTGTTGGGGTGGCGCCATTCAAACCCCAGAATATGGCGCTCAACAGTGCCGTCACCAGTGACGGTGGTGAGATTGGTCGGGCTCAGGCGGTTCAAGCTCAGGCCTGTTTTCTTGAGCCCCATACGGATATGAATCCGGTGCTGCTTAAACCCAGCAGTGACACCGGCGCCCAGGTCATTATTCAGGGGCAGGCGTTGACCAATATGAACGCCATTGATTTTCACGATTACAAGCAGACTGCTCTGGATGCGGTGCTGCAATCCCATCAGCGCCTCAACGATCAATATCAGTCCGTCATGGTGGAGGGTGCTGGCAGTCCCGCCGAGATTAATTTGCGGGACAAAGACATCGCCAATATGGGCTTTGCTGAAGCGGTGGATTGCCCGGTGATTATTGTCGCCGACATCGATCGCGGTGGCGTGTTCGCCCATTTGGTGGGTACTCTTGAACTCTTATCTGAATCCGAGCAGCAGCGAGTCATCGGCTTTGTAATCAATCGCTTTCGCGGTGATATTGCTTTGCTGCAATCGGGGCTCGACTGGTTGGAGCAGCGCACCGGCAAGCCCGTGCTGGGGGTGCTTCCTTATCTGCACGGTTTTCATCTTGAGGCCGAAGACGCTGTTGCCACCGGGCAGGAAATCAATGCCGATGAGCAATGCCTGAATGTGGTTGTGCCGGTGCTGTCACGCATCAGCAATCACACCGATTTTGATGCCCTGCGTTTGCATCCGCAGGTCAATCTGCAGTACGTCGGCCCGGAGCAGGAGATTCCGGCGGCCGACCTGATTGTGTTGCCCGGCAGTAAGAACACCCGGCAGGATTTGCAGTGGTTGCGTGATAACGGCTGGGAGTCGGCCATTGCCCGACATTTGCGTTATGGCGGTAAGCTGCTGGGTATATGCGGTGGCTTTCAGATGCTGGGCGACAGTATCAGTGACCCTCTGGGGCTGGAGGATACTCCCGGTACCTCGCCTGGTTTGGGGTATCTGTCGATGCACACCTCTCTGGAAAAGCACAAGCAATTGCGTCAGGTGACGGGTAAGTTGTCCTTACCCGGGCAGCAATCGGTGGCCATTGAAGGTTACGAAATCCATATGGGTATCAGTGACGGCGATGCGTTGCATCGAGCCGCCATTGATTTGCTTGAGCATGACTTTACCGTGAAAGAAGGGGCGCTGTCCGAGGACGGTAATGTCCTGGGTACTTACCTGCACGGTCTGTTTGATAACGCCGATGCCTGTCAGGCACTGCTGCAATGGGCCGGTCTGGATCAGGCCCGACAATACGACTACCGCCAACGTCAGGAGCAGGAGATCAACCGGCTGGCCGATGCCATCGAACAACACATGGATCTGGATACCTGTTTTACCCATCTGGAAGTCTGGCCTGCCCCCGGGGCTGCTGACTGATGTTGTGGCGTGAGCAGCCGATGCCCGGCGTTAGTCTGGAGAAGAGCGATCGGCACATCTACTGTGAGCTGGAGCAACCCCGGGAGGTTTTCAGCTCGGCGATTCTCAATGGCGGTTTCAGCCAGGCTCGCGGCTTTGTCAATTTGAAAGTCGCCAATCAGAGTGAGCCGGGTGCGATCTGTCACGCGTTACCCTCTGAGACACTGGCAAAATACTGTCAGCAACAGGACTGGCCCGTGGATTGTGTCGGCATGATGACCGCCGCCTCCATGAACTCACTGCGCTTTCAGGTGGTTGAGGCAGATACTGTGCAGTTGTTGTTGCTGGTCACCACCGGGCTGGGCAATGCTCGCCGCGCCGGAGATTCTGTGGCCGCCGATCTGGCGCAACAGTCGGCTTCAGCTGAAGCGGTTCAGGTCGGGACCATTAATACGGCAGTGATCAGCAATCGCCGTTTCAGCGCGGCAGCATTGGCGGAGATGATGACCATGGCGACCGAGGCCAAATGCGCGGCCCTGCAGGATGCCGGTGTTGTCAGTCCGGTCTCCGGGCAAATCGCCACCGGCACGGGCACGGACTCTGTTGCCATATTCAATGGCCTGCCAGACGCGGGGGCTGACATTCTCTATTGTGGTAAGCACACCCTGTTGGGCCAGGTGTTTGCCCAATCACTGATGGCGTTGATTACTGACTCCATCAGTTGGCAGGATTGATTGATGCGCACCCGCAAAGCCTCGGTTCTGATTGTTTCACTGGCCATGATATTGCCCCTGGCCATGGTGGTGTGCGCCAGTACCGGGGTGCTCGATATCCCCTGGCAGGTCAGCTTTAAATCCCTGCTGCAAGCGCTTGGGCTGTCATCCTCGGATGTTGATCCGCAACAGCACATGGTGTTGTGGCAGATCCGCTGGCCCAGAGTGGTGCTGGCGGCCATGGTCGGGGCAACACTGGCCCTGTGTGGCGCTACCATGCAGGGGCTGTTTCGCAATCCGTTGGCCGATCCCTCTCTGATCGGGGTGTCCAGTGGCGCCTCACTGGGGGCCGCCGTTGCCATTGTGCTCGGAGCCACGTTGCTGGCGGGGCTGTCGAGTTGGTTTGATGGTCTGCTGGCCGAACAGGCCTATTGGCTGCGCCAGTATCTGATTGCCGCCTGTGCCAGTCTGGGCGGTTTTATCGCATCGGTTCTGGTCTATCGCCTGGGTACAACCCCCCATGGTACGTCCGTGGCGACCATGTTGCTGGCGGGGATTGCCATTACCGCTCTGGCGGCGGCACTGAGTAATATTCTCAGCTTTATTGCCGACGATCTGGCGTTGCGTCAGATTACTCTGTGGAAGATGGGTAGCCTCGATGGAGCCAACTGGCAGCGGGTACTGGGTGGCGGTATTTTGCTGTTGCTGGTGCTAGTGGCTCTGCCGCGCTACAGCCGTGAACTCAACGCTTTATTGTTGGGCGAATCCGAAGCGCGCCATCTGGGGATTGCGGTGGAGCGTTTGAAATTGAAACTGATTGCCTGGACTGCGCTGGGCGTTGGGGTCTCGGTGTCGCTGTCGGGGATCATCGGTTTTGTCGGTCTGGTGGTGCCCCATCTGGTGCGATTGATGATCGGTCCCGATCACAGAACTCTATTGCCGGCTTCGGCGTTGTTGGGTGCCATTCTATTGGTGTTGGCCGACAGCGTGTCACGTCAGGTGTTTTCTCCGGAAGTCATCCCCATCGGCATCGTCACGGCTTTATTGGGCGCGCCTTTCTTTATCTCGCTGTTATTGCAGCAGCGTCAGCGTATGTTGTTGCAGTGAGGTGAGTCATGTTGAGTGTTGAATCCCTGTGCGTCAGTGTTGGCAGTAAAACCCTGCTTGATGGTGTCGACCTGGCGCTACAGGCAGGCGAAGTGCTGGCAGTGGTTGGCCCCAACGGTGCGGGCAAAACCACCCTGTTGAAATCCCTCACCGGTGAGGTCCAGCCCCAAGTAGGGCAAGTGCTGTTTCAGGGTCGCCCCATGGCGGCCTGGAGTCCGGAAGAGCGGGCCAGACTGTTGGCAGTGTTGCCGCAGTCATCGTCACTGAATTTTCCGTTTCAGGTGGACGAAGTGGTGCAGTTGGGGCGTTTACCCCACGATACCGGGATCGTTCGCGACAGCGAGATTGTGTCTCTGGCGCTGGCCGAGGTAGACATCGCTCATCTGGCTGACCGCGTCTATACCACCCTGTCCGGAGGTGAGAAGCAGCGGGTGCATCTGGCCCGGGTGTTGGCACAGGTGTGGGAAGAGCAAGTGGATTATCCGCGCTGTCTGTTGCTGGATGAGCCGACTTCTGCGCTGGATCTGGCACATCAAAACAGTGTTCTGGCCGCAGCTCGAGCCATGGCCGAGCAGGGGGTCGGGGTACTGGTGATTCTGCACGATCTGAATCTGGCTTCGCAGTTTGCCGACCGGGTGTTGATGCTGAATCAGGGGCGGGTGCATGCCGCAGGCAAAGCGGCCAGCGTGTTGACCGCCGAAAATATTGAACAGGTGTTTGCGGTGAGCGTGGATATTATCGAGCATCCACGCAATGGCAAACCTCTGATTGTTCAGGGTGAAATATCACAATGAAAGAATTGATTCTGGGTGGTGCCCGCTCCGGCAAAAGCAGTCTGGCCGAACAACGTGCCAAAGCTTCGGGCCTGTCCCTTATTTATCTCGCCACCGGTCAGGCCGGTGACCGGGAAATGGCTGAGCGCATTGTTCATCACCAACAACGTCGCGGCCCGGAGTGGCAGCTGGTGGAAGAGCCGAGATTATTGGCAGAGCGATTGCAACAATATGCGCGCGCCGATACCTGTATTCTGGTGGACTGCCTGACGCTGTGGCTGAGCAATTGTTTGTTTGCCGACGAGCAGGGTAGTGAATGGGATCGGCAGAAACAGGCGCTGCTGGAGGTGTTGCCCAACTTGCCCGGTCAGATCATTCTGGTGGGCAATGAAACCGGTATGGGGGTGGTGCCCATGGGCGAAATTTCCCGTCGTTTCGTCGATGAAAACGGCTGGCTGCATCAGGCATTGGCCAGCCAGTGTCAACGGGTCACCCTGACGGTCGCCGGGTTACCTCATATTCTGAAAGATGGGGATGCTGAGTGATGAATGAGCAATCGATGATGGGTTGGTTAAATCAAGACATAGCCTGTGTTGAATCCCTTTGGCTGGATCGTGCCGTAGCCCATCAAAATCAATTGACCAAGCCGCCGGGGTCACTGGGTACTCTCGAAGAGGTGGCCATTCGTCTGTGCGCCATGCAGCAAACACTGCAGCCAACACTCGAGCGTGTCGCCATTCGCGTCTTCGCCGCTGATCACGGAGTTGTCAGTGAGGGAGTGTCGGCTTTTCCCCAAGCGGTAACTGTGGAGATGATTCGCAACTTTGATGCCGGTGGCGCGGCCATCAGTGTACTGGCCAAAAATCTGGGGGCGGACTTTGCGGTGGTCAATATGGGAACTGCCAGTGAGGCTCCGCAGGGTGCTGCGATTGTGCAAAAACCGGTTGCCGCGGGCACCGCAAATTTTTGTCAGGAGCCGGCCATGACCCGGCAGCAGTTGCAACAGGCGTTACAGGCGGGGAGTGACATCGCCGAGCAGCTCGCCAGCCAACAAACCCAGTTGTTTATTGGCGGTGAGATGGGGATTGGCAATACCACTTCGGCTGCGGCATTGGCCTGTGCGTTGTTGCAGCGACCCGCAACCGACATAGTCGGCCGTGGCACCGGCGTTGATGACGCCGGCTGGCAACGCAAAGTGGATGCGGTTCAGCGGGCACTGAAGAGACACCATGATGTGGTTGCAGGTCAGGATGCCGTGGCCATTTTGCAGCACCTCGGCGGATTTGAAATCGCCGCTCTGGCCGCCACCTATTTGCGTTGCGCCCAGTTGCAGATCCCCAGTTTGGTAGACGGTTTTATTTGCACGGCTGCGGCGTTGCTGGCGATCCGCATCAACCCGGCCTGTGACCAGTGGCTGTTCTTTTCCCACCAGTCGGCCGAAGCCGGGCATGCCTTGGTGTTACGCAGTATCGAAGCCAGGCCATTACTGCAATTGAATCTGCGTCTGGGTGAGGGCAGTGGTGCGGCCACGGCCTTGCCGCTGTTGCGACTGGCGCTGGAGTTGCACAACAACATGGCATCGTTTGCCGACGCCGGCGTCAGTCAGTCTTAAATCAGCCTGTCATAGAAAGGAATAGGGCCATGAGCGGATTAAGAGCCAAACAGACGGTTACCACCATCGACCTGCTACGCCACGGCGAGTGCGAAGGTGGCGAGATTTGGCGCGGTCATGTGGATGTGGCGCTGAGCCATAAAGGCTGGCAAAGCATGCGTCGCAGCGTTGCCAGTCTTGACGACAAACAATGGGATCGGATTGTCTCATCACCGCTGCAACGCTGTGCCGAGTTTGCTCGCGAAGTGGCGGAGGGCAACAGTATTGAGCTGTCCCTGCGGCAGTCTTTCAAAGAAGTTAATTTTGGTGACTGGGATGGTCGGCCCTCCAAAGAGGTTTGGCGCGAGCAGAAACAACAGGTATTGGAGTTTTTCAAAGATCCGCAAAACTTTGCGCCCCCCAACGGCGAATCACTGGCGCAGTTGCGTGAGCGGCTGATCCCTGCCTGGCAGCAGCTGGTAGAAGAGTGCAAGGGCGAGCATGTGTTGCTGGTGCAGCACGGCGGTACCATTCGGGTTTTACTCGGTTGGTTGCTGAATATGCCTCTGGAGGCCGTGGTAAGGTTGGATGTACCCTATGCCAGTATCAGTCGCATCCGGGTATTCCACAGTGACGATGGCACCGAGCCCTTTCCCTCCCTGGCCTTTTTTAATCACGGTTGTGATATTTCTCCGGTAGTGGGTGATACAGATGGCTGAAGCCCACTGCAATGATCCGCAAAAAGCCAGTCACCTTTCGGCGGGTTTGATCGCGCTGCAATTTCTGACAACGCTGCCGGTGCGCAACATCCGGGATTACGGGCAGGCCAATATCGGCCTGTCATTGCTTTACTACCCGTGGGTGGGGCTGTTGATTGGCTTATTGCTGGCAGCGGTGGCCGCTGCCTGTGGGTATTTTTTATCGCCAGTGGCCAGTGCAGCGCTGATTGTTTGCTGTTGGGTGGTGATTACCGGCGCCTTGCATATCGATGGTCTGGCCGATTGTGCCGACGCCTGGGTAGGCGGTTTTGGCGACCGCGCTCGCACTCTTGAAATCATGAAAGATCCGGTCAGTGGTCCGGTGGCTGTGGCCACGGTTGTGGTTTTATTGCTGGCAAAGTTTGCGTTGGTGTACGAGTTGTTAAACGCATATTCACTCGGTTGGCTGGTGTTGATTCCGGTGTTGGGGCGGTTGATGGCCTGGCTGGTTTTTTTGACCACGCCCTATATTCGCAAACAGGGTCTGGGTGAAGTGCTGGCCGCACATTTTTCCCGCACTGCGGCCCTTGTCTGGTTGGCCATTGGATCCCTGATATTTTTCAGTCTTGACTGGCAGGTGGCCGGGATCGTGCTGGTGGTCTGGGTGTTGGGTTTTGTGGTGATGCGCCATCTGATGCTGCAGCGTCTTGGCGGCTGTACCGGCGACACCATAGGTGCGGCCATCGAAATTGGTGAGGTCATTGCGCTGCTTGCGCTGCTGCTCGCTCTGTCTGTGGTTTAAGGTAAACGCTCTTGTTGTTTGTAGATTCTCCTCTTTTACTGGCGCTGTCCGCTGTGGTGGCGTTGTTGCTGGACCGGTGGTGGGGGGAGCCGCGTTGCTGGCACCCGCTGGTCGGTTTTGGCCGCTGGGCCAGCGCAATTGAACGATTTGGCAACTGCGGTAAACGCCTCTGTGGTGTGTTGGCATTACTGCTGGCTCTGTTACCGCTGCTGCTGATTGCCGTTGGCATGATGCTGTTGCCTGAGCTGCTGTGGTGGCTGGCCGCGACTTTGCTGTTGTATCTGGCCATAGGCCAGCGCAGTCTGGCTGAACATGGTGAGGCCGTGCAATGGGCGCTGGCGCAGCATGATTTGACGCTGGCCCGTGAGCGAGTGGGGTATATGGTCAGTCGCCAAACCGCTGATATGGATTCGACTCAGGTGACCAAAGCGACACTGGAGTCACTGCTGGAAAATGGCAGCGATGCCATTTTTGCCCCCTTGTTCTGGTACTTGCTTGCTGGCCCGCTGGCGGTGGTGTTGTACCGTTTGGTGAATACGCTGGATGCCATGTGGGGGTATCGCAATCAGCGCTTTGAAAAATTTGGTTGGGCGGCGGCGCGGTTCGATGATCTGCTCAACTGGTTACCTGCACGCCTGTGTGCCTGGAGCTATATTCTGGCCGCCGGTCTGGAGCGTCATCATATCGGCCAATGTCGACGCCTTTGGCGGCAACAGGCGCCGTTGTGTGACAGTCCCAACGGTGGCCCGGTAATGTCTGCCGGTGCCAGTGCATTGCACATCAGCCTGGGTGGGAGAGCTTGCTATGATGGCGTCTGGAAAGATCGCCCGTTGTTGGGTGATGGTCCTGAGCCAAATGCCGCTGATATCGGCCGGGCGATTGGATTGATTGGCCGGGCGGTTAAAACATGGTTACTGATGGGTTTATTACTGGCTGTTGTCTGGGGAGCCGTTTGTGGATAAGGACAGGCAGGGCCGTGAGTTAATCAATCTGAGCCACGGCGGAAATTTAGCACTTGCCGCAGAGCAATATGGGATCCCCGAGTCTGACTGGTTGGATTTATCCACGGGCATTGCGCCCTGGTGTTATGACCCGCTGCATATTCCGCAAAGTATCTGGCAGCGTTTGCCTTCGGGGGATGCGCAACTGGTTACTGCCGCTGCAAGCTATTACGGTTGTGTGCCAGAATCCGTGGCGCCATTGAGCGGTTCGCAACAGGGCATCAGTCTATTGCCGCAACTGTTTCCCGGGTGTCGCGTTGCCATTCCGTCGCTGGGGTATTTCGAACATCGGGCGGCCTGGTCTGCTGCAGGTCACTTTGTGGTGGATTACGATCCCGCCAGTCTTCAGCAGGTGCAGTCACTGGTGGAAGCTGGCGAGGTGGATGTGGTGGTGGTGATTAATCCCAATAACCCGACAACCGATTGCTCTGAGCCTGCTCGATTATTGGCCCTGTGGCAACAACTGCAACAGCGGGGTGGGTGTCTGGTGGTGGATGAGGCCTTTGCCGATACAGCGCCAGAGCTGAGTATGGCTGGCCACTGTGATAAGCCGGGGCTGGTGGTATTGCGCTCGGTCGGCAAGTTCTTTGGTCTGGCCGGCTTGCGTCTCGGTTTTATGCTGGCGGCCAGTGAATTTATTGCCCGGGTCAAAATGACGCTGCACTGCTGGCATATCAGTGGCCCGGCGCAATACCTTGGCGCCAAGGTGCTTCTGGATCAACGCTGGCAGGCGCGGCAGCGCGAGCGAATCCGTGGTGCCAGTCAGCAACTCGATGACTTGCTGCGGCGATATTGTTCATCACCGGAGTTCGCCATCAGGCAGTCACCGTTATTTGGTTCGATTTTTTGTCCGCAGACATCTGGCGAAGGATTGTTTGAACAATTGGCTCGGCGGGGTATCTGGGTGCGTCGTTTTGCTCTGCCGCAGCAGCGTTATTGTCTGCGTATTGGTCTGCCGGGAGACGAGTCCCAGTGGCAGCGATTATCCCGGGCTTTTGAGGAAATCTTTTTGTGAACAATTTTATGATGGGTCTGGCGCTGCTGCTGTTGAACCTTTTGTGGTGGCAAGGTGCTCAGGGGCAGGATGTTCAGGGGAAGAGTGCTCAGGCGCAGATTGCGGTAACCGATAATGTGGGGCGGGAGGTGGTGCTCGCGCAACCGGCACAACGGATTATCAGCCTCGCCCCTCATGTGACCGAAAACCTGTTCAGTGCCGGAGCCGGTGAGCAGGTGGTGGGGGTGGTCGATTACTCCAACTACCCGAAAGCCGCCACACAGGTGCCTTCGGTTGGCAGTTTTGTGCAACTCAATCTTGAAGCGATTGTGGCCCTGAATCCGGATCTGGTGGTGGCCTGGCACAGCGGCCATGGGGATATGAAACTGCAGTCCCTGCTCGATCTCGGGCTGACGGTTTACGTCTCCGATCCCAGAGATCTGGAAACGGTGGCTGTCAATATTGAAAACTTTGGCACGCTCAGCGGCCACCATAATCAGGCCCTGCAGGCGGCGCAGGCGTTTCGTCTGGAACTGTCGCGATTGCGCCAGCAATACAGCCAGCTGGCTCCGGTGGGTGTCTTTTATCAGGTGTGGAACAATCCGCTGCAGACTCTGAATGGCAGCCACCTGATCAGTGATGTGATTCGCCTGTGCGGCGGTTACAATGTGTTCGCCGACGCTATTGCCATTGCTCCCAAGCTGGCAGTGGAGTCGGTACTGGCGGCCAATCCTCAGGCGATTGTGGCCAGTGGTATGGGCGAGGCCCGCCCGGACTGGCTCGACGAATGGTTGCAGTGGCCGAGCTTGCAGGCGGTTCAGGGTAATCACCTGTACTTTATTCCGCCGGACTATGTGCAGCGTCACACCGTTCGGATTTTGCTGGGTGCGGATATGCTCTGCCGGCAATTACAGCAGGTACGCAGCCAGTAACGGGCTGCCAACATTTTGGATCCCTATGAGTGATAAACCCTTTGAGTCGGATTTTACCCAGGCGGAAATCGACGCGCTCTACAAGACCATTTTCAATCGCCGCGATGTGCGTGGCCAGTTCACCTCAGAGCCCGTCTCTGACGAGGTGCTGAGTCGCCTGCTGTATGCGGCGCACCACGCGCCATCGGTGGGCTTTATGCAGCCCTGGAATTTTATGGTGATTCGCTCTGACGAGGTCAAAAGCCGGGTTCATGATGCGTTTGAGGCCGCCAATGAGGAGGCCCGCCAGATGTTTGAAGGGGAGCGTCGCGAACTTTACTCTTCATTGAAGCTGCAGGGTATTCTCGATGCCCCGGTCAATATTTGCATTACCTGCGACCGCGAGCGGGTTAAAGGCCCGGTATTGGGCCGTACTCATATCAAAACCATGGATTTGTTCAGCACCGTCTGCGCCGTTCAAAACCTCTGGCTGGCGGCCCGGGCCGAAGGCATTGGCATGGGCTGGGTCAGTATTGTCGAGCAGGATCGTCTGCGACAGGCGCTGGCCATTCCCGATGACATAGTGCCCATTGCCTATCTGTGTGTGGGGCATGTCAGTCATTTCAATGATGAGCCCGAGCTGCAGAAAAAAGGCTGGCGCTCCCGCTTGCCGCTGGCAGATCTGGTGTACTTTGATCAGTGGCAGCAGGGGCCGGGCGAGGACGAGGGCTTGCTCGAACAATTGCAGAAAAATCAGGGGTTTCCAGAAGGTTTCATCAAGTTGCCATAAGAAACCCCTAAAACTGCAAGGTGTTTGCTGTAGATTGTATAACCAACTAGACTGACAGGATAAAGGCAGTATCAACAGAGGTTTCTTAATGGCAGCAGATGCTGAACGGCGGCACTTCAGTCGGGTTTCGTTTCATGGGCATGCGCTCTTAAAGCAGGGCGCTACCTCCTGGAAATGCGAATTACTGGATATTTCCATCAATGGTCTGCTGGTCGTCCCCCCCCGCAGATTTTCAGGTTGATTCCGATCAGCCATTGCATGCTTCCGTATTACTCAGCGATGCTGCCATGATTGAAATGGATGCGGTTATTGCCCGTCAGGACTCCGAGCATCTGGGAATGACCTGCATCAACATCGATGTAGAGAGCATCGCTCATCTGCGCCGCCTGGTGGAGCTGAATCTGGGTGATCCGGATGCGGCCGAAAGGGAATTGGGTGAGTTGTTGGCTCACTATGAACAGCAACTAGAGAGCCAGTGAGGGCTATAGGATGTTACGCACTACCGATAACGAGAGTCGCTGTTTTCCCAGAGTCGATTTTCGGGCTCATGCGACCTTGGTTACCACTCATCACACCTGGCCTGTGCATATTCTCGATCTCTCATTTAATGGCGCTCTGGCCGCACTGATCTACAAGCACGATATGCAAAACGGTGAGCAGATTATTCTGACCATCGAGGTCAACGAAGATGAGAAGATCAAAATGCAGGGACACCTGTCTCATCAGCAGGGCCATTTCCTCGGACTGGAGTGTCACGCCACCAGCATCGATCATCAGGCCCGGTTGCGGGTATTACTGGATAAATACAAAACCGACACGGCCCATCACTTCCGTTCGCTTACCGAGTTGTTAAACGATCACGATCAACGGGAGCCTACGCAGGAGGATTCCTGAAACAGATCTGGTTGCGGCCGCCTTCTTTGGCCTGATACAGATATTCGTCCGCCTCTTTCAGGGTGGCGTTGGCCGATTTATCATTTTCCATCCGACTGATGCCCATACTCAGAGTAACTTTGAGTATGCCGTTATCAAGGTACAGGGTCTCACCGGCAATCCGATCAATAAATTGCTGGGCCCGTTTGATGGCCACCTCTTCCGGGATCCCGGGCAAAATAATCAGAAATTCTTCTCCACCCCAGCGCGCCAGTATGTCATCACTGCGGGTGGTATCGCGCAGGGCATCGGCCACCATTTTAAGAACCTGATCGCCGGCGTCATGGCCGTAGCTGTCATTGACCTGTTTAAAATGATCGATGTCGGCCAGCAGTACTGAGCCATTGTTGCGGATATTGTCGGTAAATCTGTCGTGATGAATAAAGTTTTCGGTGATGTAGCGGCGGTTGAATAGACGGGTCAGTGAATCCGTATTGGCTGCGGTCGACAGATCCGAGCGCAATGTGTCCATGGTCGTCAGGGATTCATTACTGGAATAATCTTTGGCAAGGCAAAGCACGGTCAGTAACCATGAGGCAGACAGAAAACGAATGACAGTGCTTTGTGGGTACTCATAAATCACCCAGGGTGCATCGAATACCAGACTTGCGGTAATCACTGTCATAAAAACACAAGCGAGTACGGCACCGATGATAAATGAGGTGGCAAAGATGATCGTGACCAGAATGGGGGGGGACCCAATAGAGCGCGGTGCCATCAATACTGCCAGTAAACACCAGCATGCAGCCCAGTACGATCATGCACGCGGCAATGATATTGATGGCTTTGGTGTAGTCTTTGTCGCTTTGAAAAACCAGATTGCTGATGACGCCGAGTAAGGTCATCAGCAACAAGCCCAAACCCAGCGGGTAGTGTTGTTCAATAATGGCGTTGACGCCAAACACACCCATCACACTGAAGCCAAATACTGACAGAATGCGGATCAGTTTGATTCGGGCTGACAAGTTCAGATCGTTGAGGAACTTGCTTTGACCGTCATCGTCACGATTAGGTGGGACCTTGTTCATTTGGGCTCATTATTAGTATTTATCTTTTATCTTAGAGCAAGGCTGGATGGCGTGAAAGTCATTAGACGCTTTTTGTCTTCACCTGCCAGATTGGCTGCTGTGAAGCAGCTTTTTAATGTGCTGCTGCAGCCAGGGTACGGTTTCGGTTTCAAACCAGTCGTTGCGTTGCAGCCACAATCGGTTTCTGGGTGATGGGTGGGGCAGCGGCAGTTGGATCCCGCCCTCACGACGATTGGTGATGTGGTCGCGCCAATGTTTAACCCTCTCAGTCAGGTTTTTATGGTGATCCTGCAGATAATGTTTCTGGGCATACTGGCCGATTAACAGGGTCAGTTCGATGTTGGGCAGGTGCGCCATCAGGCGGTCATGCCAGGTGGGTGCGCATTCGGGGCGAGGGGGCAGGTCACCGGATTTGCCCTTGCCGGGATAACAAAAGCCCATGGGCATAATGGCAAACAGGGTGTCGTCGTAGAAGCTATCGCGGTCGACAGCCAGCCACTGGCGCAGACGATCACCGGAGGGGTCGTTCCAGGGAATGCCGGTGGTGTGAACTCGGGTGCCCGGTGCCTGTCCTATAATCAGAATCCGGGCATCACTGTGAGCTCGGACAACGGGGTTGGCGCCCAGCGCCAGATGCGGTTCACACAGTTTGCAGGCGCTGATTTCGTCAAGCAATTCAATCAGTTGCACCATTCGCGCTCCTTATAGTGATTATCGCTCATTATGAATTGCTTCATTATTGCCCGAATTGGTATTATGCCGCCCTTTTCGAAGGGCTGAAAAGTCCGTAAAAATTCTGTTCTGGAAACGCCTCATGTCTCAAGAAATTCGTAACCAATCCCTGTTTGAATTGGAACAAAACGACGCCTTTATCGGTCGCCATATTGGCCCCGATGCCAGCCAAACCGAGGCCATGCTGGCCGAACTGGGGGTTGGCTCGCTGGATGAGCTGATTGAGAAAACCGTACCCGCAGCCATCCGCAAGCGCGATGACCTGAATCTGGATATAGCCGTGAGCGAGGCCGAGGCGCTGGCTCAAATCAAGGCCATTGCCAGCAACAACAAGGTGTTCAAATCCTACATTGGCATGGGCTATCACAACACCATCGTGCCCAATGTCATTTTGCGCAACGTCATGGAAAACCCGGGTTGGTACACCGCCTATACCCCGTATCAGCCGGAAATTGCCCAGGGCCGTCTTGAAGGCCTGTTGAACTTCCAGCAGATGATCATCGACCTGACTGGCATGGAACTGGCCAACGCCTCCATGCTGGATGAAGGCACGGCAGCGGCCGAAGCCATGGCCATGTGCAAGCGTCAGATGCGCAAGAACAAATCCAATACCTTCTTTGTTGACGAGGCCACGCATCCGCAGACTCTGGCGGTAATCCAGACCCGTGCCGAGCACTTTGGTTTCGAGGTGTTGGTGGGCAAGCCCGAAGAGGTGCTGGCCGAAGCCGACTACTTCGGTGCCCTGCTGCAGAATCCGGGTACCAGCGGCGAAGTCAGAGACCTTACTGACCTGATTGATATTGCTCATGGCAAAGACGCTCTGGTGACCGTTGCGGCGGACATCATGAGCCTGGTTCTGATGAAAAGTCCAGGTTCCATGGGTGCTGATGTGGTTGTGGGTACTAACCAACGCTTTGGTGTGCCACTGGGTTTTGGTGGCCCGCACGCGGCCTTCTTTGCCTTCCGTGACAAGTACAAGCGCTCGGCGCCGGGCCGTATCATCGGCGTCTCCATCGACACCAATGGCAAGCAGGCCCTGCGCATGGCCATGCAAACCCGCGAACAGCATATCCGTCGCGAGAAGGCCAACTCCAATATCTGTACCTCACAGGTGCTGCTGGCCCTGATGAGCGTGTTTTACGCCATCTACCACGGCCCTGAAGGTCTGAAACGCATCGCCAATCGCATCCATCGCCTGACCGGCATTCTCAGTGAGGCCCTGCAGGAAGTGGGCTTCGATATGGTGCACGACAGCTATTTCGATACCCTGGCGATTCAGGTGGATGAGAAGCAGGAAGAAATCTATCAGCGTGCTCTGGCGGCTGAAATCAACCTGCGCAAGCTCGGTGAGGGTGCATTGGGCGTGTCCGTTAACGAAACCACCAGCATCACCGATGTGATGGCACTGGTGGCCATTTTTGCCGACACTAGCAGTGAAGATCTGGAAGTAGACTTTGAAGCGCTGGACGATGAGTTGGCCGGCGGTTCCAAAGGTCTGCCGGACAGCCTGTTGCGCAGCGACGAGATTTTGTCTCACGAGGTGTTCAACCGCTATCACAGCGAAACGGAAATGCTGCGCTACCTCAAACGTCTGGAAAACCGCGATGTGACACTGGCCCACTCCATGATTCCGCTGGGTTCGTGCACCATGAAGCTCAATGCCACGTCCGAGATGATTCCGATCACCTGGCCCGAGTTCAACAGCCTGCACCCGTTTGCCCCGATTGAGCAGGCCGAAGGCTACCAGCAATTGTTTGAAGAGCTACAGGACATGCTGGCCGCCTGTACCGGTTACGATGGTATCAGCTTGCAGCCCAATGCTGGTTCCCAAGGCGAGTACGCCGGTCTGGTGGCCATCAAGAAATACTTTGAAAGCAAGGGCGAGTTTGAGCGCAATATCTGCCTGATCCCGTCTTCGGCGCACGGTACCAACCCCGCATCGGCCATGATGGTCAGCATGAAGGTTGTGGTTGTCGACTGCGATGCCAAGGGCAATGTGGATCTGGATGACCTGCAAGCCAAGATCGATCATTATGGCGAGCAGATTGCCTGCATTATGGTGACCTACCCATCCACTCATGGTGTGTTTGAAGAGGGCATTGTTGATCTATGTGAACGCATTCACGCCATTGGCGCTCAGGTGTACATCGACGGCGCCAATATGAACGCACTGGTGGGCATTGCTGCACCGGGCAAGTTCGGTGGCGACGTATCCCACCTGAACCTGCACAAAACCTTCTGTATCCCTCACGGTGGCGGTGGCCCGGGCATGGGGCCTATCGGTGTGGGTGAACACCTCAAGCCGTTCCTCGCCGGTCACCCGGTACAACCAGTGCCCGGCACCGATGTAGCCAGTGGCACCATTTCTGCTGCAGCCTGGGGCTCGGCTTCGATTCTGCCAATCAGCTGGATGTACATCAAAATGATGGGCAAGTACGGCATGAAAGCCGCCACCGAATACGCCATGCTCAACGCCAACTACGTGGCCAAAAAGCTGGGTGAGGCCTATCCGATTCTCTATACCGGCACCAACGGTTTTGTGGCCCATGAGTGTCTGCTGGATCTGCGCCCGCTAAAAGAGGCCAGTGGTATTACCGAGGAAGACATCGCCAAGCGCCTGAACGACTTCGGCTTCCACGCCCCCACCATGTCCTTCCCGGTGGCCGGCACCTTGATGATCGAACCCACCGAGTCGGAATCCAAAGAAGAACTGGATCGCTTTATCGAGGCCATGCTCACCATCCGCAAGGAAATCGACATGGTAGAGAAGGGCGAATACCCGGCGGACAACAACCCGCTGCACAACGCCCCGCACACCCAGGACGATGTGATGACAGATAACTGGGATCGTCCATACTCCCGTGAAGTTGCGGTGCGTCCGGCTGCCTGGCTGAAGCACAGTAAGGTCTGGCCAACGGTTAATCGTATCGATAACGTGTACGGCGACCGCAATCTGGTGTGTACCTGTCCCAGTGTGGAGAACTATCGGGACTAAATACTTGTCATGTCAGATTTGAATAAAGTTTGTGAGCGTTTTAATAAAGTTTGTGAATTTAAAATAAACACATTTACTTTAGAATCTTTAAATTGATCATAAAAATTTGCACCTAAATTTTCTACTTCTGAGTTAGTAATATTTTTTTTAAATGAAACTAATATTATTTTCTTTTTTGAGCTTATATCGAAAAGAA